>CAMVDC010000085.1 GCA_947166155.1 uncultured Prevotellaceae bacterium | reverse complement strand
TCGTAAATAATCATAAATATCATGTTGAATCGACACACTATCATTACAATCATGGCATGCCTGGCATGTATGGCATGTACGGCACAAGTGAAGACTGTCTCCATCCTTGGCGACTCCTACAGCACATTCGAGGGCTACCTCGAACCCGACACCAACTTCGTGTGGTACTTCGACGGCCGTCCACGCACCAACACCAACGTGACCAACGTGGAACAGACCTGGTGGTACATCTATCTGAAGCAAAAAGGATATAGATTGGAGAAAAACAACTCGTTCTCTGGTTCCACCATCTGCAACACCGGTTACAACCGCGAAGACTACAGCCGGCGCTCGTTCCTGGCCAGAATGGACAACCTGGGATGCCCCGACATCATACTCATCTTCGGTGCCACCAACGACTCGTGGGCCAATGCACCGATAGGCGAATACAAATACGAAGGATGGACGCGGCAGGACCTCTATGCCTTCCGTCCCGCACTGGCCAAACTGCTCGACCACATGACCCACCGATACCTCAACACCGAGATACGATTCATACTCAACTCCGAACTCAAACCAGAAATCAACGAGTCGGTCAACACCATCTGCAAACACTACGGAGTGGAAGTCGTAACCCTGCACGACATCGCAAAACAAGGCGGACACCCGTCGATCGAAGGTATGAAAGCTATTGCTAAACAACTAAAATAAGCCATACAATGAAGTACATATTTACAACCATTATCATCGCAACGCTTGCAATCACTGCAGCAGCACAAGACGAGAGAGAACCCATCTACATGACCCGCGACGAGATGCCCGATGCCCTGAAGTGGCTGCCGGCACCACCCGATACCATGAGTCCACACTTTGCCTACGACATCATGCAATACATGTGGGGCAAGACCCAACGACTCGACCCAGTGCGCGGAGCTATCGCCATACGCGACGAAGAGTGGGGTATCGGTGTCGTTGAGAAAGAATTCTCCGAACCATTCGGCATGAAGATATCGAAAGAGAACACTCCCGAAATATATAAGTTGCTCGAACTCTCGATCCTCACCGGCGACGAGATGGGCAAGCGACCCAAGGAACACTACATGCGCAAACGTCCATTCATGCGAATGCAAGAACCCACCAGCACTCCATGGGCCGAGAAAAGCCTGCGCCGAAATGGCTCATATCCATCGGGACACACCATACTGGGATGGCTCACCGCACTCATACTCACAGAAATCAACCCCGCACAAGCCGACACACTGCTGGCGCGCGGCATGATGTATGGCGACAGCCGAGTGATCGTAGGCGCACACTGGCAGAGCGACGTCGATGCAGGACGCCTCATGGCATCGGTCACCTACGCCGTGCTCCACACCAACGAACGTTTCATAAAGCAAATGGAAAAAGCGAAAGCCGAATTCCGCAAGCGCAAAGCCGCAATGGAAAAGGAAGAAGCTAAGAAAAACAAATAAGCGATGAAAGCAACAAACTACCTACTAATCCTGCTGCTCAGCATAGCGATGCCGGCAACAGCACAAGAATCCAAAAACGACGCAGTCACCGCCCCGCCACCAACCCTCAAGCAGTGGCTGGCAGGCAAAGAGTCGGCCCTCGACCCCTGGTACAAGAAATATGTGAGTGCCGAGGGACTGGCAATAGTCAGTTCCGAAGCAGTGAGCGACACCGCCCTGCTGCAAGTCAGGTACATCGTAAACCACATGCTCAGCCGCATACCCCAGGCACGCGAGGAGATGATACGCTGTCACTTCCGCATCGGTGTGGCCGGATATAAGGAAAACATCACCGACCTGCCCGAATGCCGCATGATGAAAGTGTGGTGGCCCGACACCGACTGGGACCAACGCGGACGCGGCTACGGAGCCACGCTCCAACTGCCCGTGATGTCGATAGGCGAGGAAAACCTCGTAAAGATACCAGGATTCCGCGAACGCTATTGGAGCGAGAGCATCATGGTACACGAATTTGCACACAATGTCGATTTCGCCATGAGCCGCGTGAGCACCGAGTTTCGCGACAGCCTACGCACTGCTTTCCGCCAAGCAAAGACCGAAGGCCTGTGGGCAGGAACATATTCCATGACCAACAGCGCTGAGTATTTTGCCGAAGGGGCACAAGCGTGGTTCAACACCTGCCGCATGGTGGTGCCAGCCAAAGACGGCGGCCAGCACTTCACACTCAAGACCCGCGAACAACTCCACGACTACGACCCGCGCCTCTATCGCCTGTGTGAATCAGTATTCCCCACCGAACATCTGCATGGCTATCACTTCGAATAAACAGTTTCTTATGTAATATAACAGTTTCTTATATAATATATAGGTGTAGATGTGCGCACGACTTCATCACAAACATGAGGTCGTGCGCATTGTCTTTTTACCTTTCGTGTCGTGCAACTGCCTGTTGTTCAGTCTATGTAAACTGTTTGTAAACTCGTTGTAAAATATTTGTAAACTAAATGTAAACTAAATGTAAACCGAATTCCTTGCAGGTTTTATGAGATGTCAGTACCTTTGCAGCCGAAATCGAATAACTTTAATCTTTAATAACGAACAAAATGATGAAACGAATGTATTTATTGCTTGCCGCCATGTGGCTGCTGACGGCAGGAGCCAGTGCGCAGAAGACCTGTGCCATACTGGATCAAGAACCGGGAATGATAGAGTTTGAAGTCGATACCGACCTGCCTGCTCCCGAAAGCAAGATAAGCTTCCTGGAGGAGAAATGGTTGGTCAGTGGAGTGTTAGAGGAGTTTCAGATACCCAGTGACCAGCAAAATGTGTTGGCGCATAGCTTCAAGGATGCCAAACTGATCAATCGTGGACACGATGTGATGTACCAAACATTTATCTTCGCATTTGCCGATCACCGTCCGCTCGTCCTTTCGCCCGACATGATTTGGCTGCTCATCAGTCAGACATTTGGCCGGTATGTGAACGAAAATGCCGAGGCAATGCGTCCGCTCTTTGTTAATCACGAAGGCAAGGTGGACCTTGTGGTGCAATCCAAACAAGACATATTGCACGATAAAGACTACCAATGGGACGAACTCTTCAATCAGTTCTCGGCCGAGATTGCCAAGAACACCAAGGGCGATGTGACCGAAACCGTGACGGCAAACTTCTCGACAACCACTGCCGTGGAGCGCATTGCATCGCAGATAACGCTGATGGAGGCAATGAAGAAGTATTTCAATTATATCGAAATGTATGTATCGTGCGGCATACCTTCTATCATACTGAAAGGCACACCGGCCGACTGGCAGGAGGTGGAAAAGAAGACAGCAGCACTCGATGCCTACGACATGGGGTGGTGGACACGCGAACTGAAACCGCTGCTGCGCCAGTTCACACGTGCTGCCGAGGGAAAGCCCGATGCAAAATTCTGGAAGAACATAGTGATGGAAGACCGCCCCGACCGTCTGCGTGGCGGTGGTTGCAGCAACGAAGAGCCTACCGAGTTCGATGGATGGTTCCTAAAGTTCTTCCCCGACACAAAGACTCGAACCATACCTAAGACCATGAAACGAGGAGGCTCGATGGCTTCTGAAATGTGTCGGGTAAGCTTCAAGCATGTCAACATCAACGACGTGACAGGCGAGATCGTAGAGACGTGCGACGTGGAGCTCTTTGCTGGATTCATCGGCATAGAGGTCGACGAAAAGACTGGCGCACTGACTCCCCACATCGGTTGGCTGGCACGCAAGTCGGACGTGAATGCCGAGGTAGCCGAGCGTTTCTCACAAAATTCGAATATGTTTATAATAAATGAGGTGCCCGAAGCCCTGAAAGGACTGAAACACATAAAGCAGCTGAATCTCAATTTCTATAAAAACAGAGTGGTTGTGCCCGATTGGGTCGATAGCATCGAGATAGACGACCTGACCATAAGCGGCAATATGACCGAACCCGAAGCCGTCAAACTCAGAGCGCGATTCCCCAAAGGAAAAGTGAACCGCACGTTCTTCGACCGCACGTTTAAGATAGGTCAGCCTTCCCACTATCGCCTCGACAGCATATACAGCCGGTCGGATCGTGAAGAAAAACGTGAATCGTATGTCTATGATACCAAGGGACGTATATCGGAAATACATGCCACAACGTATAACCGATACAACACAGAAACCGTAAAAAATAAGTCTGTACTTGAATACGACGACCGTGGCTTCTGTACCGTGATAAACCAATACTCGCTCGACTCGGGTGTGCCGCAGTTGGTGTATAAACAAGAAGCGACCTACGACGAAGAAGGCCACATGCTGACAAGGAAAAACTATGACAATAAAAATGGACGCATGTTTCTGCAAAGTGAGAGGGAGAATGAATACGACCGACGAGGCAACCGCATCCTCTCAATACTAAAAGAATACCCGAGCCTCAAAAACGACTATCTCAATACTTCAGCATTCGTTGAACGCTATGAAGATACCTACGACAAGAAAGGCAACCTGTTGGAGGAACGAGAGTTTATAAAGCAAAAGGACGGTAACTATGAACTGGCATGGATTACAAAAAATAAATACGACAAGCAGGGCAAGCTCGTGAACATGGAATATGAGAGTAAGCAACGCTCATATAGTTATTCCACACTACACAAGTATAAACGTACATACCAAAACGGGCGCGAAGTGAAGCGGGTGGAGACAGAAGAAAGTACATCAGGACAAAAGCCCAAACATACAACAATACACAGTTCGTACGACACCTACGGCAACCTGGTGATGACTGAGCGCGAAGACCCGGATTTCTACTATGGCACCACAGCCTACTACTACGACCTTGCTACACCCGTTTCGCGCGTGATTGGCTACGATGCAGCAAAACGTCCAGGCATGGCGATAATTGGAGATAACGCATGGTTCCTGTTATCCAAGGTTCCCGAAACCAAGTACCGCTTCATAATGCAGCAGGAAAGCATTGTCGAAACAACACTCGACCGACGGAGCAACGGCGTGGTGTATTATTATTCGCCGAGCTATTAATAGTAACCTCCCATAACCTCTCACTCCCCCTTGGGGGCAATTGCGAAATCGTAGCAATTGGGGAGCAAAGCGACGGAGGGAGCGGGGGAGAGGTTATTTCCAATTCACCAGGTGCAGCTGCTGTGTGGCCCGGGTGAATGCGGTGTAGAGCCAGCGGTAGTAGTCGGTGGTGAGCATGTCGGGGGTGATATAGCCTTGGTCGACATACACGTCGGCCCATTGTCCGCCCTGCGCTTTGTGGCACGTCACAGCATACGCATACTTTATCTGCAACGCATTGTAGTAGGGGTCTTCGCGTAGTTTCTTCAGGCGGTCGCGCTTGTAGGGTATGTCGGCATAATCTTCGAGCACACGATTGTATAGTTGCTCCTGCTCTGCACGTCCCAGGGCAGGAGCTTCGGTATGCAGTGTGTCGAGCAATACGGTGGCAGTGATTTCGCGGTCGTCGTAGTCGGGCAGTATCAGGGTACAGTCGGCAAAGCGGAAGCCATAGAGTTCGCGCTCGTTCCTCACACGCACCACCCGGGCTATATCGCCGTTAGCCAGAAACGAGTCGTCGCCCAGCCAGTGGTAGTTGTTTTTCGCTATCATGATGATGTCGCCTCGCGACAGTTCCTCCTCGCAGTCGAGTATCTGGTTGCGTATTCCCATGTTGTAGACGTGTGCCCGCTTGTTCGACCTGCACACCACGATGGTGTCGTCCGTCCCATAGCGTCGGTAGCTGTCGGCCAGGGCTTCGATCAGATCGTTGCCGCTCGTGTTCACCACGTCGGCCGTCCATTCCACGTTGAAGTCTTTGCTGCCCCCCTCTATCATCCCGCGCAGTGCCGTTGCGTTGCTCAGAATGCCCGACAGCCGTTCCTGTCGCACCACTTGTGTCAGTGTGATGCATGTGACGCTGAGGCCATAACTGCGCCACACCTCGGGTTGCAGTGCCGGGCTCCATTCTTCGCCCACAGGCGGCAGCTGAGCCGTATCGCCCAGCACTATGAGGCGGCAACCCTCGCTGCTGTAGACGTATTGGATGAGGTCGTCGAGCAGGTGACCGCTGCCGTAGGGGCTGTCGGTCGCGCTGTCGGCAATCATCGACGCCTCGTCGACAATAAACAATGTGTGCTTATGCGAGTTGAAGTCGAGTGAGAAACCCGCATCGGCCTCCATCGACTTCTGTCGGTATATCTGTTTGTGGATGGTGAAAGCCGGATGGTCGGCATAGGTGGCAAACACCTTGGCTGCGCGTCCTGTCGGGGCAAGCAGTATGCACTCGCGCTCCAGCTGCACCATTGTTTTCACCAACGCAGCCACGAGCGATGTCTTTCCCGTTCCGGCAAATCCGCGCATGACGAACACCTCGTGTCTTGAACCCGTACGAGTACTCGGGGTAATCATTGTGCTCTGAGTGCTCGTGGAGCTGCTGGCATCCTCATCTCCTGTGACCGAAACACCGAGAATGAAAGCAGCCAGCTCGGCAATCGCCTTTTGCTGCTCAGCGGTCGGATTATGACCGAAGTTTTGTAAAAACAGCTCCTTTAGATAGTCAATTATCATAAAAAATTGCAAAAAAGTTAGGCTTTGTTAGCCATGTTTCATTTTTAATTATTACTTTTGTGCCACGAATATAAGAAAAATTATAATAACAAACAAACATTATGAAGAAAACTATCGTAAATTCGTTGCTCGTAGTATGCGTTTTGGGCTTAGTTGGCGCATGCTTCATGAGTATTTACGCCGACATTGCGTTCGACGAACAAAAGTCGGAGCGCGAACAACAAGTCATTGCGCGTCTCATGCAGATACGCGAAGCAGAGGAAGAATATCGTAAGGCACATGCCGGCGATTTCTGTGGTACCCTCGACTCCTTGGTCGACTTTGTGAAGAACGGCCGTGCCGTTGTGAAAATCGACGAGGATGTTTGGACCGACGAACTCTCAATGAGCTACGAAACCAAGCAGGATGCAGTGCTTGCCGGAGCATATCGCAGCGACACCACATGGCAGTCGGCTGCCGAGAAACTCGGTATCACCAACCCCGACTCGCTCAAGTACCTGCCTGTAGGTCGCGAGGGAGCCATGTTCCAAGTGCGTAAACACGAAGCATTCAACCTCAAGTCCAACGAGTTTGACAAGGTGTGCGAAATACGTGCATCGCTCGACGACTACCTCGACGGACTGCCAGCAAAGAAAATCAAAAACCTCAAAGCCGAACTCAAGAAACGCGGCAAGAACCGCGCCGACCTCTTCCTCGACAATGCTGACCACACCGAGGGTAACTGGTACGGATTGCGCGTAGGCGACCTCGAAGACCCGCAAAACAAGATGTCGGGTAACTGGGAATAAGGACCAACCCACAGGGTGAACCCTTACACCGACACTACACACACATACATGCGAGTCGTAGCAGGAAAATATCAAGGAAAACGGTGGGACGTGCCTCATACATTCAAGGCACGTCCCACTACCGATTTTGCCAAGGAGTCACTATTCAACATACTCACCAGCGTGTATGTCGACTTTTCCGACTCACCATCCGCACTCGACCTCTTTTGCGGAACCGGCAGCATATCCCTCGAGTTCCTTTCGCGCGGATGCTCACCCGTGGTATCGGTCGAGAAGGACCACAAGCACTACCAATACCTGCGACGCATAGCCACCGACCTACGCGACCCCGAGTGGCAACCAATCATGGGCGATGTGTCGCGATTCCTGCCATCGTGCACCCGCCAGTTCGACATCATCTTTGCCGACCCGCCCTACACCCTCGAGTGGATTGACCAAATCCCCGACCTCATCTTCGGCCAGCGGCCAAAGCCACTGCTCAACCCCCAGGGCGGAGTATTCATACTCGAGCACGGACGCACTCAGGATTTCACGTCACACCCTAATTTCGTAGAGCATCGCAACTACGGCTCGGTAAACTTCTCTTTCTTCCAGGTGTAAAGTGCTGAGCAATAAACTACAATCGGTCATTAGTGTTATGATACGCTAATGACCGATTGGTGCTAAATACAGATGTTAATTGTTGGGGAGCGCCGTCAGTGTGACTATGAATCCTGTGGTGCATCCCTGACGTGTGTGTTCGGCCAGTTCGAGCATCCCGCCTTGCTGTATCATCATGCGGCGGCTGAGCGATAGACCGATGCCGCTGCCATGGCGCTTGGTGGTAAAGAATGGGACGAACAGCGACTGTCGGTTTTCGGCTGGTATGGGGCGTCCGTCGTTGCCTATATAGAGTGTTATGTGATTCGTTTTTTCGTCGGGCAGCAATTCGACCACAATCTTCTTTGCATCGGCCTCGATGGCGTTTTTGGCGATGTTGGTCAGCACCTGGCGTATCATGTCGCGATCGGCACGCACCATGGTGCCTGTCGGCACGTCGGTATGCCATGACAGGGTGGGGTGGGCGCGGCTCACGTCGGCTATCAGGGTGCTGAGTTCGAGGTCGGAGATTTGTGGTTTGTCCATTTCCGACATCTTGCGATAGTTGGCCACGAAGTGACTGAGGTGGCGCGATGTGTCGTGGATGGCTTGAATACCTTCCTCGAGTGGGGTGCCCATCACGTCGGGACGTGTGAGTAGCGACTGGCTGATGCTGGTGATGGGTGCCGTGGCGTTCATCATCTCGTGGGTGAGCACACGTGTGAGTCGTTCCCACGATTCTACCTCGCGCTGGTTCATCTGTTGGCGTATGGTATCGCCCAGGTGGTTGAGGGCTTCCTGCATGGCACGTTCGCCGAATGGCATGCCGCGGGTTGGCAGGCGGAAAGTGAAGTCGCGGTTGCGTATGGCTTCCTCCATGAGGTGGGCGCGGTTGGCCAGGCGTCGCTGGTGGCGGTAGTAGAGCAGTGGGAGCAGGATGCATGCCACACCTATTATTATATATATAGCAATCATAGTCTTATTATATAGCTATCATAGCCGTTTCATTTTGTTGTAGAGTGTTTGGCGTGTGATGCCCAGCATTTCGGCTGCGCGCGAGAGGTTGCCGTGACAGTGGTCGATGGTGCGGCGTATGTGGTCTTTCTCCATCTCATCGAGGGTCACGATTTCGGATTGCATGTCGAGCACGTCCTTGAGTTTGTGTACCAGCTGGTCGTTGTCCCACGGTTTGGTGATGAAGTCGGCGGCTCCGCTTTTCAGTCCTTTCACCGCGAGGGTCACATCGGCATAAGCCGTGAGCAGCACCACAGGTGTCTGTGGGTGTCGCTGATGTATGGTGCGCAGCCACAGCAGTCCTTCTTGTCCGCTGTTCACGCCCAGCGAGAAGTTCATGTCGAGCAACACGAGGTCGATATCCTCCTGACTCATGGTGACAAGGATGTCGTCGGGACTTTCGAGGGTGATGATGCGCTGGAATGTGGAGTCGAGACAATAGCGCAATGCAGTTAGGATTGATGGATTGTCGTCGATGATGAGTATTGTGCCGTATTTATTCATAGCAATGTGTGGTTTTGGGTGCAAAGGTACGAAGAATATGTCAAAGAATCACACATGGGGGTGTATAAATTTTAGACAATCTGCTTCCAGCCACACAAATATATTTGCAGCTATACTTATTACTTCCTAACTTTGCACCGCGAAACAAAAAAACAGAACGACTTATGAAGATACAAATCATTTCACTTTTGGCTCTTGCCGCCCTGCCATGTAGTGCACAACGGGTATGGACCGCCCGGCAGTGTATGCAATACGCAGTGGAGCACAACCACGAGGTGGTGCAGTCGCAGCTGGAACTCGACAACCTGAAGGCCTCGCGTACAGCTGCCATCGGGCGCTTCCTGCCGTCGGTGGATGGCAGTATAGGTGTGCAGTACAACTTTGGTCGTGCCATCGACCCCGCTACCAACGGATATACCGATGTGAGCACATTCTACAACGGCTATTCGCTCAGCGCGTCGGTGCCGGTGTTCGACGGTTTGAGCCGCCTGCATGCCCTGCGTGCCGCAAATGCCAGTGTGCTGATGGGCAGGGAAGCCCTGCGTCAGCAGCAAGACGCAACCGCCCTCAATGCCTTGCGGGCGTTTGTCGATGTGGCTTACAACGAGGGTATGGTCGGTATGGCCGAAGAGAAACTCGAGGAGGCACGGCTCATGTTGCGCCAAACTCGCATGTTGGAAGAGGTGGGGCGCAAGAGTGCTGCCGACGTGGCATTGATGGAGTCGCAGGAGGCTGAGGCCAACTACGAACTCACCAACTGCCTCGGCCGCCATGCATCGGCTGTGTTGGCGCTGAAGAATGCGATGGCCTTCCCCTTTACCGACAGCCTCACTATAGCAGTGATGGATGCCCCTGCGACCGACGCACTGCCTTCACTGAGCGAAAATCCGACGGGCGCGACAGTGGAAAACGCCGAACTGAGGGTGGCGCAATATCGCATGCAGGTGCGCCGACATGAGTTGCGCGAGGCACGTGCCGACCTCTTCCCATCCATCTCGCTTGGAGCAGGTGTATCGACTACCTACTACCGCATGTTGCACACACCGAACGTGGAGCCGTTTCACGATCAGTTTCACAACAATATGGGTGAATATGTGAGTGCCACACTGCGCATACCACTGTTCAACCGCATGCAGACACTGACCAACATACGCCGTGCTCGCAACAGCTACCGGCAGTCGGTCGAGGACTACGAAGCCAAGTGTCAGGAACTGGAGAAGCTGAGCCGCGAGGCATGGCAGGACCTCGAGGCCTACAGGAAGAAATCGCTGCAGATGGAGAAGAAGGTGGAGGCCGACAGCCTGGCTCATGAGCTGACGCGCCGCCAGTATGAGGAAGGGCTTGCAACAGCCATCGACCTCCACTCCACCCAGTCAGCCTTGTTGCAATCGAGGGCCACACTGCTGCAGTGCCGCCTCATGGTGATGGTAGAAGAATTATTAACTAAATACTATAAAGGAGAAACGATATGGACAGAGTGATTGAAAAGAAACGCGGTTTCCAACTTAAGAAACATGGGCCTTGGGTGGCTGG
The DNA here is from genome assembly GCA_947166155.1 of uncultured Prevotellaceae bacterium. Classification (GTDB taxonomy): domain Bacteria; phylum Bacteroidota; class Bacteroidia; order Bacteroidales; family Bacteroidaceae; genus Colivivens. The sequence goes on along the minus strand of CAMVDC010000085.1, from coordinate 388 downwards.
TGCGGCATTGCTGGCACTGCTTCTTGGCTGGTTGGTGTTTGGCAATCATGCCTCGACCCTGCGAGTCAGCCGCGACGATGTGACGATAAGCGAGGTGCGGCAAGCTGAGTTTAAGGACTATGTGCGCACCAACGGGCAGGTGTTGCCCATACAGGTGGTGCAGATATCGCCCGAAGAAGGCGGCATCGTGATGGAAAAAGTGGTGGAAGAAGGCTCGATGGTGCATCGTGGCGACGTAATCGTGCGACTGAGCAACAGCTCGCTCGACCTGCAGATACTCAATGCTGAGGCCGAACTGGCCGAGAAACAAAACCTGCTGCGCAACACTCAGGTGACCATGCAGCAAGACCGCCTCAACAACCAGACGGAACAGGCACAGCTCGATATG
>CAMVDC010000084.1 GCA_947166155.1 uncultured Prevotellaceae bacterium | reverse complement strand
TTGGCGAACCGGGAGGGTGGGCATGTGGGTGTCGGTGGTGAAGATAAGACGTTGAGGATTGTTGGGACGGATACATACAACTACACGACTCAACAGGCAACACTTCGACTGACAAATCTGTGTGCTAACCTTTCAAGCGAAGGGCTGGACATAGAGGAGTTCATCACGGAGGACATCCATAAGAAAGTTTGGGTGATTCATATCCCAAAGCATCTGCCGAAGTTACCTGTATATGCCCACAACAAAGCATGGCAACGGATTGAGGACTCTTTGGTAGAGCTGACACAGGCACGATTGAATGCAATCTTGGTTGAGCCTTTGTTCATAGACACAGATTGGTCAGCCGTAATCGTGCCTAATGCCACAATTGATGATTTGGATGAAGTGGACATTGCCAAAGCAAAGGCCTTGAAGAAGTGTCCTTTGTTATCTCATGTTGTCTAATAAAAAACATAATGTAGTGTGTTATTAACACTCCTTCGGCTTGTCACAGATATGCTCGCTTTGCTCGATATGACAATAAGGGGAGGTTAGTGCTACATTAGGGAGGTTGTTTCATTCCTGATGGCTCATTTTCAATTCAAAATAATCAATTGTCAATTATCAATTATATATAGTTGTCCCGTGTTGTCTGATAAAACACCCATTAGCAGTCCTTCGGACTGTCACAGATATGCTCGCAAGCTCGATATGACAATAGGGGGAGGTTGGTGCTACATAAGGAGGGGATTCTCGAAAGGTAGTGTATTTGGGGAGTGATGTGGGATGATTATTGCGCGCATTTATTTTCTTGTGAATTTTCAGATTTTATCCGTCATCCGTCATTTTGGGTAGATAACTGGCTGTATGTTTGAGTGTTAGGGGCTGATGGATGGACGTTTTTTATCCGTCAGCATCCGTCATCCATCATTATCCGTCATTATCCATCAGTCAGCGTAAATGGGTTGATAATTAGAGTCTTAAACAAAATAGCGCTGACGGATAAATTTACATCCGTCAGTGTTTTGGGATGTTTATTTCGCTGATAATCTGTATGCTAAGTGAAATCCTGATGGAATGACGGATAAATGGGGGCCGGAAAACATGTAAGGGAGGAATAATATAATGAATAATTAATAATGAATAATGAATAGCGGATGCGTTGCGAGTGCGGTGTTTCGGGGTTGCGAGTGCGGTGTTTCGGGGTTGCGAGTGCGTGCTTTCGTGGTTGCGAGTGCGTGCTTTCGGGCTTGCGAGTGCGGTGTTTCGGGGCTGCGCGTATATACGTGAGTGGTTATGCGTATATACGCGCAGACCTTTATGTACGTACGCGCAGACGTCAGTTAATGCTTGATTTGCTAGTAATTCAGGGTTGATTAGATAGCAATTCGTAGTTTAATAGCTTGCTGTTCGGGGTCGAAGAGCTACGTGTATAATTTGTAGGTCTTTGACTTGTCACGGATATACTCGCCGGCCTCATAATATAATGTCACCCCTTTGGGGGGGGGTGGGGTGTGATAAAAAATGTGCTATCGAGGTGAGATGAGATAGCACGATAGAGGGGAGGAATAAAACCTAAATAGGGGATTGGGGTTAAAGCAGGTGGTAGTTGTCGGCATCGTGGAGGACGGGGAACTTGGTGCGAAAGCGCGCGAGGGATTCCATGTCGAGCTGGGCGGTGATGGTTTGCGCGGTGCCTGGACGACATTCTTCGACGATGTGTCCACGGGCATCGACGAGCATCGTGCCGCCGTTGTATTGGCATTGCGGGTCGTGGCCTATGCGGTTCACTCCTGCCACATAGCATTGGTTTTCGATGGCGCGGGCTCGCAACAGTGTGTTCCATACTTCCTGACGCGACTCTGGCCATGAGGCTACGTAGATGATGCAGTCGTAGTCGTCGTGGTTGCGACTGAAGACGGGAAAGCGCAGGTCGTAGCATACCTGAAGGAGGAATCGGACTCCGCGCCACTCTGTCACGACACGTTCATGGCCTGCGGTGTAGCGTTGGTGTTCACCTCCGTAGGTGAAGAGATGACGTTTGTCGTAGTGGGTCTCGCCACCCCCAGGTGTGACGAAATAGAATCGGTTGCGCAGTGTGCCGTCGCTGAGTTTCACGGCGATACTGCCTGCGATGGCGGCATCGAGCCGCTGGGCCATGGTGTGCATCCATGCCAGACTCTCCGATGGTTCGGTTTCTGCAACGCCGTCGGGCTGAACGGCAAAGCCGGTGCTCCACATCTCGGGCAGCACATAGAGGTCGCTCGGTGGTGCGGCAAGTATGGCACGCTCCATCGTGATGCGGTTCCGCTCGGGAGCGGCCCATTCGATGTCTGATTGGATTAAGGATATAATGGCCCCCCTCTTATCCCCCCAAAGGGGGAAGATGCCATCCGGATGGTTCATTGTCAATTGTTAATTGTCAATTGTTTTGAAGTTCGGTATGCCAATCCTGTCATTACGGCGATGAGTTGGCCGTTCTGGTTGGTGACTTTTATGTCGCAGTATGGCAGGCGGTGGTGGTCGTAGGTTGCGGTACAGAGGGCTGTGAGGCGGTCGCCCAGATGGGCAGAATGTAGGAATGTGATGGTGTTGGAGATTCCGAGCGTCACGTTGGGGTTGTTGTTAGTCACGGCAGCAAAGCTGAGGTCGGCCAACGTGTAGATGGCTCCACCCTGACACACTCCAGCAGCGTTGAGGTGCTGTTCGCCTACAGTCATCTCGGCACGTGCATACCCTTCGCCCACCTCGGTGAGTTGTATGCCCGAGGTGAGGGCGAAGTGGTCGCCGTTATTCAGTCGGTCGATGAGTGTCATGCAAAGTCGGATGTGGTGAGCTGTGTCATGTCGGCCGTATGTATGGTGCTGAGTGCAACGTCTTGTTTGTCAACACGGAATACCAGCACTCCCTTGCCTTTCCATAGGAAGGAATAGAGGTAGAGTATGCTCACACCAGCCTTTGATATTTGCTCCACGGCTTGTGCAGCACGTCCAGGTTGGTCGTCGATGCTGATGGCAAACACGTCGGTGAGTTGCACGTTGATGCCTGCCTCCTTCAACATGAGGAATGCAGCTTGCGGCTGGTTGCACAGCACTCGGTAGATACCGAAGTCCTGTGTGTCCGACACGGTCGAGGCAATGATCTGAATGCCTGCCTTGCTCAGGAGGTCGAGCACACGGATGAGTGTGCCGCCCTTGTTCTCGATAAATATTGATAGTTGTTTCATATTCAAATTATTAACCCCTCTCTAATCTCCCCCAAGGGGAGAGGCTTTGCCCATCCGGACGGTATCTTCTCCCCTTGGGGGAGATTAGAGAGGGGTGTCAATTTCCAATCTTACTGATATACTTTACGTTTATCTACCACTCTCACTGCTTTACCTTCGCTCACCGGCAGTGTGCCTTTTGGCACGAGTCGCACGTATGGCGTGAGCAGTATTTCGTCTTTCAGGCGACGTTTGATTTCTTTCTCCAGACTTATGAGTCGCTGGTAGTCGTCGGTGAAGAGTTCCTCGAGTTCCACCTCCACGGTCATGTTGTCGTTGTCGGCATCGGTGGTGAGGGTGATGAGGTAGTTGCTTGCCAGTTCCTTGAACTGCATGAGAATCTTCTCGATCTGAATTGGGAAGATGTTGACGCCACGCAGCACGATCATGTCGTCTGAACGTCCACGCATACGGTCGAGGCGTATGTGGTTGCGTCCGCAAGGACAAGTACGACCCAGCACACGTGTGAGGTCGCGGGTGCGATAGCGCAGCAGCGGCATGGCCTCGCGGTTGAGGGTGGTGAGCACCAGTTCGCCGATTTCGCCATCGGGCACCGGCTCCAAAGTTTCTGGATCGACAATCTCAACGATGTAGTAGTCTTCCCAGAAATGGAGGCCGTTCTGCTCCTGACACTCAAATCCTACACCTGGGCCGCACATCTCGCTCATACCAAACGAGTTGTAGGCTTTCACGCCCATCATCTGCTCAATGCGCTGACGCTGTTCCTCCGAGTGTGGTTCGGCTCCGATGGCCAGCACCTTGAGTTTTGTGTCGCGACGCGGATCGACGCCTTCCTGCTGCATCACCTCGTACAGACGTGTCACATAACTCGGCACGGCATGTATGGCTGTGGTTCCGAAGTCCTTTATGAACTTAATCTGACGCAACGAGTTTCCAGCAGCAGCCGGTACGGTGAGTGCTCCGAGGCGTTCGGCTCCGTATTGGAAACCGAGTCCGCCGGTGAACATACCGTAGCCCGATGAGTTCTGGAACACATCGTCGGGGCGCAGACCCACCATCCACAGACAGCGAGCCACTGCGTTGGCCCACTCGTCGAGGTCGCGTTGGGTGTGGAGTATTACGGTGGGATTGCCTGTAGTGCCCGACGATGAGTGCAGACGCACACACTGGCGAAGGGGCACGCTGGCCATCCCGAACGGATAGGTGTCGCGCAGGTCTTGCTTTGTGGTGAACGGTATCTTGCGCAGGTCGTCGAGCGATTGAATGTCGTCGGGTGTCAGACCTGCCTCGGCAAAGCGTTTACGGTAGAACTCTGAATTCATGCAGTGTTTCACTGTGGCTTTCAGGCGTTCGAGTTGCAGAGCCTTCAGCTCTTCGTGAGAGAGGGTCTCATACTGCGGATGCAGATAAGGTGAATTGTTGTCCATGATTGGTTATTAGTTAGCGGTTGTTGTTTCTGAATGCTTCGATGCGCTCCTTGAACAGCGGCTCCTGCTCGCGGCTGAAGAACGAGGTGCAGATGCGCACACCCTGCTCGTTGCTGCCCATGGTGTCGAGCGGGAAGACCGCGATGCCGTAGTACATCAGTTCGCGGGTGAGCTGCAGGTCGTTCATGCCTGGATACTGCACGGTGAAGTAGAATCCGTCGGCCAGGGGCGCACCGAGGTCGTTGTCATATACGAGGTAGAAGCCGTTGGCAAGCAGGATGTCCTTCAAGAACCGGGCACGGCGTCCGTATTCCTTCACGTCGTCGAGGAAGTTATAGACTCCATCACATGCGGCCTCCATAAGTGCAGCCATGGCATGTTGCACGCTGTGGGTGGTGCCGCTCGAGAGGGTGTACATCAGTCGGTTGGTGAAGAAGTTGCCGAACTCGCCCACACCGAACTTGTCCTGCAACGCAGGATAGACGCGGTGGTAGAGGGTGTTGCTCATACATGTCACGCCGATTCGCTGTCCTGCATACGAGAATGCTTTCGATCCCGACACGGCCAGCACGTAGCGGTCGGTGTAGCGAGCCACGGTGGCCTGATACGGCGGTTGGAACGGATGCGAGAGGTCGCGACGGAAGTCCATGGCAAAGTAAGCGAGGTCTTCGAGTATCACCACGTCGTATCGGTCGGCCAACCTTGCTATGCCCTCAAGCTCAGTGTCGTTGAAGCACACCCACGACGGGTTGTTGGGGTTGGAATAGACGATTCCGCAGATGTTGCCTGCTGCGAGTATGGAGTCGAGCTTGCTGATGAGTGCCTCGCCACGGAAGTCGTGGATGTCGAGTCCGATGTGCTTCAGTCCTATCACGTCGCATTGTGAGGTCTGCACAGGGAATCCGGGATGTATGAACAGCACGGTGTCGCGCTCGGGCATGGCATGATGTAAGGCCATGAATGTGGCAAACGTGCCTTGCATACTTCCGGTGGTAGGTACGCAGCATTCGGGGTCGATATCGATGCCGATGAATGCCTTCACGAACCTCGATGCAGCCTTCTTGATGCGTGGTATGCCGCCGTTGGGCGGATATATGGTAGCACAGCCGTTGGCGAGTGCTTCCTGTTCGGCTTTCAATGCTATGTCCGACGGCTGCAGGCCCGGCACACCCATCTCGAGGTGTATCACCTGTTGGCCCGTCTTCTCTTCAAGGACGCGCGACAGCGATTGTATGTCGCGTATGGTGGCCGTAGAGAAGTCGCCGAGCTTCATGCTGTCGATGGCTGCGGTCACTATGTCGTGGTTGAGTGGAGTCATGAATATTTAATGAATAATGGATAATGAATGGACCCTCTCTGTCCTTCGGACATCTCCCCCTTTATGGGGAGAGCTATCCAGTTTTAAAGGGTGTTGTTAATAATTCTGTTATTTATTTTATTTCCCGCATGGCCTCCCTCCCCATAAAGGGGGAGGGCCGGGGAGAGGGTCTGGGAGGGCCGGGGAGAGAGTCTTTTTTATTTCCAGTCGGTGAGCAGGGTGCGTTTGTCGAGCACGTGTTTTGCTTTGCCCGACGAGCGTTCGATGTTTCCCGGCTCTTTTATGTGTATGTTTGGTTTGATGCCCACCATGCTCACGATGCGGTCGTAGAGCGGTTTGATGAACGGCATCTGCTGTGCCGGATTTGGCGAGAAGTATTCGGCGCGCAGTTCCACATCGAGGTCGAAGGTGTCTTCGTTGTTCTTGCGATCCACGGTGATGAAATACTGCGGAGTGAATACAGGGAACTCGGTCAGCACGGTCTCTATCTGCGATGGGAACACGTTCACACCACGGATGATGAGCATGTCGTCGCTTCGTCCCAGTATCTTGCCGAGGCGCACTGTGGTACGTCCGCACTCGCATGGTTCGTAGATGAGGTGTGTGAGGTCGCGTGTGCGGTAGCGCAGTATCGGCATAGCTTCCTTGCAGAGCGATGTGAACACCAGTTCGCCTTCCTCGCCCGGTGCCACCGGTTCGAGTGTCTCGGGGTCGATGATTTCGGGGTAGAACATGTCTTCGGCCACGTGTGTACCGTTCTGGAACTGGCACTCGCCGCCAACGCCCGGTCCGCACATCTCGGTGAGTCCGTAGATGTCGATGGCCTTGATGTGGAGTTTCTTCTCCAGTTCGCGGCGTATGCCCCATGTCCAAGGCTCGGCACCGAAGAAGCCGACCCTCAGTTTCAGGTCTTCGGCCTTTATGTCTTTGCTCTGTTCTATCACTTCGGCCAGTCGCAGTGCGTAGGATGGTGTGCAGCACAATGCAGTTGTGCCGAGGTCCTTCATGAGCATCACCTGTTTCTCTGAGTTGCCCGACGAGGTAGGAAGCTGTACGGCTCCGCATAGTCCTGCGCCGTCGTGTGCGCCGAGTCCGCCGGTGAAGAGTCCGTAGCCATAGGACACCTGCACCACATCGCCCGGACCTATATCGCCCACAGCCATGACGCGAGCCACACATTCGGCCCACATCTTCAGGTCGTTCTCCGTATATACGCCCACCACGGGCTTGCCGGTGGTTCCGCTCGATGCGTGTATTCTGCGTATCTCGCTCTGCGGCACTGCCTGCAGGCCGAACGGATATTCGTCGCGCAGGTCGTACTTCGTGGTGAACGGCAGTTTAGTGATATCATCGAGTCCTCGGATGTCTTCGGGTTTCACACCCATCTTGTCCATCTTACGGCGATAGAACGGCACCTTCTCGTAGCATGTCTTCACAGTCTTGATCAGTCTCTCGCTCTGAAGAGCGCGCATGTCTTCGCGCGACATGCATTCCATCTGTTTGTTGTAAATCATGTGTGTTTCTGGTTTTGTGTTTGTATTAGTTTGTGGATTCTTATTGTTTTTGTCCTATAGCCACTCCTGCATCGAATGCCTTGAGGTTGGCTTCGACCACTGCCTCGCCTTTGCGTGCGAAGACGGTGCTTATGGCTTGTCGCAGTTGGTCCACACCTATTATATTAATATAAGGTGCAGCCATTCCGAGGAGCACCATGTTCGAGCTTCGTGCATTGCCTGCCTCGTGTGCAGCCTGTTCGATGTCGAGTTCCACCACGTGTGGCAACTTGCTGTATGCCTCGGCCAGTTTGTCGGCCTCCGGGTAGTCGGGTATGTTGACAAATGGTTGGTTGCTTGTCACCACCACTCCGTCTTGTGCCAGATATGGCAGGTAGCGCAGTGCCTCCATCGGCTCCATGCTGATGATGAGGTCGGCTCCGCCCAGTGGTATGAGGTCGGAGTAGATGGTGTCGGTCGAGAGTCGCAGGTTGGACTGCACGTCGCCTCCGCGCTGACTCATTCCGTGTACCTCGGCTTGTTTCAGGTTGATGTCTGCCTGTGTGGCTGCCTCGCCTATGATGGTTGCGATTGAGAGGATGCCTTGTCCGCCCACACCGCATAGGATTATGTCTTTCTTCATTTTAATGAATAATGTATAATGAATAATGAATAGCGGATGCTTCCCTGCCGGATGCTACTTCAATTTTTAATTTTAATAGCGGATGCTTCCTGTCCGGACGGAGTTCCCCTCCTTGGGAGGGGTTAGGGGAGGTTATTTCTTCTTCTCTCTTGCATGTCGTGCTGCGGTCTGTATGCACTCGCGTCGTGGAATGATGACCGACACTCCGTTGTATTCTATCTCTTCGCGCAGGATGCGTGTTATCTCGGGCATATTCTTGGGCAGGGGAACAACCACACGTACGTGCTCGGGTTCCACGCCCAGTGCGGTGCAGATGGCTTCATACTTGCTGGTGCCTGCCGAGTCTTGTCCGCCGGTCATGCCGGTGGTGAGGTTGTCGCTTATCACCACGGTTATGTTGCTCTTGTCGTTCACAGCATCGAGCAGTCCGGTCATGCCCGAGTGGGTGAATGTGGAGTCGCCTATGATTGCTACGGCAGGATAGAGTCCGGCATCGGCTGCACCCTTGGCCATGGTGATGCTGGCACCCATATCCACACAGCTCGACAGAGCCTTGAACGGTGGCAGTGCGCCGAGTGTGTAGCAACCTATATCGCCAAAGACGCGGTGGTCGGGGTAATCGGCCAGCACCTGGTTGAGTGCTGCATACACGTCGCGGTGTCCACAGCCCTTGCAGAGCTGCGGCGGACGTGGGGCCACGATGTCGGGCACGGCGAACGGCGATGCTTCGTTTGCCTTTACGTCGGTCTTGCTGGTGTCGATCTGTCCGTCGGTGAAGAATGGTCGCAGACAGTCGGGGGTCAGTTCGCCGGTGCGCGGCAGTTGGCCTGTGAGGCGTCCGAAAACCAGATAGCTTGAACCCACCAGTCGTTTCACCAGCTCTTCCACAAACGGTTGTCCGTCTTCAGCCACGAGCAGGCAGTCGTGTGCCAATGCAAAGTCGAAGACCATGTCTTCGGGCAGTGGATATTGCGACAGTTTCAGCACGTCGGTGTCGTCGGCCTTGTTTTCCATCACATAGTTATATGCAATGCCGCACGCTATGATACCGAGGCGGGATTTCTTCTGTCCGCAGCGGTTGAATGCCGACTGCTCGGCAGCATGTTTCATGTCGACTTGCTTGTTGATGAGCGAGATGTATTTGCGTCGTGCTATGCCAGGCAGCAGCACCCACTGGTCGGTCGATGGGTTGAGGGCATTCATCTCGCGTGCCTCGCCCACCTCCACGGCGGCTCTCGAGTGGGCCAATCGTGTCACGATGCGCAGCAATACCGGCACACGCAGCTGCTCCGACAGGTCGAAGGCATATCGTGTCATGTCGTATGCCTCCTGCTGGTTGGATGGTTCGAGTATCGGTATCATGGCAAACTTGCCATAGAAGCGGCTGTCCTGCTCGTTCTGGCTCGAATGCATCGAGGGGTCGTCGGCAGCGAGTACCACCAGTCCGCCACCCACGCCTGTGATGGCGCTGTTGACAAACGCGTCGGCACACACGTTCATTCCCACGTGTTTCATACACACCAAGGCACGCCGTCCGGCATAGCTCATGCCCAGTGCGGCTTCCATGGCTGTCTTCTCGTTTGTGCACCAGCGGCTGTGTATGCCGCGCTCACGGGCCAGTTTGTTGCCTTGTATGTATTCTGTGATTTCGGTGCTGGGCGTACCTGGATAGGCATATACACCGCTCAGCCCTGCATGTATGGCACCGAGGGCCACGGCCTCGTCGCCAAGTAATAGACATTTGTTCATCTTTGATGTTTTGTCGTTGTTGGTTTGGTTTCAAGCAGCAAAGTTACTAAATAAAAACGAATCGGCAATCCGTAAATGACAGTTTTTACTCTTGATGCCTGCTTTTTCTTTACAAATGTCATGCTTTAGCTTGTTTGCCCATATTGTTTGTCAACAAAAGAGAGGGGATGCATCGCATGTTACGAAAGCGATGCATCCCCTGGGGGAGTGAGTTTTTGAGTTTTTAAGTTCGCAGCTCCGTAAGAACTCAAGAACTAAAAAACTTATAAACTAAAAAACTTAATAACCTCAAAGTCCGAGCTTGCCTTTCACGTCGCTCACACCTTTGTCGATTGCGTCGTTAGCCTTTTGCTTAGCGTCGTCGACAGCTTTTGTAGCGGCTTCTTCGGCTGCTGCCTTGGTGTCTTCTACAGCTTGGTTGGCTGCATCGACAGCGCCGGTTGCTGCGTCCTTAGCTGCGTCGACAGCTTCGTTGGCAGTTTCGACAGCTGCTGCTGGCACTGCTGCCACCTTGCTTATCACTTCGCTCACTGCGCTCTGTGCCACTGTTGCTATTTCGGGGCTCAGTGCTTCGAGCTTTGCTTTGTGTTCTTCTACAAACTGTTGCAGTTTCTCGCTCCATTGCTGAGCCAGTTCGGTCTTGCCTGCTGCGATAAATTCTGCAATCTTTGCTTTGAATGCCTCGATCGACTGCTGCACTGCATCGCCATCCTCGGCTTCGAGGGCTGCATCGAGTTCGTCGATGTTGTCGGTCAGTTCCTGGTCAACTACTGCTACTTCGGTTTCTTCGGTAGCTTCGGCTTCTTTGTTGCCGCCTGTGCAGGCGGTGAATGTAACGGCTGCGATGGCCATTACGATAACAAACATTTTCTTCATACTTTCTTTTGCTTTACTGTTTAACATGTTGTATGTATACCGACACCACGGTGTGTGTCTTTTTTTGTCGTTGCTGATGCTTTTGCGTGCAAAGATACGAAAAAATCGGTTCGCACAAATGTTATTGCATCTTTTTTTTGTTTTTAAGTGTTATTTGTTGCCCGATTTGGCATTGATGATGTCTCTCAGGTAGTTCATCACTGCGATGCAACCGCCCGACATGATGGTGCCGCCATCGCTGCTGGTCATGATGCTGCCGCCTTCGGTCTTGCATGTGAAATCCCACGCAGCAGCTCCGCCGAGTGGTGTGGGTGCGTCGGGCAGCGAGGGTGGGGTGGTGTAGCGGCGCATCTGGCGATATATCTTGTGTTCTTCGATCAGTTGCCTTACGTGGGCTTCCACCTCGCTGCTCACGGTCACGGTGTGTGGTTCGTGCAGACGGAAGTCGGTTGCGGTGAGGATATAGGTGGCCAGTGTGCTGTCGCGGGTCAGTGTGTAGGTCACCGTCGTGGGGCGCGATGAACCATATTCTTCGTATTTCAGGCTCACGATATGGCCTGTGGGCATGGTGTGGCTTTGTGCTTCGCGGTATTCCTGAAGCACTTTGTTGCAGTATGTGCGCATCGTGTTGTAGCGTGGAGCCAGTTGGCTCAGTTGCTCGTTTGCCCAGTCGTAGTAGGCATAGAGCAGTGGGATGTCGAGTTTCGGATGCTTTTTCTGCAGTTTTTTCACGGCCTTGGGGTCGTCGAAACTGTATCGGTGCCTGATAACCCACTGCAAATCTGCCACCTGCGCATTGATGGCGGCCGTGTCGGCAGCATATTGCTCCTCGCCCTTCTGCAGTATGTCTTGGCAGTAGTCGTAGGTGTTTTGGTCGCTTTTCACTATGGGATTCAGCGGCTTGAGGTTGTCGGCCATCTCGACCAGGCGTGCGATGTCGGCATTATATTGCCTTTCCTGCTCTTTCTTGCTCTGACCCATGGCCGTGAGGACCGAGGCCATACACGCGATGATGATAGTGATGTGTTTCATAATATCTGCTGTTTTCCCTGCAAATATACAGATAAATTTCAATCCGCCGACTCTGTTTTCTGCTTTTTTTGTCAGAAATGTGTGCCGATGCGTGTGTTTTATCGTTGTTTGCCTCCATGAGTTGCATGCCGGTTTGCCATGAAGCGCAGCCAAACAACTGCGTCGGCAACTGCCTGCGAGCACGCAGAAAAAGCTCGTCCCCCGTGCAGAGGACGACCGTACTTTGTGCAGAAAACGGTCGTCCCCT
>CAMVDC010000083.1 GCA_947166155.1 uncultured Prevotellaceae bacterium | reverse complement strand
AATCGTAACTTTGTGCCGTTTGCGAGTGCAAAGTTACGACATTGGGAATGGAGGATTAGGAGTTAGTGAGAGTTATTAGGAGTTATTGAGAATTATTAGGAGATAATAGGAGTTTACTATATGTTGCTCGGATGGCAAATGAAGGAACGAAAAATGGAATAAATGAAGGGTGGATTTCTTAATTCTTGATGGTTAAATCACTTTTTTTACTGTTTATAATTGTATTTGCCCAAAAAAGTATTAACTTTGCGGCTGTGAATAACAAATTAGGATATGGAACGAAGTGTAGGATTAAATAATGCACAATTGGGAGTGCTGAAGTTGCTCTCAACGCTGAAGTCGGATGAAGAGGTGAATGAGTTGAAACAGGTAATATCAACTTATTACGCTCAGAAGGCGACTGCAGAGATGGATGCATTATGGGAGAAAGGGCTTTGGAGTGAACAAAAGAACCAGGATGTCTTGAAGGAGCATTTACGTACTCCTTATAAATGAAAATACAGAGTGTATCGTGTCGTATTAGATACCAATTGCCTGTTGGCAATATTGTCAAGCAAAAGCATCTATTACCATCTGTGGAAGGGATTTCAAGATGGCAAATACAATTTATGTGTGTCTAACGAAATACTCGAGGAGTATCAAGAAATAATTGCAATAAAAACCAATAGCAGTATTGCGTGGAATGTAATAAGGTCTATTGTTGAAAGCAATCATGTAGAATTTATAGACCCTTGGTTTAAGACTATGGCCATAGAAGATGACCATGATGATAACAAGTTCGTTGATTGTGCTTTTGCTTCAAATGCTTCTTTCATTGTTTCAAATGATTCCCATTTTGATGTATTGAATAATATCGACTTCCCAAGGATTGCGGTGATGAAATTGCATGAGTTCTCCATAATCATGGGACGTGGGTGATATCTATACTATATTTTTCTTATTTAACCATGCCTTAAGGCATTATCTGAAAAAGAATGACTATATGCCCCTATGGTTCGCCCAGATACTCGAAGATGAGTCGCACCTGATAGCTGGTGAAGTAGCGTTGGGTGGGGCGGTAGCCGGAACGTATGAGTGCATCCCACAGTTCTTGATTGGTGCGTAACCACATGGACAGCCTGTTCAGGGCTGCCGACATGCTGACATTCGGCGCGTATGCCAGCGCCAGTTCTTTCTTGGTGTATGGACGTATTTGCATGGGAAGGGAAGTTGTGAGATTTACTATTTGACGATTTACGATTTAACTTCGTTCGCTTTTGTCACGACTCGGCATAGTTAAAGTAAACTTTACTCTGCACTCGCTGCTCCAAAAGGTTCCTATTTATTTACTATTTAATTATTTGGATATTACCGTCCGGCTCGTGTATCCTTCGTTAGGGGAGAGGGAATGATTTAATGAATAATTAATGATTAAAGGGGAGAGGTTAAAGGGACGAATGATAATTAACATGTAACTTAATAATTAAGGGGAAGTTAAGTGAACGTCGTCCGCATGCCCTGTGCTGAGGAAGGAACGTAGGCGCTCGGTTTCACCAGCAACGAGTACGGTATCGTCGGCTTGGAAGGTGAGCGAGGGTTCGGGGTTCATGATGTATTCGCCACTGCGCATGATGCCCATCACGATACAGCTGGCTTTGTCGCGTATGCCCGACTGCATGATGGTTTGTCCGGCCAGGGGGTTGTCGGCATCGATGGTGAAACTCTCGAGTGCCACCTTGGTACGGCGTTCGCGGTATTCGTTGTCGGGCTTCACGCTGCCTTCGAGCATCTGACGGAAGCGGTCGATCTGTTCGTCGGTACCTGCCACCACCATCTGGTCGCCTGGATATATGTGCTTGCCGCCACCCGGGATGTTGGTGAATATACCGCCACGCACGATGCGCACAATGCTCACTCCAGAGTCTCTGCGTATGTTGAGCTGACTGAGAGTCTTGCCACAGAAGGCCGACTCGGCTGGCACGGTGAAGTCGCTGATATGTATGTCGTAGGCTTGCAGTGAACTTACGAACTGGTTGCCTATCACTTGTCGTTTTTTGGCCGATACCTCGCGCGCGGTGAGGTTTTGGTTGAACCGCTCCTCAAGGCCGAGCGAACGACGGCGTATTCGGCGCGAGAACATGATGATAACCACCATGAGTATCGATATGCCGACAAGCATGCCCGAGGTGAAGGTGAAGATGCGGCTGATGGCATACGACACGAATACCACGCCGATGAGCAGACGCAGGAGTTGCAGGCCTACGAGCCATGCCTTCTGGTGGTTGCCCGAATTCCACAGCGAGATGGCCTCGCGCGACGAGCGATAACGTGTCGACACATTATAAATGAATGGAGATGTGATGGCGAGGATGATGACGAGCGACGTGACCTTCATCACCAGCATGGCTGTATCGTCGTTGAGAAGCCATCCGAGCCATGCGGCGGCACGCGACAACAGGAACGGATTGATGAACTGGAAGTAGACGATATAGATGAAAGCCGTTATGACACCCGAGACAAGCACCGTGGTCACTATTTTCTTGATGTAGGTATTCCACAGGCTCTCGGCCGTGACGGTATTGCGACGGGCTGTATAGTTCTCGATGAAGAGGAGAAGTTCGGGCGAGAGATGCGACTGGAGGTATCGTTCGGCGGGGTCGGCCAGACGCATGATGTAGGGTGTGAGGAATGTGGTGATGACCGAAACGGCAACTACTATAGGATAGAGTGAGTTGTCGGTCACACCTGCCGACTGACCGAAGTTGGCTATGATGAACGCAAATTCACCGATTTGCACAAGTGAGAAACCAGTCTGAAGGCTCACCTTCAGCGATTGTCCCGAAAGGAGAGTACCGAGCGACGCGAAGACAATCTGTCCCACGATGACCACGATGGTGATGACGACGATGGGTAGCCAGTACTTCAAGAGGAGTTCAGGGTTTATCATCATACCGACCGACACGAAGAAGATGGCACCAAACACATTCTTTATCGGTTGGACGAGGTGTTCTATACGTTCGGCTTCGACCGTCTCGGCCAGCACCGAACCCATGACGAAAGCTCCGAGTGCAGAACTGAATCCGGCACCGATGGCCAGCAACACCATGCCGAGGCACATGCCGATAGCGAAGATGGTGAGGGTCTCGTCGTTGAGCATGCGGCGGAATTTCTTCAGGAATGTGGGTATGACTGCGATGCCGACCACAAACCAAAGCACGAGGTAGGCCACGAGTTTGCCTATCTCCATGAGCATCTCGCTGCCCTCAAACTGCTGTTTCACTGCTATCGACGAGAGCAGCACCATGAGGACGACGGCAAAGAGGTCTTCGACGATGAGTATGCCAAACACCACCTTGGCAAACTTGTGGCTGCCGAGGTTCATGTCTTCGATGGCCTTGAACACGATGGTGGTCGACGACATGCAAAGCATACCGCCAAGGAAGAGGGAATTGATTTCGTTCCATCCCAACAAGCGTCCGATAAGGAATCCGCTCGACATCATCCCCACCACTATAGTGCCGGCAGCAATGAGGGCAGTGCTTCCCATCTGGAGCAGTTTCTTGAAACTGAACTCGAGCCCCATAGCAAACAAAAGGAAGAGCACACCGATTTCGCCCCATGTGTCGACGCTGTGTGTGTCGCCAATCCACGACTGTCCGCACACATAAGGGCCGGCAATGAGTCCCGCCACGATGTAGCCGAGCACCACCGGTTGCTTAAACAGTTTGAAAAGCAAACTCGTGATGCCTGCTGTGAGCATTATTATACATAGGTCTTGTATCATCGAGCTATTTACGATTTACCATTTAACTATTTACGATTTGTCATCCAACCATTTACCAGTTATCAACTATACTGCGGCCTTACCTTATTCTTCATCCAGATGGTTGTCCCACAGGTAGTGCTGCGTATCCTTGGCAATCACGCCCGAGAGCAGGATTAGTGCCACAAGGTTGGGTATTGCCATGAAGGCATTCATGAGGTCGGCTATGTTCCACACGAGGTTGAGACTCAACACCGAGCCCGCAACCACGAGCAGCACCCACAGCACACGGTAGCTCAACACGGCACGACGACCGCCAAGATACTCCATGGCGCGTTCGCCGTAGTAGCTCCATCCCAGTATGGTGGAGAAGGAGAAGGTGATGATGCCGAAGGTGAGTATGGGAGTTCCCACATAGGGAATCATTCCAAATGCTTTCTTGGTGAGCATGCCGCCATCCTCCTGGCTTATCTCGGGATATGCTATGATGCTGGTCACAACCACCAGTCCTGTTATGGCACATATCACGACCGTGTCCCAGAATGTACCAGTCGACGACACTAATGCCTGACGCACGGGGTTGCGTGTCTGAGCAGCGGCAGCCACAATCGGAGCCGACCCCATGCCCGACTCGTTGGAGAACAATCCGCGAGCGATGCCATAGCGTGCTGCCATCATGACAACGGTTCCTGTAGCACCACCTCCGGCAGCTCGCGGCGAGAAGGCTTCGGTCACGATAAGGCTCAGTGCCTCGCCCAGATATTGATGATTGACAATCAAGATGTAGATGCATCCCAGCACATAGAGTACCGCCATGAAAGGCACGAGGCGAGTGCAGAGATGTGCTATGCTTTTCACTCCGCCGATAATCACAAAGCCCACAATGGCTGCGACCACGAATCCGGTGACAAGTTTGCAGGTATCGGGTGCTATAAAGTCGGCACAGACAAGGCTTATGTTCTCAGAGATGGCATTTGCCTGCACCGTGTTGCCGATTCCGAAGGCAGCGATGGCAGTGAAAATGCAGAACACCACGCCCAGCCATTTCATGCCGAGACCGCGCTCGAGGGCATACATAGGACCGCCCATCATGCGTCCGTTGGCATTGCGCACACGGTATTTTATGGCCAAAAGCCCTTCGGCATACTTGGTTGCGATGCCAAACACGCCGGTGAGCCAGCACCAAAGCACAGCCCCGGGGCCGCCCAGCGATATGGCAGTAGCCACACCGATGATGTTGCCGGTACCGATGGTGGCAGCCAGCGAAGTGGCGAGCGCACCAAACTGGCTCACGTCGCCGCGAGCGTCGGGGTCTTTCTTTACTGACAGACGGATAGCCGTACCCAGTTTGCGCTGTGGTACTTTCAGTCGGAATGTAAGGAAGATGTGGGTGCCCAGTAGGAGTACAATCATAGGCCATCCCCACATCATGCTGTTGAGAGCATCGATGATGGATGAAAATGTATGCATTTGTATGTCAAATTCTCACTTAAAAACTAATGTGCCTTGTGCCAATAAGATGCATCACTACATGCTTTGGCATTGCAAAGATAGCAATTTTCGCAATTAAATGGAAACAAACAAAGGTGAAAACTACACCATGCGGGCGTTTTTTTCAAAACAATACATTGTTTTCGCACTTATGACATAATAATCGGTCGTAAAAAACGTGCTTCGCAACGCGATTGATTGCGTTGCGAAGCACGTTGATTGAGTTGCGGCAACGCTATCGGTTGCGTTGCGAAGCACGTTGATTGAATTGAGACAACGCTATCGGTTGCGTTGCGAAACACTAGGTACTACAACTCGGCATCCTTCAGCCGTTCGGCATTTTCGGCTACGATGAGGTGGTCGATACAGTCCTGGATGTCGCCGTCCATGAATGCTGCGAGGTTGTAGATGGTGTAGTTGATGCGGTGGTCGGTGATGCGTCCTTGCGGATAGTTGTAGGTGCGAATCTTGGCCGAGCGGTCGCCTGTGCTGACCATAGTCTTGCGCCTGGAAGCTATGTCGTCGATGTATTTTTGGTGTTCGCGGTCGTAGATGAATGTGCGCAGGCGTGCCAGGGCGCGTTCCTTGTTCTTGGGTTGGTCGCGCGTCTCGGTACATTCCACCAGGATTTCCTCTTCGATGCCGGTGTTGGGGTTGCGCCACATGTAGCGTGCACGAACTCCCGACTCCACCTTGTTGACGTTTTGTCCGCCGGCTCCCTGGCTGCGGAAGGTGTCCCACTTCACGGCACCTTCGTTTATCTCGACATCGAAGGGTTCGGCTTCGGGCAGTACGGCCACGGTGGCGGCACTGGTGTGTACGCGTCCTTGGGTCTCGGTGGCTGGCACTCGTTGCACTCGGTGCACTCCCGACTCGTATTTCAGTATGCCATACACTCCTTCGCCCGTCACGTTGAAGATGATTTCCTTGTATCCGCCCGATGCTCCTTCCGAGAAGCTCGAGACGGTGACTTTCCATCCTTTCATCTCGCAATACTTGGAGTACATGCGGAAGAGGTCGCCGGCAAACAGGGCAGCCTCGTCGCCACCGGTACCTCCGCGTATCTCCATCACCACGTTCTTTCCGTCCTCGGGGTCGGCGGGCACGAGCAGCAGTTTTATCTCCTCCTCGAGTTCTGGCAACCGGTGTTCAGCCGTCTGAAGTTCCTCGCGAGCCATGTCGCGCATCTCGGGGTCGTCTTCCGACGCGAGCAGTTCGCGTGCTTCGTCGGCGTTTTGCATGCATTGGATGTAGTCCTTGCGTGCACGCATCAGTTCGCTCAGGTCTTTATATTCCTTTGTGAGTTTCACGTATCGCTTCTGATCGGCGATTACGTCAGGGTCGGTTATCAATGTCGATATCTCTTCGTATCGAGCCACAAGTCCTTCGAGTTTTGTGAGTATATTATTTTCTGCCACCATGTGTGTTACTGCTTATAATGTGCAAAGGTACGACATTTTTTCGAATAATAGCGTCGATATACGCAAAAAAAAGGGGCGGGAGGCTTGTGGTTCACAAATTGTTTGTATCTTTGCATGTGTAAATATATGTAAATACAACTAAAAACGATAGCATTATGAAACTGAACGGACGACGTGAAAGTACGAACGTTGACGACCGCCGACGTATGAGCGGTGGTACGAAGGCCGGTTTAGGTATCGGCGGTATTATATTGGCAGCACTGATTGCATGGATAAGCGGAGGCGACCCCTTCTCGGCAGTGATGCAGACGGTACAGGAAAACGGAGGTCTCGGCTCTGTGATTGGCGGACAAACCGAAGTGGCACAAGACCAGCAACGCGAGTTTACGGAGGAGGAGCAACAGCTGGCTCACTTCTCGAAGCAAATACTGGCTGGCACCGAGGATGTATGGACGAAGATATTCAGGGAGCAAGGACTGGGTGAATATGAATATCCGCGCATGGTGCTCTACACCGATGCTGTGCAGACAGCGTGCGGCAACGGGTCGGCACAGATGGGACCATTCTACTGCTCGGGCGACCAGGCGCTGTATATCGACCTCTCGTTCTTCTCGACGATGAAGCAGAGCCTCGGGGCTGACGGCGATTTCGCTTACGCTTATGTGATTGCTCACGAGGTGGGACACCACGTGGAATACCTGACCGGACAATTAGGACGTGCGCATCAGCAGATGGCTCGCATGAGCGAAGCTGAAGCCAACAAGGTGAGTGTGCGCCTGGAGTTGCTGGCCGACTTCTATGCCGGCGTGTGGGCTCACTACGACAATAAGATGTTCGGCTCGCTCGAGGATGGCGACATAGAGAAGGCCATCAAGTGTGCCCAGGTGATAGGCGACGACTACTTGCAGAAGAAGGCACGCGGCTATGTGGTTACTGAGTCGTTCACTCACGGCACCTCGGCTCAGCGCATGAAGTGGTTTAAGTTGGGACTTCAGACTGGCGACATGAGCCGCGGCGACACGTTCGACCGCAGCGACAGCGAGTTGTAAGCACACCACAAAAAGCCCTCTCGTCAACATGGCGAGAGGGCTTTTTTTGTGTCATGCCTTGACATACAGCAACGAGGCACGCCGTCCGGTCGACGTGATTCCGCTTTCGGGATCTTGGCGGAAGGCCTTGAGTTCGAGCGAAGCCCCTGTTTTGGAAAGCCCTGTGAGCCGTGCATAATCCTCGACATGCATCACCGAGTGGGTGTCGAGGAACTGAAGCGCGAGCTGACGGCGCTCTTCGAGTGTGAACTTCGACTTGCACAGCAGACTCTCGCCCGCACGTTCGAACCGGCAGCGCTGGTTGATGTCGCTGAGCAAGCGATGGTTGGTGTTGAGGTTGATGCGCTTCACCTCGAGGCTTTGCGCGTTGTGGCGTGTGGTGCCCTGCTCGTTGTCAGCATCGGCTGCTTCCTCCTTCAGGCCACACACGAGTTTGAAGCGACCGAGGCCGTCGATATCGACGCTGTAGCCGTCGAGCATAAACTCGGTCATGCAACGCACCACCGACTGCACTGCGTTGATAATGTCGCCCTCTTTCAGGCCCGAGTTGTGACCAGCTATGTGGCGCACAATGTCGTCGAAACTCTTGTTGCCACGGTGCTTAATCTGATAGATTCTACGTGTCTCGTCCCCGCCTCGCAGGTTCGACACTTCGCGGTTGATGTACTGTATTGCCATTGTTTTCTTCGATTTGATAGGTTTATAATTTTGGTTTTGAACGTACGGATTCGGTTGTGCAAACGCGGGAAAAAACTTGCGCATACGCGGTAATTTACTCGAGAGTACGGGGTAATTTGCCTGCGAGTACGCAGTAATTTGCCTGCGAGTGCGGGGTAATTCTTTAATTTGCGACGCAAATTTAATAATTTTCCGTGGAAAAACAATGAATTTGCGACGTAAATTTAATAATTTGCGTCGCAAATTAAAGTTTTCTTACGTTCGCGCAGGTAAATTCCTATATAGGCGCAGGCAAATACATAGGCTTGCGCAAGGAAACTTGTAAGGATGCCTGCCCCGCCATCAATGCCCCCACCCCACTGCCCGACGGGCTGCGCATCAACCAATGAGCAAGCATGTGGCTCCGCCTCGCGCGCGCGTTATTATAAATAAGGTGTATGCACAAAACAGCATCATTTGAGACATAAATCACATCAAATAGTCACGAAGTGAAAAAAAATCGTTATTTTTTGTCAACTCTACTTTGCAAATTCAACTTTTCTTCGTAACTTTGCACCGAAATACCGCATGAGGTATAAAAAAACATAGTAATTAATCAGTAAAAAGGAACCTATATGGAGTCTTTCTTCCGAACACACAAGTTCTTGGTTGAGCATCTGGATGCTCCCGTTCGGCGTGACCTCATGGACGAAATCGACTGGAAACGCCGCATGATAGGCATAAAGGGAGCCCGCGGAGTGGGCAAGACCACGTTCCTGCTTCAGTATGCCAAAGAGCACTATTCGCCCGACGACCATCAGTGCCTGTATATCAACACCAACAACTTCTATGTACAAAACATAGGAATCTCGGCATTCGCTGGCGAATTCTACCACAATGGCGGCAAGGTGTTGCTCATCGACCAAGTGTTCAAACAGCCCGACTGGAGCCACCAGTTGCGCGAGTGCTATGACCGTTACCCTGGATTGAGAATCATATTCACGGGCTCGTCGGTGATGCGACTGAAGGAAGAAAACCCAGAGCTGAACGGAATCGTAGATTCGTATAACCTCAGGGGATTCTCGTTCCGCGAGTTCTACAACCTGAGAACCGGACAGTACATCCCGGCATACAAACTCGAAGACATACTCGAACACCACGTCGAGATAGCAAGGAAAATAGTGGAGAAAGGAAGTCCGCGCACATACTTCCAGGAGTATCTGCACCACGGGTTCTACCCCTTCTTCCTCGAAAAGACCAACTACTCGGAGAACCTGCTCAAGACCATGAACATGATGATCGAGGTCGACGTGCTGCAGATAAAGCAGATAGAACTGAAATACCTGCCCAAGATAAAGCAGATGTTCTACCTCCTGACCAACAGCGGCAGCAGTGTGCCAAACATCAGTCAGCTGGCACAAGAGCTGGGCATGAGCCGCGCCACCGTGATGAACTACATCAAGTACCTGATGGAAGCACGCCTGGTGAACATGATATACTCCAAGGGCGACGAGTTCCCGAAGAAGCCGGCACGTGTGCTGCTCCACAACTCCAACCTCATGTACAGCTTCTATCCACAGCGGTTTGACGACCACGATGTACTCGAGACCTTCTTCTGCAACACCGTGTGGAAAGACCACAAAGTGAACAAAGCCGGCAACATCTGCTCCTTCCTCGTCGATGGCCAGCAGGAGTTCCGCGTCATCGAGCACGGCACCAAACTCAAAAGCAAGTCGAAAGTAATCTTCGCCGTCAACCAAATGGAGATAGGCGAAGGCAACCAAATCCCGTTGTGGCTGTTCGGATTCCTGTATTGATATAATGAATAATTAATAATGAATAATGAATAGCGGGAGGCACAGACAACGGTGCATCGCCTGTTCATATAAGTATTCATTTGAGAGATGGAGGAACTGCAGTCGTTCAAACCGAAAGAGAGCAATCAGATTGCAACTAAAACATTTCGATTTGCACTAAGGATAGTGAAGGCGTACAAATGCTTAAAGTATGAGCGCGAAGTGTATGTCCTGTCAAAACAGCTACTTAGAAGCGGTACCAGCATCGGAGCAAATGTGCACGAAGCACTCTATGCACAGACAAGGGCCGACTTTGTTACCAAGATGTCTATATCCTTGAAGGAAGCCAGCGAAACTCTTTATTGGATAGAATTGCTTAAAGAATCCGACCTCTTCTCAGAAGCAGAGTCGGAAAGCCTCAGAGTGGATTGCGTAGAGATAATCAAGATGCTGACTTCAATAATAAAGACAGCAAAGACAGAACAAGAGAATAAATAAAATTAGATATATTAACAACACAAAACCAGAACAATGATGATGGATTGAGAATGGTCTATGCTATTCATTATTCATTATTCATTATTCATTAAGAAAGTATGGCAAAGAAGTTTATCACATGTGATGGCAACCAGGCTGCGGCACATATCGCGTATATGTTCTCCGAGGTGGCTGCCATCTACCCCATCACCCCATCATCGCCAATGGCTGAGCACGTCGACGAGTGGGCAGTTCAAGGTCGCAAGAACCTGTTCGGCGACACAGTGTTAGTTCAGGAAATGCAATCGGAAGCAGGTGCTGCCGGTGCTGTACACGGTTCACTCCAGGCAGGAGCACTCACAACCACATTCACAGCATCACAGGGACTCCTGCTCATGATACCAAACATGTATAAGATAGCAGGCGAGCTGCTGCCGTCAGTGTTCCACGTATCGGCACGTACAGTCGCTACACACGCCCTCTGTATCTTCGGCGACCACGGCGACGTGATGGCTTGCCGCCAGACAGGATTCGCTATGTTGTGCGAAGGTTCAGTACAGGAAGTGATGGACCTCAGCGCTGTGGCACACCTCGCTGCACTCAAGACCCGCGTACCGTTCATCAACTTCTTCGACGGATTCCGCACATCACACGAGTATCACAAGATTGAAGAGATGGACATGGAAGACATCCGTCCGCTCGTTCCGATGGACAAAGTGGCTGAGTTCCGCGCTCGCTGCCTCTCACCCGAACATCCAGAGGCAAAGGGTATGGCCGAGAACCCAGAGACATTCTTCGCACACCGCGAGGCATGCAACCCATACTACGACGAAGTGCTGCCAGCTGTAGAGGAATACATGGCCGCCATCTCGAAGATCACAGGTCGCGAATACAAGCCATTCACTTACTACGGAGCCGAAGATGCAACCGATGTCATCATCCTCATGGGTTCGGCAACCGAAGCTGCACGCGAGGCAATCGACTACGCTAACAAGAACGGCAAGAAGTATGGTATGGTGAGCGTACACCTCTATCGTCCATTCTCTACCGAGCGTCTGCTCGAAGCTGTTCCAAAGACAGCAAAGCGCATCTCTGTGCTCGACCGCACAAAAGAGCCAGGAGCTGAAGGCGAACCACTCTACCTCGATGTGAAGAACGCATTCTACGGAACAGAAAATGCTCCGCTCATCGTAGGCGGACGATACGGACTTGGTTCGGCCGACGTGACTCCGACCATGATTCTTTCTGTATATAAGAACCTCGAACTCCCACAGCCAAAGAACCACTTCACCATCGGTGTAATCGACGACGTGACATTCCGCTCACTGCCTATGGACGAAGAGATGGCACTCGGAGGCGAAGGCATCTTCGAAGCTAAGTTCTACGGACTTGGAGCCGACGGTACTGTAGGTGCAAACAAGAACTCAGTGAAGATTATCGGCGACAACACCGACAAGTATTGCCAGGCATACTTCTCTTACG
>CAMVDC010000082.1 GCA_947166155.1 uncultured Prevotellaceae bacterium | reverse complement strand
AAGCTTTTCGCGCGCGCGTACGCGTATATATATAAATAAGGTGTAGGAACATGGGGATGGGATAGGGGGCGATGTGCCTGCGTTTATCCATTCGGAGTTTACATATTGGATTTTTCTTGATTATTTTTAGCGTAATGATGCTGTTGTAAGCACGAAAATGGGGTCGTTTAATGATTTTTTTGTATCTTTGTGGCGCAATAACCTAAAACAATACTAATTATGTCAACATCCACAACACAGACAAAGCTCATGACCAACTGGCGTTGGTGGCTTTGTTCGTTGCTTTTCGTGGCAACTACAGTTAACTATCTCGACCGTCAGGTCCTCAGTCTCACTTACGAAGAATTCATAAAGCCGGAATTCGGATGGACCGATGCCGACTATGGTACCATCACCTCGTTCTTCAGCATCTTCTACGCCATCTGCTGCCTCTTTGCAGGTAAGTTCATCGACTGGATGGGCACGAAGAAGGGCTACCTTTGGAGCATCGGTGTGTGGAGCGCAGGTGCATGCCTCCATGCAGCATGCGGATGGGGCACATCGCTCCTCACCGGTTCGCCCGACCTTGCTGCAGCTGCATCGGTAGGCTCGAAGGCCGCACTGGCATTCTCGACCACATCGGTTTACCTGTTCCTGCTCTGTCGCGGCATCCTGGCACTTGGTGAGTCGGGCAACTTCCCTGCTGCAATCAAGGTGACAGCCGAATACAACCCGAAGAAGGACCGCGCTTACTCCACCAGTATATTCAACGCAGGAGCCAGCGTGGGAGCACTGGCAGCACCCCTCTGCATACCGCCGTTGGCCAAGTGTCTCGGATGGGAATGGGCATTCATCATAATCGGTGCACTCGGATTCATGTGGATGTTCTTCTGGCACTTCATGTACGACAAACCAGAGAACAGCAAGCATGTGAACCAAGCTGAACTCGACTACATACATCAGGACGATGCTGAGGAAGAGGCACAAAAGGCCGCACTGAGTGAAGAGAAGGCTATTCCGTTCCTCAAGTGCTTCACCTACAAGCAGACATGGTCGTTCATCTGTGGTAAGTTGCTCACCGACGGCGTGTGGTGGTTCTTCCTCTTCTGGGCACCATCATACTTCGACAACCAGTTCGGAGCCAAGGCATCAAGCCCACTGGGTCAGGGACTTATCTTCACTCTCTATGCTATCGTCACCGTGCTGAGCATCTGTGGCGGCTACCTGCCCAAGTATTTCGTCGAGAAGAAAGGCATGCACCCATATAGCGGCCGTATGCTCGCCATGTTGCTCTTCGCCTTCATGCCGCTCGTGGCACTGTTTGCACAGCCACTCGGAGTCAACAGCCCATGGTGGCCGGCAATACTCATCGGTATCGCAGCAGCAGGCCATCAGGCATGGTCGGCCAACCTCTTCTCGACCATCGGCGATATGTTCCCAAAGTCGACAATAGCCACCATCACAGGTATCGGAGCAACAGCCGGAGGCGTTGGTTCGATGTTCATTCAGAAGATAGCAGGTAACCTGTTCACACATGCTGAGGAAGCAGGCAGCGCATTCCAGTTCTTCGGTTTCGAAGGAAAGCCGGCAGGCTACTTCATCATGTTCTGCTTCTGCGGCATTGCATACCTCATTTCGTGGATTGCAATGAAACTGCTCGTGCCTAAGTATAAGCCAATCAAGGCATAACATGTGAAATATAACTCCTCTCTCATCTCCCTCCTGTCTGCCGCAAGGGTACGACGGGGGGGGTCGGAAGGATGGTAACAATGGGGCTTAATCGAGCTTTATTGAGCTCGTACTTTAAATAAACATTAATAGAATTAAGATTTTTTCATAGTCAAGGGGTCGCTCGTGATGAGTAACCCCTTGTTTTTTTATAGAGTTCCATGCTGCATCCACATACTCCTCTCTTATATTCCCCAAGAGGAGAAGATAACACCATGGCGAAGTGCCTCCCCTTTTTGTGGGAGGTCAAAGGGAAAATATGTAGTATGGGATGTTGTCAAGCAGTGATAACCGTATCGACAGCCTTGTCGTGAGCCTCGTGTGGCACGGCATCTATCAGCTGAAACGGGAAGCAAAGACCTATGGTGTGGCAGTCGAGATGTGGCAGCAGACGGTCGTAGTAGCCACGGCCGCGCCCCAACCGATTGCCTGCTGCATCGAATGCAACGCCGGGAATGACAGCGAGGTCGATGGTGTGGTACTGACTTTCGGGCAACAAATCGCCCTGCGATTCAACGATGTTGAACGCACCACGATGCGTGTGCGAAGCCGAATTGCAGAAGTGAAGCTCAAGATAATCGCCCACAACGGTGGGCAGCAATATCTCTTTCACATCCTGATAACGCTGTATGAGCTGGTGAGTACAGACCTCGTCGGGCAATGAATGAAAGAGCAGGATGCGCCGCGCGCTGAGAAACCACTGATGTTGCTCCAGCTTCCTCACGGCCGCGAGCGACCACTCAGGCAAGCATTGCTGCACGGAAGGTTGGGCGCGGAGTTGCGTAAGCGCGTTTCTTATCTGCTGTTTTTTCATTGGCGGGTAGAGTGGGGGTCGTTGCTCCCTCGTTGAATAGCTCGATGGCACGCTGGATGGTGCGGTCGTTCTGGTTTATAAATTTCAGGTATTCCTCCATGTCGAGGAAGTTGTAGAGTATCGTGCCGTGGATTACCATCTCGATGAGTGGCTGTGAACGCAGAATGAGGTTGTTGCGACGACGTACACCCTGCGAGTCGCAGTAGTCGATGAACTGCTGTATGACACGGTCGCGGCGCAACTGACGCAATATCTCGTCGGCCGAATGGAGTGTAGCATAACGTGGACGGTTGTTGTCGGTGAAGTTGAAGCAGAACTCACTTATAAGCCCTCGTGATGCCACTTCCTGATAGTAAGAAGTATAAAGCGTAGTATCCTCGGCCACAAAGTAGTCGGGCATGATGCCTCCGCCGCCATACACCGTACGCCCGATGCCGGTGGTGTAGACTTGTCCCGTCTGGCGTATGCTGTCTTCGCTGAAGAACTCGCCGTGTTGGTATCGGTTCAGGATGTCGTATTCGTATTCCTTGTCCTCACCATTGGTGTAGGGTTTCTGTATGCAACGCCCCGACGGGGTGTAGTAGCGCGAAACGGTGAGGTGGATGAGGCTGCCGTCGTGGAACTCAATGGGTTGCTGCACGAGTCCCTTGCCAAACGTACGGCGTCCCACCACGATGCCGCGGTCGTTGTCCTGAATTGCTCCTGCAAATATCTCGGCAGCACTGGCTGTGCCTTCATCGGTGAGAACTATGAGCGGCAACTGCTTATACGACCCGTGGCCATCGCTGCGGTAGTCTTGACGAGGTTCCTTGCGGCCTTGGGTATATACGATGAGTTTGTCGGCAGGCAGAAACTCGTTGACCATCTGAATGGCGCTCATGAGGTAGCCACCGGTATTGCCGCGCAGGTCGATTACCAGTCCCTTGAAGTTCTCCTGCTCGAGTTGAGCCAGGGCAATAAGCAGTTCGGGGTAAGTGGTCTCGCCAAACTTGTTGATGTTGATGTAGCCGAGTGTCGGGGTGAGCATATAAGTGGCTTCAATGCTCCTCACGGGGATTGCTCCGCGTGTGATGTTGAACGAAAGTGTGTCAGCTTCGCCACGACGCACAACACCAAGCCGCACCTTCGAACCCAGTTCGCCCTTCAGCCGGTGAAGGGTCTCGTTGTTGGTAACCACACTACCTACGTATGGTTCGCCGTTGATGCTCACAATGCGGTCGCCTGCCATCATGCCCACCTTCTCGGCTGGTCCGCCTTTGATGACGTTCGACACATAGACGGTGTCTTGCTTTATCTGGAACTGCACACCCACTCCGCTGAAGCTGCCCTTCAGTTCGTCGTTGGCTGTCTTTGCTGCCTCGGCAGATATATAGGAACAGTGGGGGTCGAGTTCGGCCAATATCTTTGGCATGGCCTGCTCCACTATGTTGGATATATCGACGGTATCGACATACTGGTCGTTGATGATGTGGAGCAAGTCGTTGAGCTTGTTTGACGATGTGTTGATGATATTGAGACGGTTGCCCGAGAAGCGGTCGGAGAAGAATGTGCCCAGAATGATACCCAGTATCATGCTGATGGCAATAACAAGCGGAACAAACCGTGATGTGCGTTGTGTGGACATAGTGAGTATTTATATGGTTTATCAATCATGATTCTTTTCTCTGTCGTTCATCTGTACGACTTCGATACCGGCCCTGCGCAACAAGTCGATACCGTCTTGCAGGCGATACTGATCGCTGTAGATGACACGTCGGATGCCTGATTGAATGATGAGTTTCGAGCATTCGAGGCATGGTGAAGCCGTGACATAGAGTGTAGCACCGTCGCTCGAGTTGTGTGACCGTGCTAACTTTGTGATGGCATTTGCCTCTGCATGCAATACGTATGGTTTGGTCACGTCGTTGTCCTCGCATACGTTCTCAAATCCTGATGGAGTGCCGTTGAATCCATCGCTTATAATCATCTGGTTCTTTACCACAATGGCTCCGACCTGAAGACGCTTGCAGTAACTGTTTTCCGACCAAATGCGTGCCATGCGCAGATAGCGGAGGTCGAGTTGATGTTGTTTATCGTGTTGCATAATCTTATTCTAATGAACTGAGGTCTATGTATGTGTCGTTTGATTTGTATAATCGGATTACGTTGCTGTCGCCCGAGTAATAGGCGGTATTGCGAAGTATGTTGAACACCATGCGGCATAGTTCGCTCATGCCATCATCGCTTTGCGGACTATTGAGCCTGATTGTCATGGTGTGGCTCTTGCCGTCGGCCTTCCATGTACCCTCTACACGTGTTCCTGCCTGCAGCATGCCTTGCAGCGACTGGGTGTTGAATGCAATCCAGTAGACATTGCTGCCCGCATAAAATTCGCTTACCTCTTTAACGCTTTTTATACCATTGTAGGTAATGCCGGTAATCTTGAATCGCTGTCCGCTGCCGAATATCTCGTTCACGTCGTCGCTCTTGTCGCAGCCGACATTGAGTGCGAGGGTGAATGCGGCTAAAGCCAGCATCGTCATAATGCGTATCGTCGATTTCATGCTATTCCGTTGCGTTTGAGCAGTGCATCGATGGTGGGTTCACTGCCTTTGAATCGTTTGTACAATGTCATAGGGTGCTCGGTGGCACCGCGTGAAAGGATGCAGTCGCGGAAGCGTTGTGCCGTCTGCGGATCGAAGATGCCGTGCTGCTTAAACACGTCGAACGCGTCGGCATCAAGCACTTCTGCCCATTTATAGCTGTAGTAGCCGGCTGCGTAACCGCCTGCCATGATATGTGAGAACTGCACCGACATGCATGTGCCATCGATGTGCGGAGTGAGGATGGCATCCTTCCATGCCTGTTGTTCGAAGGCTTCGATATCGTCGGTCAGTGGTTGTTGAAGTGTGTAGTATGCCATGTCGAGCAGTGCGAACGACACTTGGCGCAGGCATCCCATGGCCACGCAGAAGTTGCGGCTGGCATGGATGCGGTCGATGAGGTCGTCGGGGATGGGCTCGCCCGTCTCGTAGTGACGTGCAAATGTTGATAGGAACTCTTTTTCGATGCAGAAGTTCTCCATGAACTGTGACGGCAGTTCCACGAAGTCCCAATATACATTGGTGCCGCTCAGTTCTTCGTATTTGCACTGCGAGAACATCTCGTGGAGCGAATGTCCGAACTCGTGCAGGAATGTCTCAACTTCGCCCAGGGTGAGCAGTGCCGGCTTGGTGTCGGTAGGTTTGGTGAAGTTCATCACGAGCGATACGTGTGGACGGTGGTTCACTCCTTTCTCGTCGATGCTTTGTCCGCGGAACGATGTCATCCATGCACCCGACTTCTTGCCTTCGCGTGGGTGGAAATCGCAGTAGAGTAGGGCGAGGAATGAGCCATCGCGGTCGAACACCTCGTATGCATCGACATCGGGGTGGTACACTGGGATGTCGCGATTGAGGCGGAATGTGATGCCGTAGAGTCGTGTTGCAAGGTTGAATACCCCTTCTTTCACTTTGCTTAGCTCGAGGTAAGGGCGCAACATCTCGGAGTTTATGTTGAAGAGCGACTCTTGCAGTTTGTTGCTGTAGTATGCCATGTCCCATGGTTGCAGTTCGAAGTCTTCACCTTCAAGTTGTCGGGCATGCTCGCGTATGGCTTCGAGTTCCTTGAGTGCTGTGGGGCGATATGCCTCGATGAGTTGGTACAGCAGCTGATATACGGTTTGCTGATTCTTGGCCATTCGCTCTTCGAGCACATAGTCGGCATAGCATTTGTAGCCGAGTATCTGTGCCTGCTCAAGGCTGAGGTTGACTATTTGGCGCACTATCTCGCGGTTGTCGCGCTTGTCGTTGTGGGTGCATATTGTGTTGTATGCTGTCCATAGTTGTTTCCGGAGTTCGCGTCGACTGCTGTAGGTCATGAATGGCGACATGCTTGGCGAGTGTAGCGTTATGATCCATCCGTCTTTTTTCTTTTCTTTTGCTGCCTGGCGTGCTGCCTCGATTGCCGTTTGTGGCAGTCCTTCGAGGTCGGCAGGGTCGGTGATGTGTAGTTGGAAGGCGTTGATTTCTTTCAACTTGTTTTGTGAGAATTGCTGGTCAAGACGGCTCATCTCATTGTCGATAGCCTTCAGCCGGTCGCGCTTGTCCTTCGGAAGATCAGCTCCGCTGCGCACGAAACCCAGGTAAGTGTCGTTGAGCAGTTGGCGCTCTTCGACGGAGAGGGGTGGAAGCGAGGTAGAGGATTTCTCATCGCATTCAGATTTCTCATCGCATTCAGATTTCTCTAACAATCCGGCTTTCTTATATTGCTCATACACGGCCTTTACTCTTTCGAAGAGTTTGGGGTTGTGCATTATTGTGTTGGCATGGTCGGAGAGTATTGGCGACATCTTTTCGGCCAGTTCGTCCATCGCATCGTTGGTTTCGGCCGATGTGAGGTTGAAGAATATCTCGGTCACTTCGCCCAGCAGTTCGCCCGAACGCTCCATGGCTTCGATGGTGTTGCGGAATGTGGGTGCTTCGGGGTTGTCG
The DNA here is from genome assembly GCA_947166155.1 of uncultured Prevotellaceae bacterium. Classification (GTDB taxonomy): domain Bacteria; phylum Bacteroidota; class Bacteroidia; order Bacteroidales; family Bacteroidaceae; genus Colivivens. Next base: position 5,143 of record CAMVDC010000082.1, on the reverse strand, counting down.
ATGAGTTGTTGCATTTCCTTCAGTTCGCTCTCCATGCCGCGTTGCATTGCTGGTTCGTAGTCTTCGAGTTTCAGCTTGTTGAACGGAAATGCATTGTGGGGTGTGTTGTAGTTCTGACTGAAGAATACGTTGGTGTCGGGTTGCTGGTTGAGCGATGCCTCGAGTGTCTCGATGTTGTTGATAGTAAATCCGTATCTTCTCAGTTTCACGAGGTTTTGCTTCTGCCATGTGTTGAGCACGCCCGATATGTTGAGACGTGTTTCGTCGACCATGTTTGCGAGGTCGACCATTGTAATCCTCACGTTTTTCTCGCCTTTGTCGAATGTGCAGTAGCTCTTGATTGCTGCAATCATCTTGCCCTCGATGCTGTCGGGCATGTCGAAGTGTTGGAGTGCCTTGCTCTTGCGCAGTGTGTTGCACACGAGGTTGATGTAGTTGCTGCGTATGATGTTGTTGGTGAGCATCTTGCTGATGAAGAAGTCGCGGCTGATGCTGAATGTCGATACGTTGGTCTTGCAGGTGTATGTGCGTTCGTAGTTGCGTTTTACTCCGAATAAGTTGTATGGCTCGATGAGGTATGGTGTTTCGTCGCACGTCTCGGTAATGATGAGCGGGCGTTTGTCGTCGTGGTATTCGGCTTCGAATGTACCGCTGATGATGTATGTCAGTGCTTTGCATTGGTCGCCTTGGCCTACGATGATTGTGCCTGGCCCATATTGCTGGAAGTCGAGTTTCATGTACATGATGAGTTGGCTGAACTCTTCGAGAGTCAGTCCTTGCAGCAGTGGTAGGAGCTGCATTTTCTCGGTCATGCTATTTTCTGTGTAGGGTGTCATTGTCGGTTGTTAATGTGTTTTCAGGTATTGTTCTGCTCGTTCGAGGTCGGCCGGTGTGTCGATTCCTATGGTTTCGATGTCGGTGGTACCTACTTTTATCTTGTATCCGTTTTCCAGCCATCTGAGTTGTTCGAGCGATTCTGCCAGTTCGAGTGTCGATTGTGGCAGTTGTGTGATTTCGCGCAGTATGTTGGCTCGGTAGGCATATAGGCCTATGTGCTTGTAGTATGTGTGTAGGCAGGGCCATTGTTCGCGCTCTTTGCCCCTGATGTATGGTATGACAGAGCGTGAGAAGTACATTGCTTCCATCTTGCGGTTGACCACCACTTTGGGCGAGTTGGGGTTTTCGATTGCTTCAAGTCCGTCGGCCGGTGTGAATGGTTTTACGAGTGTTGCGATGTCGACTGTGGGGTCGGCGAAGCATTGCTTGAGGCTTTCGATTTGTTGTGGTTGTATGAATGGCTCGTCGCCTTGGATGTTGATGATGATGGTTGACTCGGTGTTGTCGTAGTTCTCGAGCATGCTGAAGGCTTGCCAGCAGCGGTCGGTGCCGCTTTTGCAGTCGGTGCTGGTCATTATTGCGTTGCCGCCGAATGCTGTGACTGTGTCGTAGATGCGTTGGTCGTCTGTTGCTACTGCTGCGTAGTCGACAGTGTCTTTCACTTGTGTGTATACGCGTTCGATGACGGTTTTTCCTCCGAGTATTGCCAGGGGTTTAGCTGGGAATCGGGTTGATGCGTAGCGTGCTGGTATTATGCCTATGTATTTCATTCGTTTGTTCCTTCTTCTTGTTTGTTTGCTGCCTGTTTATTGGAATGCTTCGTCTATCTGGTTTTCGTATTCGTCTACCTCTCCTTCTTCGTCGCTGTGTTCATAGCTGCGCAGTTCGTCGAGGCTGTTGTAGCAAGGGTCGAATCCTTCTGGGGCCACAAATTTCTGTTCTTGGTTGATGCCGAAGCGTCCGTCGCGATATACCTTGTTCATAAATTTCTGGTATATAGGCAATGCAGCTCTGGCTCCTTGTCCATAGGACATTGAGTCGAAGTGTATGTCGCGGTCGTCACCGCCTACCCATGCACCGACTACGAGTCGTGGTGTGAATCCCATGAACCATCCGTCGGCGTTTGAGTTGGTGGTTCCGGTCTTGCCTCCCATGTCGGCATGTATGGTCGAGCGCAGTGAGCGTCCGGTTCCGCTGTCGATTACTCCGCGCAGCATGGTCACCATCTGGTATGCTGCTTCGGGCGAGAGCACTTCGTTGGTGCGTGGTGTGAATGTGGCGACTACGGTTCCGTCGGCGTCTTCTATGCGTGTCACGAGCAGGGGCTCGGTTCTGAGTCCTTGGTTGGCGAATGCTGTGTATCCGCTCACCATCTCGCCTATGCTGATGTCGCATGTGCCGAGGCAGAGTGAGAGTGTGGGGTCGATGCTGACGGTGCGTATGCCGAATTGTCGCAGTATGTTGATGAAGTTTTCAGGTCGCAGCATGTCGATGAGTCGGGCGCTGGCTTGGTTGCTCGATGCTGCCAGTGCTGCTGCCAGTGTGCGGTATCCGCCCACTCCGCCGCGTGGTGTCCATCCGCCGGCCGAGAATTGCGAGGTGTTGATTTCGTCGCATGGTGTCCATCCGTTCATCATGGCCAGGGAGTAGAGGTAGGGCTTGATGGTGGAACCCACCTGACGGCGGCCGCCGCCCATCACGTTGTCGTACTGGAAGTGGCGGAAGTCGAGACCTCCCACATAGGCACGCACATATCCTGTCTGAGGGTCTTCGGCCATCATACCTGTGCGCAGGAATTTCTTGTAGTAGAGTATCGAGTCGCGCGGTGTCATCTCGGTTTCAAATTCCGAGCATGTACCATCCTTCTCATATTTCAGAAGGGTCATCTTGGTTTTTGTGTTGAACGATTCTTCTATCTCCTCGTCGGTGGCTTTGTTTTCTTTCAGCACTCGGTAGCGCTCGCTTTGGCGTATGGCGCGGTTCACTATGCCCGTCACCTTTTTTTGGCTGAGGCCTATGTATGGGAATGTGGAATATCTGCCTTTCAGGTTTTCGAATGCCGGTTGCAGATATTTTGCCACATGTTCGCGCACAGCTTCCTCGGCATATTGCTGCATTCGGGTGTCGATGGTGGTATATACTTTGAGTCCGTCGGTGTAGATGTTGTAGTATTCGCCGTTCTTCTTCTTGTTTTTGTTACACCAGCCGAACAGTGGGTTGGTCTCCCATGCCAGCGAGTCGTCGTAGAATTGCTGGTACTGCCACGATGCATATTCGTCGCGGCTGGGCTTGTGGGCCATCATGGTGCGGCGCAGCAGTTCGCGCACGTAGGGTGCGATGCCTTCGTTGTGGCTGGCTATCTTGAATAGCGACACGTCGACAGGCTCGGCTTGTGTTGCCTCCATGGTGGCTTGGTCGATGTATCCGGCTTTGTGCATCTGTTCGAGCACCACGTTGCGTCGGCCGCGGCATTTTTCGTTGTCGCGCACTGGGTTGAAGTACGATGGATTCTTACACATGCCCACCAGTATGGCACATTCGTTGAGGGTGAGGTCGTATTGCGACTTGCCGAAGTAGGTGAGTGCGGCATTCTTTATTCCCACTGCGTTGTAGAGGAAGTCGAACTGGTTGAGGTACATGGCTATGATTTCCTCCTTCGTGTAGTATTTCTCGAGCTGCACGGCTATGTACCACTCGATGGGTTTCTGCATCATGCGCCCCAGCATGTCGTGGGCTACGTCGGTATATAGCTGCTTGGCCAGCTGCTGGGTGATGGTCGAACCTCCACCTGCCGACACGTCGCCCTGTATCAGTCGTTTCACCACGGCACGCCCTATGGCCTTGAAGTCTATTCCTGAGTGCTCGTAGAATCGTTCGTCCTCGGTGGCCACGAGGGCCTTGACCAGGTTCTGGGGTATCGAGTCGTAGGGCACCATCACGCGGTTTTGGCTTGCATAGCTCCATGTGCCCATCAGCACACCGTCGTCGCTGTATATGCGCGATGCATATTTGTTTATCGGGTTTTGCAGTTCCTCGATGTCGGGTATGTTGCCCAACTTGCCTTCCGATATGGCAAATACCACACCCACACCGCCCAGCAGTATGAGCAACACTACGATCCATATGGTCATCACTCCGATGGCCACACTGCCACTCTTTGGCTTATTCTGATTCTGTTCTGTATTCATTTCGCCTTGTTTGTTACATTTATCATGCAAAGTTACGAGTTTTTCGCCACATGACAAGCATCGCAAGGGGGAAAAATGCGTTTGCACCATAATAAATTCTCGCGCGTGCGTGAAAAAGCCGCGCATTGTCCTCGGAATGGCGGGTGGTTTTGCGCGTGTCTGCGAGTGCGCACTTTCGGCCTTGCGAGCGCGCACTCTCGGCCCCGCGAGTGCGCACTCTCGGCCCTGCGAGTGCGCACTCATTTTCCGACCCCTCCACACATAGCTGTGAGCAGGCATGCGTCGGGCGCTCTCCCCACATACCAAAAGCCTGCAAGCAATGGCCAAAATCCACCCCGCGAAGTATGTTTTTCAGTAAAACATGTTGCCGTATCGGCTTTTTTGCGTAAATTTGCAGCATAAACCACACAAACCACATCGGCCGACATGCCTATTCGAAACACTGCAACACCACAGCCCGAGAAGATAGTGATGGGTATCGACCCCGGTACCAACGTCATGGGGTATGCCATATTGCGTGTTCAAGGCAACAAAAGCGAGATGGTGGCATTCGGTGTCATCGAACTTAAGAAATACGCCAGCCACTACCTCAAGTTGGGCAAGATATTCGAACGTGTGCTGAGCATCATCGACTCCTACCATCCCGACGAACTGGCCATCGAAGCCCCCTTCTTCGGCAAGAACGTGCAGAGTATGTTGAAGTTAGGGCGTGCTCAGGGTGTGGCTATATGCGCTGCCATACAGCGCGACATACCCATCACCGAATATGAGCCGAGCAAGATAAAAATGGCCATAACGGGCAACGGAGCCGCCTCGAAACAACAGGTGGCCGCCATGCTACAGCGCATGCTCAACATAAGCGACGAAATCATGACCCTCCAGCTCGATGCCACCGATGCCCTTGCTGCCGCCTACTGTCATTTCATACAGATGGGGCGCCCGGCACCCTCGGCCGGCAAGACATCGTGGAAGGATTTTGTCAAGAACAACGCATCGAGAGTACACACATGATGTGTAGCCCCTCCCCGCGTCCTCGGCCTTTCGCCCCTGCGTCATCGGCCTTTCGCCCCTGCGTCATCGGCCTTTCGCCCCTGCGTCCTCGGCCTTTCGCCCCTGCG
>CAMVDC010000081.1 GCA_947166155.1 uncultured Prevotellaceae bacterium | reverse complement strand
CACCGTCGATGGTCGTCGTCCGCAAAACCCACTAAGAGCAGGGTCATTCCCACCGGCATTGCGCCACAGCATGGGATTTGTATCGACTGCAGCTGCCGTTTCGCTTGCAGCTACCCACGACAAGAGCCGCGAATTTGTGCAGCACTTCTGGGAAACCAAGCACGAACCGCTCGAAGATGGTTTCTTCGATGAATACTATTGTGCACTGCTCCGCCTCTTTGCCATGATGCACTTGAGCGGACGCTATCAGATAATATTCCCGGCAGGAGAATAAGTACGTCAATCATCCGGACTTACATAAAGATTCGAATAATCAAAAAAAGCAGAGAAAGCATCGAGCTTTCCCTGCTTTTTTCATATAGTCTGTCTATGTTTTAGTTCAATGCATAGAAATAAGTGCTGTTCATAGCATCCTTGACCTGGCGCATACCAGCTTCGTCGTTCGAGACAGTGATGCTCTGTCCGTTGCCAAGGTTAGCCTGGATAGTTCCGTCGGCATTGAAACGGATGAGTTCCTTCTTCTCACCGTTTTGCGAGATGTACCACGCGTCGGTCTTCTTGTTGTGACTGAGTAGTGTCACTTCGCCTGTGTCGGATGTAATCTTATATCCGTTCTTCAATGTGCGGATGGCATATTCGTGTCCGTCGGTTCCCTTAACATGTTGAGTGCTTGCAGTGCCCACAGGGTTGTTACCTGTCCAGAACTCTATGGTGTTGAGCACAAGTGCATCCACAAACAGACATACAGTGCCTACGATAGGTTGCAGAATGAAGCCAACGATACCGTTCACATACTTGTTGCCAGTCATGTTGGTCTGCCATTTCTCATACTTGTTGAAAAGGCTGAACGAACCAATGCACGAGCTGAAAAGCACTGATGCAGCCATCAGCACTATTGATACTTTGATGATTTGTTTTTTCATAATAGTTGTGTTTTTAAGAGTTAATAATATGATTGTGTAAATATACTTCTTGTAGTCTCAATCGTGTTCACCGACTCTGCTTAGCAGTCACCGCACCATGTTATCTTTTTACCATGCAAAGATAGACATTATATTATTAACGGCAAAACGATTTCTAAATAAAATGAAGAAATAAAAATGCTATAACTTCCATTTGCTTCTGTTTTCATCACTTTCATGTCATCATTCCATGCGTGGAAAAAGCTTCATTTATGTCTGAACCCGTGATTTTTCTTCGTTATTAGTATAATAATTTATTAAATCTTGTTTCATCCAAAAACTTTTGCTTAACTTTGTCCCCGACAATAAACCAATGACATAATACCTCCATAAAAACATACAAGGATATGAATAAGAAATTGCAATTAGAAGAGGCTGCACGGTGTCTGCTCTGTGCCGATGCGCCATGCAGCAAGGCTTGTAGGAATGGCGACCCTGCACGGGCTATACGTGCCATACGATTCGGCAACGCAAAGTTAGCTGGTAGTTGGCTGACAGGGTGTACTGACGATGATTTGGAGGCTGCCGAACAAGCCTGCATTCACTACGACAGACCTATACGAATCAAGCAGATGCTGGCTCCACTCAGGTGTGTGGAAGAAGGAGAAAATGCCACACAGCAATCCTCAGTACAAGGATGTGCTGAATCGACATCCCTCGCCATTACTTTCTGCGGAATTCCATGCGAAAACCCGTTCTTCCTGGCATCTTCGGCAATATGTACCAACTACGAGATGGTGGCACGGGCATTCGATGCAGGATGGGCAGGTGTGTTTTACAAAACTATATGCAAACAAGACATACGCGAGGTATCGCCACGATTTGATGCATGCCAGCCGGATGGTTCGTCGGACTTCTATGCATTCCGCAATATGGAGCAACTGAGCGAGAACCCGGTGGATGTAGATTTCGACATACTGCGACGACTGAAGCAAAACTATCCGAAGAAAGTAGTGATAGCCAGCATCATGGGACAGACCGAAGAGCAATGGATAGAACTGGCAAAGATGGCAGAAGACGCTGGATGCGATGCCGTAGAGCTCAACTTCTCATGCCCGCAGATGCGACTGTCGGGTATGGGCAGCGATGTGGGGCAGAATCCAGAGTTGGTATTATTCTATACAGCTTATGTAAAACGCAGTGTGAGTATTCCTGTCATCCCAAAGATGACTCCCAACATCACGCAAATCAACCAACCAGCCATGTCGTCCTACTTTGCTGGTGCTGATGCTATTTCGGCTATCAACACTATCAAGAGCATCACCATGAATGACAGGGCGGCAGTAAGTGGTCATAAAACCATTTCCGGACTCTCGGGGCGAGCAGTCAAACCTATCGCACTGCGTTATATATTGGAAATGGCACAGAATCCACTCATCAATGGCGCACATGGTAAGAAAGTGGAACTGAGCGGCATCGGAGGCATAGAGACTTGGCGCGATGCATTGGAGTACATCCAGCTGGGATGCCGCAATGTGCAGGTGTGTACTGCTGTGATGCAATATGGATATCGCATTATCGACGACCTTATTCTCGGCTTGCAGAACTACCTTGCCGAGCGCGGCATTACTTCACTCGACTCCATTGTGGGCGAAGCGTTATCAAGTTTCGTTACACCAGGCGAACTCGACCGCGACACTATCGTATATCCGAAGATAGACCGAGAGGTGTGTATAGGCTGTGGCCGATGCTATGTGTCGTGCATGGACGGCGGACATCAGGCCATCACATTCACCGATCGACAGCCACACATCGTAGGCACCAAATGTGTCGGCTGCCACCTCTGCCGTCTTGTATGTCCCACTGGTGCCATCGGTATGGCCAAGCGAATAAACAAAAAATAATAACTAATAAAAGATTAAAATGAAGTATTCATCACTTTTATGGATGTTTGCCGCCATCCTTGCCTGCGGCATGACCTTCACCTCGTGCAGTGACGACGACGATGAGGTGAAAACAAAAAAAGGAGAAACAGTTGTGCTTAATTGTGTGAAACCCGACTACCTGTCGGCTGGCGACCGTGTGGCTCTCATCTCGCCATCCTATTTCACACCGATGGAAAATGTGGAGAAGACAGCCGACGTGCTACGTTCGTGGGGACTGGAACCAGTCATCGGGCCCAATGTGGGTAAAGTGGTCGACGGACGATATGCCGGTACTGTAGCCGAACGTGTGAGCGACATACGCTGGGCTCTCAGCGACCCAACGATCAAGGCTATCATCTGCAACCGTGGAGGTTACGGCACCATACAACTCATCGACCAATTATCGCTCGCAGAACTAAAGGCATCGCCCAAATGGTTGGTGGGCTTTAGCGACATCACTACTCTTCACGGGTTGCAGAGCCGTGCTGGTGTTATGAGCATTCACGGCACTATGAGTTCATTCCTGGCCAATAGCGGCACCGACAAGACAAGCACACTTATGCGTGATTTGCTCATGGGACAAGTGCCACGCTATGAATTGCCTGCTCATGAGCAGAACATCACAGGACGCGCCAGCGGAGTGCTTGTAGGTGGCAACATATGTACCTTTGCGCCCAACCTCGGTTCGCAGGCCGATGCAACCAAAGGACAAGACCTCATACTGTTTGTTGAGGAAGTGGGAGAGTCGATGCACAACATCGACCGCCAGATGCGCATACTACAGATGAACGGAGTACTCGACCGTTGCAAAGGCATCATCCTTGGCGAGTTCGACGACTGTGGCAGCGAGTTCACCTACGGCAGTGTGGAGGCAATGCTCCACGAATTGCTAAAAGAATACAAAATTCCAGTACTCTGTGGTTTTCCTGCCGGTCATGGCGACGTAAACCTTCCATTAGTCATGGGTGCACCAGTCACCATCGATGTTCGTACTGACGGCGCTACACTGAAGTTCAATATCGAGGGTGAGCAGCAACAAGTGAACACAGCCGACATTACTACTATTTCCACCCCGACTTCAGTACGCATGCGACTGGCTGGTAAAAAGTAAACATTACGAGCCGTTATCAATCGCAGAAAGCGGCCTTTGATAATCAAACTATTGCATTCTCAAGCCGTCCCTCGTGCTTGAGAAAGTCGTCCCCCGTGCAGGGGACGGCCGTACTTTGCAGGAAGTACGACCGTACTCTGCACGAGGGACGAGCTTTTTATACGCACTCGCAGCGTCTTTTTTCAGCTGTCGCAACACCATGTCTATATGCTCGCCGCAACTTGTTTCAGTGCTCACAACAACTTGTTTCAGTGCTCGCAACACCATGTCTATATGCTCGCCGCATCATTTGCTGGCGTTTGCCATATTAGTTTACAAGACAGAAATCGGATAAAATACATCAATTTTTACACTCAAACCCTATATAAAGCAAAGCTATTACATGGCGTCGAGTCTGTTAACAAAGGTTAAAGTCGATGTTGCCTTTTTACATTTAATAAGATTTAGCATCTAATAAGGTGTAAAAGGATTGTGAGAGAATCAATAAGATATTATTAACCCTTAAAATTGCGAACGGAACTATGAAGAAAATTGTACTTCTTATTACATCGATGATGTTTGTCGCTACAGCGGCAATGGCTCAACCACAGCGTGGACCTCAAGGCCCTCGCGGATTCAATAATCATGGTTTTCATAGGGGACCGCGTGTTGCCATGAAAGTCGTGAAACTGACAAATGATGAAATAGCTGAGAAATTTGCACATCGGCTAAAACTTGAAGAAGATAAAACTGCAGAATTTGCATCAGTGATGACAACCTTTCTTGCTGAGAGGACTGCAATAAACGAGCAGTATCAGGTAAAGACAAAACCTATGTCGCCTCAGCGCATGCCAAAGGGTAAACTCACTGAAGAGCAAAAGAATGAGTTGAAATCAATGTATGAGCAGATGCATGCCAATGCAAAAGCTATGCTCAAACTGCACAAAGACTACCGCCCACAATTTCTTGAAGTATTGAACGGACGTCAGTATCACAGGATGATGCACCTGCTATATGACCACGGAATGTTTGTGAAATTTGTGCGCATTACTCCCGACAAGGATGAAAAAGAGACCCCGACCAACAAGGAACAACAAGTAAGTTCGCGCGGAGCAGATGGTATAGCATCATCGATCGGTGCAATAGAAAAGGGTACATCCGACGGCCAGTGGTACTCAATCGATGGAGTGCGCCAAAACGGTCAACCATCGCAAACCGGTATCTTCATTCGCAACGGCAAGAAAGTGCTTGTGAAATAGATTCACAAAAAGGTGGTAAATCGAAAGATACTAACGAAAGGAGCAGATATTTCCTAAAGGTTAGAACTGTATAACCGAATAATCAAACTAAACGAATCGGAGTATATGGACTTATAATCCAAACACTCCGATTCGTTTGTTTATACAACTGTAAGTAATAAAACAAACCGAAATACATTGTAAATTGACTCAATCATCACACGTCGACATAATTTTATCACTTTTCGACACCTACATAGCCATTTATCCAACAAAAAACCGTATCTTTGCACTTGAAATAAATTAATTGAAATAACAAACAGAAAGTAGACGATGCAAAAAATTATTATCCTCGATTTCGGCTCCCAAACCACACAACTCATCGGACGACGTGTGAGAGAGCTCGATACGTTTTGCGAAATACTACCTTACAACAAATTTCCAGCCGACGACAAAGATGTGATTGGTGTGATTTTAAGCGGATCACCTCTTAGCGTGTATGCCGACAATGCTTTCCATCCCGACCTTACTGCCATACTCGGACACTATCCAGTGCTGGGTATATGCTACGGAGCACAACTCATGGCACACATGACAGAGGGCGGCCGTGTTGAACCCGTGGGAACCCGCGAGTACGGACGTGCCAACCTTGAGTGGATGGAGGACGGAAATCCTCTGTTTCGAGGTTTCATTCAAGGCAGCCAAGTGTGGATGAGCCATGGTGACACGATTGTTAGTTTGCCGCCGACGTTCCGCAAAATAGCATCAACACAGACTGTGCAATATGCAGCATATCAGGTAGAAGGACAAAAGACATGGGGTGTGCAGTTCCATCCCGAAGTGTTCCACTCGGTGCAAGGCCTGCAACTGCTTCGCAACTTCGTGGTTGATATCTGCGGCAGCCGCATGGACTGGAGCAGTCAGTCATTTGTTGACCAAACCGTGGCAGAGCTAAAGCAACAAATAGGCACTGACCGCGTCATACTCGGACTCTCGGGCGGAGTAGACTCGTCGGTAGCGGCCGTGTTGCTCAATCGAGCTATCGGCAATCAACTCACATGTATATTCGTCGACCACGGAATGCTGCGCAAAAACGAGTTCCACGATGTGATGCACGACTATGAATGCCTCGGACTCAACGTCGTTGGTGTAGATGCCAGTCAGAAGTTCTTTGCCGACCTTGCCGGTGTGACCGACCCCGAGCAGAAACGCAAGATCATTGGTCGCGACTTTGTCGAGGTGTTCAACGCTGAAGCGCAAAAGATAAAAGACGCTCGATGGCTGGCACAAGGCACAATATACCCCGACCGCATCGAAAGTCTCAACATAACAGGAAAGACCATCAAGAGCCATCACAACGTAGGCGGACTGCCCAAAGATATGCACCTCAAACTGTGTGAACCACTCAAGTGGCTCTTCAAGGACGAAGTGCGCAGGGTGGGGCGTCAACTCGGAATGCCCGAACACCTCATCACACGCCACCCATTCCCAGGCCCGGGACTGGCAGTACGTATCCTGGGCGACATCACACCCGAGAAAGTACACATACTGCAAGAAGCCGACGACATATACATCAAGGGCTTACGCAACTACAAAGTGAAACTCACAGGCGAGGAAGCTCGGAGAGTGTTGGCAGCAGGAGTACCTGCCGACATGCAGGACGGCGAGATAGAAGTGAGTCTCTACGATCAAATATGGCAAGCAGGAGCCATACTGCTTTCTACCGTACGCTCGGTAGGAGTGATGGGCGACGAACGTACATACGAACACCCCGTAGCACTGCGAGCAGTGACATCAACCGACGCTATGACAGCCGACTGGGCACAACTGCCTTACGACTTTATGTCGCGAGTGTCGAACGAAATCATAAACAAGGTGAGAGGCGTAAACCGCGTTTGCTACGACATATCGTCGAAACCACCAGCAACTATCGAGTGGGAGTAATGAGGTTAATTGACAATTGATAATTTATAATTGATAATTTATAATTGACAATTTATAATTGATAATTACATGCGTCAGCTCCCATCCAAGGTTATCAGACTCATATTATTCACTTTTATCTTTTCACCCTTAACTCACAACCGCTATGTTAATCGAATGTAAAGAATGTGGACAGATGATATCCGACCAGGCAACAGCATGCCCTAAGTGCGGATGTCCTGTAACACACACCGAAACACACGAAGAACACGTCGCAGAAAGACAAACCGACAACTCTGCAGACAATTATCAGAAAGACGAGAAGGCAACAAGCAATACCACATCATCGTCTTCATCATCCAGTTATGAATCATCATCAACTTCCTCTTCTACATCCTCGGCTACATATACCTACACCCGGCCCACGAAGGATAAGACCATAGCAGCAGTTCTTGCCTTTTTCCTCGGCACCCTTGGCATACACCACTTCTATTTGGGCAACAACAGTCGCGGACTTAGTTACATCATCACATACTTTGCTCTATGGTTCATCTACGTGATATTCGGACTCGTAACATTCGGTGTCGGATTCTCAATTCCACTGCCAGTCGTCATGTCCGTCATACCAATTATCGACTTCGTACACTACCTGCAAGACGACAACACAAAATTTGAGGAACGCATACAACGTGAGACCGACTATGTATGGAAAAAGATAATGTATTAATCCTCATATCATGACATTCTCTTAATTCCATACATCGCGGCATCATTCTACAACAGCACACACACAATTATGAGCAAACTAATTATCCCAGAAGGCTACAAGCCACTCATTGACCCGCTCGACACAGAGCAAGGCATAAAACAAATTAAAGACTTCTTCCAATCAAACCTCTCGACAGCACTGCGACTGAGACGTGTAACTGCACCGCTATTTGTACTACGAGGACTCGGACTCAACGACGACCTCAACGGGGTAGAGCGTCCAGTGTCCTTCCCAATCAAAGACATGGGCGAACAAGTGGCCGAAGTGGTACACTCGCTTGCCAAGTGGAAACGCATGATGCTTGCAGAGTATAACATACCATCAGGCTACGGACTATACACCGACATGAACGCAGTGCGTGGCGATGAAGAACTCGACAACCTACATTCACTCTATGTGGATCAATGGGACTGGGAGCGCACCATAAACCGTGAAGACCGCAACCTCAACTTCCTCAAGGCAATAGTGGAAGACATATATAACGCCATACGCCGCACTGAATATCTTGTGTGTGAGCACTTCCGTCAGCTCAAGCCATTCTTGCCCGAGAAAATACATTTCATTCACTCAGAAGAACTCCTCCAACTCTATCCCGACCTCACACCAAAGGAACGTGAGGATGCCATTTGTCGCACTTACGGAGCGGTCTTCATCATAGGTATCGGAGGAAAACTAAGCAATGGCGAGCCACACGACTTGCGCTCACCCGACTACGACCCCTGGACCACACCTAATACCAACGGATTCAACGGACTTAACGGTGATATTATGATATGGTATCCAGTGCTCGGACGTGCTGTAGAGCTCAGTTCTATGGGCATACGTGTCGACATCGATGCACTCAACCGCCAGCTTGAAATCACAGGCAAACAAGAGCGCAGCCAACTCTTCTTCCACAAGCGTCTGCTTGCGGGTGAACTGCCACTGTCAGTAGGCGGAGGTATCGGTCAGAGTCGCCTATGCATGGTGCTCCTTCATAAAGCACATATAGGTGAGATACAAGCCAGTATATGGCCCGACTCCATGCGCAAAGAATGTCGCGATGCTGGAATGCCGCTGATTTAACAAAGCAAGATAGTAGGAAAAAGGAAGGAGACTTTTCATAATGAAGAAGATACTCACATCCGCACAGATACATCTGGTGGACGCTCACACCATACAAACAGAGCCCATCAGTTCGCTTGACCTCATGGAACGCGCTGCACAAGGTGTCACAAGCCGTCTTTCGGAACTCTTCCACAAAGACCGACGCATAATTGTGTTTGCAGGTCCTGGCAACAACGGTGGCGACGCAATAGCTGTGGCACGCCAGATGTCACTGTTAGGATATAGAGTATCGGCCTACCTCTTTAACGTGTCTGATAATCTCTCGGCCGATTGTCAAGCCAATAAAAACCGCTTGCGACACTGTCCGGCCGTTGACTTCCACGAAATCACATCCGACTTCGTTCCGCCACAGATTGTTCAGGACGATATAATAATCGACGGACTTTTCGGCACTGGACTCTCGCGTCCGCTCAACGGTGGCTTTGCTGCCGTGGTGAAGTATATCAATTCGGCTCCAGCTACAGTCGTCTCAATCGACATCCCTTCGGGGTTGATGACCGAAGACAATGCTTCGAACATCATGACCCACATCGTGAAAGCCGACTATACATTCACCTTCGGGCAACCGAAACTGGCTTTCCTATTTGCTGAGAACGAGTCGTTTGTAGGTAGGGTAGAGGTTGTCAACCTATCGCTTATTGACCCCGACAACACTACAACGTCCACTCCTTACTATATTATAGAGCAAGCCGATGTGGTGCGTATGCTCAAGACACGCCCGCGCTTCTCGCATAAAGGCACATTTGGTCATGCATGCCTCATTGCCGGCAAGCAAGGAATGGCAGGTGCAGCTATACTTGCATCCAAAGCCTGTATGCGAAGCGGAGCAGGGAAACTGACCGTTCACACGCCTCAGACCAATGTGCTGCCGTTGCAGATATCTATTCCTGAAGCTATCCTTCACATCGAGCCCAATGCAGATACCTTCACCAAGCCATTCGAGACGACAGCATACAATGCGGTAGCTGTCGGTCCTGGCATAGGGCTCGATGATGCAACGGTGCGTGCACTGAGTCAGCAACTACACTACCACCGTGGTCCACTTGTGATGGATGCCGACGCGCTCAACATACTTGCAATGCATCCATCAATGATGGAGCAGATTCCGCCCGACTCAATACTCACTCCTCACAAAAAGGAACTGCGTGGACTCATCGGTGCATCGGCCAACAGCTATGAAGAACTGCAGCTCACTCGCAAACTGGCACAAAAACTACACATATACATTATCATCAAAGGTGCCAATTCTGCTATAGTCACTCCCGATGCAGACGTGATATACAACACTACAGGCAACCCGGGAATGGCAACAGCAGGCAGTGGAGACGTACTTACAGGCATCATCCTCTCGTTTCTTGCACAGGACTACAGTTCGCTGCAAGCATCTATTCTCGGCACATACCTCCATGGACTTGCGGGCGATATAGCATCGAAGAACCTCAGCGAGGAAAGTCTTATCGCATCAGATATAATCGATTACCTCCCCAACGCATTCCGGCTTATTGAAAGATAGTGAACAACTGCTGCTTGAGGCAAGAACAGAATAAATGAAGCCTCGGAAGTCATCTACTCAAATATAGAGTTCGACTGACTTCCGAGGCTTTTCATTTATTACGATATGCTATATGTAGGTCCTTAAATGTCGTAAACATTTGGAGGTGCCTGCCATAGTATACATTCTTTTTTCTCTAATGATGAAGGTACATCGATTATGCGTTGGTTCGAACTGCCACGAAACAATAATGATATGTCGCGTTTTGACAGAACAAATGGGCCATCTACAACCACATCTATTTGCTGCAACAGTTGTATGAAGTTATCGTGTTGCACAAGTTGCTCCCATGTATAACCTGTGTAGCACCATATGTCGAGGTTGAGTTCTTGCTTTATGGTGCGTGCCAGTTCTGCTGCTGCATCTACTTGGAAGAAAGGGTCGCCACCAGTGAGGGTCACTGGGAAGTTGTTGTAACTGATAACTTCCATCAATGCGTCGATAGAGTAGGGGGTGCCGTTATCTATATTCCACGACTGGGGGTTGTGGCATCCCACACAGTGATGTGTGCATCCTGCCATATAGATGGATGTACGCAGTCCTGGCCCGTCGACCGATGTGCCTTCGATTATGTCGAGAACAGACAGTGTCATTTATGTACCACGCGGTCTTTCAGTTCTGCCAGTTTGCCCGAGTTCCAACGCTCGGTGGTTCCCACGAGGTAGCCTGTGATGCGTTGCAAGGTGTCGATATGTGTGCTTCCGCATTTCGGACACACGGTGAGTCCTTCGGTTGCATCTTCATATCCACAATCCATGCAGCGGTTGCGGTTGTGATTCACGGAGCCGTAGCCTATGTTGTATTTGTCCATCAGGTCCACGATGTTCATGATGGCAGCAGGGTTGTGGGTTGCATCGCCGTCGATTTCCACGTAGAAGATATGTCCGCCACGTGTCAGTTCGTGGTATGGCGCTTCGATTTCAGCCTTATGGCGCGGGCTGCAATGGTAGTACACGGGTACGTGGTTCGAGTTGGTGTAGTAGTCCTTGTCGGTCACACCTGGTATTTCACCGAATTGTTTCTTGTCGATGCGTGTGAAACGTCCGGCAAGTCCCTCGGCTGGTGTGGCGAGCACTGAATAGTTGTGCTGATAGCGTTCGCTGAACTCCACTACGCGGTCGCGCATGTAGGTCACGATCCTCAATCCCAGTTCTTGGCTCTTGGGGTCTTCGCCGTGATGATGTCCGGTCAGTGCTATGAGGCATTCGGCAAGTCCGATGAATCCGATACCGAGTGTGCCTTGGTTTATGACCGACTCAATAGTGTCGTCGCCCTTCAGATGTTCAGCTCCAATCCACAGGCGCGACATGAGCAGTTGGAACTGCTTGGCGCGTGCCGTCTTCTGGAAGTTGAAGCGTTCGTGGAGTTGCTTGGCTGTGATTTCGAGCAGGTTGTCGAGTTTTGCGAAGAATGCGTTGATTCGCTCCTCTTCGTTCTTGATGTCCATACACTCGATGGCGAGTTTCACGATGTTGATGGTAGAGAACGAGAGGTTGCCGCGTCCGATGCTGGTCTTTTCGCCGAAGCGGTTTTCGAAAACACGTGTGCGGCATCCCATCGTGGCAAGTTCATACTTGTAGCGCTCGGGGTCGTCGGCGCGCCATTTCTCGTGGAAGTTGTATGTGGCATCGAGGTTCACGAAGTTGGGGAAGAAGCGGCGTGCGGTCACTTTACATGCCAGGCAGTAGAGGTCGTAGTTGGGATCTTCGGGCAGGTAGCTCACTCCGCGTTTCTTCTTCCATATCTGAATGGGGAAGATGGCTGTAGCACCGTTGCCCACACCTTCGTAGGTTGAGTTGAGCAGTTCGCGTATGATGCAACGTCCCTCGGCCGATGTGTCGGTTCCGTAGTTTATCGAACTGAATACCACTTGGTTGCCACCGCGCGAGTGGATGGTGTTCATGTTGTGGATGAAGGCTTCCATGG
>CAMVDC010000080.1 GCA_947166155.1 uncultured Prevotellaceae bacterium | reverse complement strand
TTAAGAACTCAAAAACTCAATCAACTGAACGCAAAGATGGAAAGGAGTGGAATCTATTTGAGAGTGTCATAACACTGCAAAGTGTCGCAGAGGCATGCGGATGCCTCTCTGTGCACTCCTGCAAATGCACCGCATTTCTCAAGACGTAAACAAGAATTACTTCATTACTTAGCGTTCAATTATCTCTAAGGAGTAGAAAGAGAAAAGGAGAAACGAGAAAAAAACTCCTATACTCACAAGACTCCTTAGAGAAAAAGAGTGCGACGTGGAGGAACTCCATCCGGATTGCAAGGAGGGTTCGAACTTAAAAACAAAAGAACAGTGCTACACCAGCCACGCTGATGATGGCTCCGATGATTTCGCGCAGTGTGACTGGCTGTCGGAACCAAAGGTAGGCAGGCAGGATGATGAGTACAGGAGTGAGCGACATGATTGTCTGCGCCACTCCTGTATTTGTATATAATGTGGCCATGAGGCTGAGACTGACGCCAACGAAGGGCCCGAAGATGGTGGCAAGGAGGGTGAAGAGCATGGCTCGGCGGTCGCGCACAGCATGAACGAGCTTTGCTCCGCCATGATGCGAGAAGAGGAAAAGCGCGATGGAGAACCCGATGATGCCCATCGTGGCTCGTATCATGGTCGAGGCAAAGGGCATGACGGTGGAGAGCGACAGAGGGATGAGTGCGTCAGTCACTGTATATGTCGCTATGTCGGTAATGCCATGCGAGAGTATCGATGCCTCGTAGTGTTGCATGCCCACTTTGCTGAGTACCAGTCCTATGCCTTGTCCCATTCCTGCCCCTATGCCAAAGAGCATTCCTTTTGTAGACAACGATGATTGCAGGCTGAAGAATCGCGACTTGTGGTCGTCGTTATGTTTGCGGCTGAGCACCGATAATGATATTCCGGTAATGGTGATAAGCATACCTACGACAGCCAGCCAGGTCATCCGTTCGCCAAGCAAAATCCATGCCATGATAGCCGCCGAAGGAGGTGCGAGGGTCATGAACAGTTGTCCGAACCGAGCGCCGATGAGTATGTAGCAACGAAAGAGGCAATAGTCGCCAAGCACATATCCCACAAAACCCGAGAGGCAGAGCCACAACCACGTGGGCCCGTCGGCATAGAGGGGATAAGGGACTCCGAGTGTGAGCCATAGTGTGAGGCCGAGGAAGAGCAACGCCATGGTGATGCGCACCAGATTGAGAGGTAACGACCCCATGCGCTTCGATGCTATTTCGGAGAAGAGTGCAGTGAGAGTCCACGACACTGCTACTGCGAGCGATATGAGTTCACCTATTTGACTTAAGGCATGATTCATAATGCATAGTTTACAATTATTGCAGATGCAAGCAGAATGCCATAGAGGAAAATACAGATGGCAGTGCGTCCCAACACCTGATTGAGGGCACGGCCCTGCATGTGCCGCATGCTTGAATATGTAGAAAGATGGAAGAGGAGGTAGGGAAGCAGGACTAAGCCCGCACTCATCTCGCCTAATGTGAGATGATGGTTTGCTGATGGAATGATGAGCAATGTGGCGACAGCCAGGATGAAAGCCACGATGCCAAGCCACAAGTAGGCACGTAGGCCGAATGTGTTGCCGAACCTGACGATGAGTGTGCGCTTGCCGCTGATGCGGTCTTGCTCCACATCGCGATAGTTATTCACCATGAGCAGGTTGTCGGTAGCAAGTCCCATTCCAAGGCCTGCAAGAAATGTTGACAGGTTGAAGTCGCCACCAGTGATGACATAATATGTAAACACCACAGGCACAAAGCCAAAGAAGAGTACGACCATCACATCGCCCCACCCCATGTAGCTGAGGTGTGTGGTGTAGATGAAACAGCCTATTACGCAAGCCACGCCTACCGCCAGCAGTTCCCACTGATGGGTGATGGCCACGATGGACAGTCCCACGATGCATGCAATGACGGTAGTGATGGCGATAGCACATTTCATTGCCCCGACAGTGACCCATCCCTGTGCACAGGCTCGCTCGGGGCCCAGCCGGTCCTGACGGTCGGTGCCATGAGCGAAATCGAAGTAGTCGTTGACGAAGTTGGCGTCGATCTGCATCACCACGGCAAAGAGCAGACAGAGGGAAAACAACACCCAACTGAATGAAGCCGCAGCCAGCGCTCCACCCACCAATACGGGGGCAATAGCACCGGTCAGGGTTTTGGGGCGTGAGGCAAGCAACCATGCACGCAGGCTGTTGGTCGATACAAGGTCGTTATTCATCTTCCGACTCATCCCAGTATTGAATAACTATTGCATTGTCTTCTCGCTTGAACAATGCACCATATCCCTGCCTGTTGTTGTTCTTGTAGTGACCGTAGTAGAAATCGCCGTTAGAGTGGAAGTAGAGTCCGAATCCCTCGCGCTTGTTGTCGGTCGATTCGCCCACATACTGGTCGCCGTTGTTGTATTTCAGTATCAGGAAACGGTTTTTCTCGCGGAAGTCGGCCGATGGTGCATACTTCTGGTTGTCTTTCATTATGTAGAGAGGGTAACCGGTACGCAGGTCGTAGGCCGTGTAGTGGTCGTTGGTACCCACTTTAGCCACCTCGGCACCCCTTTTTATTCCAAAAGCCAGGTCGCCGTTGCGATAGAGTCCGTAGATTTCCTCGTCCTGAATAGTGAAGAAAGACCCGTAGCCATAGATGTTGCCCTCGGGCGATAGCTGTCCGAAGTATTGTCCGTACATTGATTTCACCACCCCCGACACATAGTCGGTCACTTGGTCGACAAATGCAGCCTCATATTCAGGCGGGATGTTGGGGTATTTGTCGAGCCTCACAAACTGTGCGTCGCATACAGCCGGGAGGGATGCAATCAACAAGGCAAACACCCATCTGAGTAACATTGTCTTCATGTCGTAATTCTGTTTTTGCGCTGCAAAGTTACGCATAAAAAACAAACTTATGGTCATCATTGAGCATAAAACTTGATTATTTGTATTAAAATATCTTAAAACTATCGGCTATGATTTATCTTATTCGTAACTTTGTGCCCGCTTACGCTCGACACGCATATAGAGAGTCGGCAGGCGCTTCTGAATCCAAAGTAAACAAAATATAATATTAAAAACTGACACAAACAAACCATTACCAATGAAACAAACACTCTTGTTTCTTGCCATGACTATGTGCGCACACATAGGTATCATGGCTCAGAGCAAACACAACGTCACTGGTACGTTAATCGACAAAGAGAGCAAGGAAGCAATCATCGCCGGAACCGTGCAACTACTGCAGCTTCCCGACAGTACATTCATCACCGGAGCCATCACCAGCAGCGAAGGAGCCTTCGAACTGAAGGAGGTGAGCAACGGTAAATACACCATCAAGATTTCGTATGTGGGCTATACAACCCGATATGTAGATATCGAGTTGACACGCCAGTCGAGCCGCAAGGTCGGCATGGGTTACCTCACACTGTCATCCGATGCCATCATGCTGAAGGCAGCCCAGGTGACGGCCAATGCAGCAAAGGTGCAAGTATCGGAGGACTCGCTCGTGTTTGACGCATCAACTTATCGTGTGCCCGAAGGCTCGACCCTCGAGGCACTCGTGAAGCAACTGCCAGGAGCAAAAGTCGACAAAGACGGCAACATCACCATCAACGGAAAGACCGTGACCAAGATACTCATCGACGGCAAAGAGTTCTTCCTCAACGACAACGACGTGGCAATGAAAAACCTGCCTACCGACATGATCGAGCGCATCAAGACCTACGAGCGACAGAGCGACCTCTCGCGCGTGACCGGCATCAACGACGGCGAGGAGGAAACGGTAATCGACCTTACGGTGAAGAAAGGCATGATGAACGGTTGGTATGGCAACGTGAACCTCGGAGCCGGCACCCAAAACCGCTATTCAGAGCGATTCACCGTCAACCGCTTCAACGACAACTTCCAGGCAACCATACTTGGCGGCGCCAACAATGTGGGCGACAGGGAGTATGGCGGAGGTGGCGGTCGCTGGGGCTGGGGCGGAGGCCTGCGCAAAAGCAACGACCTCGGAGCCAATTTCGCCACTGCAAGCGAGAAACTCGAGTTGGGCGGAAGCCTGCGCTACCGATACGATGGCAGCAACAACATCACACAGTCGTCGACCGAGAACTTCGTAGCCAGCCGTGGCAACTTCAGCGAGAGCATCAGCCAGAGCCTGTCATCGAATGCAAGGGTCAACAGCAACTTCCGCATGGAATGGAAGCCCGACACCATGACCAACATCATATTCCGTCCCAACTTCAGCTATTCGCGTGGACGTGGATATTCTACCAGCAGTTCTGGCTCGTTTGACGAAGACCCCAACCTCATCACCAGCGGGGTGCTCGACTACAACGACGCCATCGCACGCGCATCGAACGGTGGCACGGCTCCCGATGCCGGCAGCATACTCGACCAGCTGATGAATATCGTGGTCAATACCAACACCAACCGCAGCCAGTCGTACAACAACAACACCAACGCGAACGCGATGATGCAAATCAACCGCCGGTTCAACTCGCAGGGACGCAACCTCACCCTGCGCCTCAACGGCTCGTACTCCGACAGCCACAGTCGTCAGCTATCGGCTGCCAACATCACATACAACACCTTGAACACCAATCAGCAGAACAACCGCTACTATCGCACTCCATCAAAAAGTCACAACCTGAGCGCACAGCTCACCTACAGCGAACCTATCGGCGACCGTACATACCTGCAGTTCAGCTATCAGTTCCAATACAGCTATAGCCGCAACGACCGCAAGGCATACATCTACGAATCAGAGGCATATCAAGACCTCTCGTCATCGCTGCAAGCCAACCGCTACAACATCCCTGCCATACTGCGATTCATGGAAGAAATGCAGTATGTGCTCGACGGTACCGACTCGGTGGCCAACCGCCTGAGCCAGTACTCGGAATATCGCAACTACAACCAGACCATCAACCTCAGTTATCGCAAGGTGCGCGAGAGCTATAACTTCTCGATCGGACTCGATGCCATGCCGCGACGTTCTACACTCAACTACAAGTACATGGGTACCGAATACCCCGAAGTGACGCGCAACACCTTCGACCTGGCACCACGCATCAACATGCGATGGAACTTCGACAAGCAGACCAACCTCAACCTGCGTTACAACGGACGTACATCACAGCCATCGATGACCAACCTGCTCGATATTCGCGACGACTCCGACCCCCTCAACATCACACGAGGCAACACAGGACTGAAGCCCTCATTCTCGCACAACGTGAATGCCAACTTCAACACCTACAACGCCGACCGTCAACAGGGCATTTACACATGGGCCTACTTCTCGGCCACACGCAACAGCATAAGCAACAAGACCACCTACGACCCCACCACCGGTGTGCGCACCACAATGCCTATGAACATCAACGGCAACTGGTATACGGGCGGTGGAGCCGGCTTCAACACCGGATTTGGTCCTGACAAGGCATTTACGATCGACATCGATGCCGGAGGAAGCTACAGCCACAACGTGGGTTTCTACAACAACGCAACGGCAAATGCCGACAACGCCGACATCAAGTCAATCACGCAAGAGACGTCGCTCGACGGTGGATTGGAACTGTCGTACCGCAACTCTATGTTCTATGCAGCCGCGAACGGACGACTCGACTATTCACACTCAAAGAACAACACCAGCACCTTCGCCAACCAAGACACCTACGACTTCTCATACGGAGCCGAGATGGAATGGACCATGCCCTGGGGCACGATGCTCAACACCGACATAGGCATGAACAGTCGTCGCGGATATGCACAACGCGAGATGAACACCAACGAGCTGTTGTGGAATGCACAAATCTCGCATTCATTCCTGCGCGGCAAGGCACTCACCGTGATGCTCGAATGGAACGACATCCTGCGCGAACAGACCAACATAAGCCGTAACATCACAGCCCTCATGCGTTCCGACTCGCGCTACAACGCCATCTACTCCTACGGCATGCTGCGCGTCATCTACAAGTTCAGCATCTTTGCCGGCAAAAACGCCATGGGAACCGACAACGAGCGCTCATCGCAAGAAGGCCGATGGGGCGGCGGATACGGCGGATGGGGCGGCGGATGGTGATAATCCACACCCTGCCCACACATACCTCTGAGGCATCACGCCCGAGAGTGCGCACTCGCGACCCTGAGAGCGCGCACTCGCGACCCTGAGAGTGCGCACTCGCAAGCCCGCGAGTGCGCACTCATTTTTTTGAACTCGCGTGCACACAGACAAGCCGGCTTTCCACACCTTTTTAATAAATTACATGCCCAACATGAAAATACACGCTAAAACTTGATGCGAATTACAAAATAATTCGCTACTTTTGCACCATATAAAACTAATCTACATACTAACCCGTTTAACAAAACCAAGACGAAATGAAAAGATTATCATTAGTAATGGCCATGACAGCACTCACACTCTGCATCATGGCACAAGAAATTACCGTAAGCCGCGACGTACGTTATCGCGAAGGTGAATCGAACTCGTGGGTACTCGACATCGCACGCCCACAAGCAGCAACTCAAGGGTTGCGGCCAGCCATAGTCATCATCCATGGTGGCGGATGGAATGCCGGTTCGAAAAACGACCCCGTCTACCAAAACCTCATGCAACACTATGCCAAGCAGGGATATGTGGCCCTGTCGGTAGGCTATCGCCTCACCCGCGAAGCACCAATGCCGGCATGCATCGAGGATGTGAAGTGCGCTGTACGCTGGCTCAAGGCACATGCTGCCGACTACGGTGTCGACCCCAACCGCATTGGATGCTACGGACACTCGGCAGGCGGACACCTCTCGCTCATGCTCGGAGTGTCGAGCGGCAACAAAGACCTCGAGGGCGACGGACCATGGAAGGAACAGACAAGCGCCGTGACATGCGCATGTGGCGGAGCACCTCCAACCGAAATCGGCAACGCAGGCAACACCTGGTCGCAACATCCCGAGTGGTGGCCTATAGGCTATGAAGACGCTGTCACTCCACCACTGCTTCTGCTGCAAGGAGCACAAGACCCCATCGTGCGCCCCAACCTCACCGAGGCGTATGTCAACAACTGCCGCAAAGCAGGCAACAAGAAAATCGAATTTATCAAGATAGCCGGACAACACGGAGTGGCATTCGACCAAGGCCTCGACATCACCCTGCCCGCCATGGATGCATTCTTCGCCCGCAACCTGAAACTCGAAAACGCCAACACACAATTCACCCGCATGAAGGTGGTCGACGGATGCGGACAAGGCCCATGCCGTGCCGTGGCTGTCGAGGAACGCTCGCTGCCAGGATACGTGGTATACCGCCCCATCGACCTCAAGAAATCAGCCACCGAGAAGGGGCTCCTGCCAGTCATAGCATTTGCCAACGGTGGATGCAACGACACATCAATCACCCACGAGCGAGTGCTGAGCGAACTGGCATCACACGGCTACATCATCATAGCCATCGGCGAGATGCAGTGGGACCTGCAAGACCGTCACATCAACCACACCCCCGACGGAGCACTGCTGACCAAAGCCATCGACTGGGTATTGGCTCAGAATGCCGACCCCAAGAGCCCGTACTACCAAACCGTCGACACCAAGCACATTGGTCTTTCCGGACAGTCGTGTGGCGGTGCACAGGTGCTCACCGTGGCCAAAGACCCACGCGTGTCGACCTACATCATGTTTAACACCGGCATGGGCACCATGAGCATGGCAGGCGCAAGCAAACAACAACTCAACGACCTGCACGGCTCGGTGATCTACATCGTGGGCGACAAGCCCGATGTGGCATACGCCAACGCAGTGGTCGACTACGACAACATAAAGAAGACCCCAGTAGCATTTGCCAACCTGCTCAATGGCGGACACATGGGTACATTCGCGCAACCATTTGGCGGAACATTTGCACAAGTGGCACTCAAGTGGATGGAATGGCAGATGAGAGGAAAAACCGAGAATGCAGCATTCTTCACACAATTCACACCCGACAAGATGGAAGGATGGGAAATCAAGGCAAAGAACTTCAAATGACAAAATAAACAAGAAAGTAATAAGGTAGTTATCGGAAGATAAAGGGAGATAAAAGAAGATAGAGGACGAATGTTACCCTCCCAAAAAAGGTAAGTACCGTCCTCTATCTTCTTTTATCTACTTCTATTTCCCTTCCAAATTCACGGTATCAGCAGCGAACTGTCGCCATAACTGAGGAAACGGAAATCGTGAGCGAGAGCATAGTCGTAAATCGTGCGCCAGTTGCCGCCCACGAATGCCGACACAAGAAGCAACAATGTGCTCTGAGGCTGATGGAAGTTGGTAATCATCATCCTTACTATGTGGTAACTATAGCCCGGCACGATGATGATTTGAGTCGTGGTATGCAAAGCCTTCTGGTCGTTGGCATCCATCCAGTCGGCAACGGCTTGCAAGGCGGAAAGCGTGTCGACGGTCTCAACGTGGTCGTATGGCTCCCACTGACCTACATGCAGTTTCTCTTCGGCGATATTAGGGTTATGCACGATTTTACATCCAATGTAATAAAGACTCTCAAGTGTGCGCACCGATGTAGTGCCAACAGCTATGGCATGCCCCCCGTGACTGAGCAACCGTCCTATAGTGGCACGGCTTACTACTATATACTCCGAGTGCATGTCGTGACCACCCATGGTGTCGCTCTTCACGGGTTTGAAAGTTCCTGCCCCCACATGCAGCGTCACCTCGTCGCGCTCTATGCCCGCCGCATCAACAGCCTCGAGCACTGCCGGGGTGAAATGCAAGCCTGCCGTAGGAGCTGCCACAGAGCCTTTCACCTTTGAATAGACGGTCTGATATGTTCTGAGGTCACTCTCTTCGGTTTCGCGGTTAAGATAAGGCGGAATGGGCAGTTCGCCGACAGCCTCAAGCACTTCGGAGAAAGAGACCGAGGGGTCGTTCCATGCAAACCGCACACGATGATTCGTTCCGTTGCCACTGTCGGCCTCCAGCCGTTCGGCAGTGAGACACAAGGTCTGTCCCTTCACATCGATTTCGCGCATGAGCACTCCGTCCTTCCAACGCTTCAGGTTGCCAATCATGCAAAACCACTCCACGCTGCCAGTATGCACAAAGTTCTCCTGATACTCGGCAGGGAATGAGGGTTCCATGCAAAACACCTCAATCACGGCTCCAGTCGACTTCTGAAAATGCAGACGAGCACGTATAACCCGAGTGTTGTTCATGACCATAAGTGCTCCCTGTGGCAGATATTTTGGCAACGAAGCAAAATGGTCTTCGCTCACTACACCTTTATTATATATAAGCAACTTGCTGCTGTCGCGCTCAGCCAACGGATACTTGGCTATACGCTCATCGGGCAGCCGATAGTTAAAGTCTGAAATGTGGATGTCCTTGGGATTTATCATATCACAAAACTTATTTCCTTAAATTCATAATGTTTCACATCGCCATCAGCATGCCTCAACACCAGGTGTCCGGAAGGCTCGACACCTATGGTCTCGGCCATAAACTCCACACCATCGCGGCAACGATACTTATACATGCCCGTGCGACGATAAAGCCTACTCATATACTCCGCCTGCAAAGCCTCTGCCCCACCCTGTTGCAGGGAGGCATACAACGACATGAACCGCGCCACGATTGCATGTAACAGCACATCGCGATTCACTGTCACACCTATGATCTGAGCCAGCGAAACGGGGTTGGGAGCATCGCTGACAAAGACTGTTTGGTTCACGTTGAGCCCCACACCGATTATGCAATCGGCAACCGAACTTCCCACCAAGTTGCATTCAATCAAAATGCCACACAACTTGCGGTCGAACCAATAAATATCGTTGGGCCACTTCACACTGATGCCTTCAACATATTCGCCAAGCGTCTGACTTACAGCCACGGCAATGGCTTGCGACAGGACAAACTGGCTGTGAGCCTCAACCCACAACGGATGACACACCAGCGAAAAGGTGAGGTTTTGACCACGTTCGCTCTCCCACGAATTACCACGCTGTCCGCGCCCACCAGTCTGAAAATCGGCCGAAAGCACGGTCACATCGGGCAAGTCAACACCTGCAGCAAGCAATTCCTTTGCGTATGTATTGGTAGATGTCACCTCACAACGGTGCATATACCTCACTCCATCGACATATGTCATGGCAATATATTATCCTAATTATCGTTTTCCCTTAAAAAAATTCTTCATCAACAGGCTGGCCTCATCGCCCAACACTCCTGCCAGCACCTCGGTCTTGGGATGCAAGGCATGCGGTGCAAAGGTCTGGAAACCACGTTTCGGGTCGGAGGCACCATACACCAGCCGTCCCAGTTGCGACCATCCGATAGCTCCGGCACACATCACGCATGGCTCCACCGTAACATAAAGCGAGCACTGGTTCAGGTATTTACCCCCCAAATGCTCGGCAGCCGCAGTGATGGCCTGCATCTCGGCATGCGCCGTCACATCGTGAAGGGTCTCGGTCAAGTTGTGTCCGCGGCCTATCACACGACCATCGGCCACAACCACGGCACCTATAGGCACCTCGTCGGCACTCAAGGCAACGGCCGCCTCGCGCAATGCCTCACGCATGAAACGCTCGTCGTCAGTCATGATTATGCAAGAGTCCGGTCATCAATCCCATTCCTATATATAGCCCAATGCATCCTGCCAGACCACGCGACAAATGCATGCCCACATTGCCCTCGGTAAGACCAACGGCAAGATTGGCAAAAAGAATGACGGCACACAGAATAAGGAATGTATACTTCACTTTGTTGTCCTCCCAGGCATACGACTTGAACTTCAGTGCAAACATAGGCACTTCGCATACCAACAGCCAGCACGACAACACGATAAATGCAAAAAGGAAGATGGCGTTCATCATAGGCGAGCGCAGATAGTCCTCACACGATGCCAGCATCGAAGCCCAGAACAAAGCATTGGCAGGAGTTGGCAAACCGATAAAGGTGGTGTGCTGACGCTCGTCGATATTAAACTTGGCCAACCGCAATGCCGAGAAAGCCGCCACAAGAAAGGCTGTGAAAGGCATGATGGTAAACCAAAAGTCGGAGTACATAAACATGGGATAGCGCACCTGGCTGAACAGCGTAAACAACATAGCCGACGGAGCCACGCCAAACGTAACCACATCGGCAAGCGAGTCGAGTTCAACACCCATACGTCCCGACACACCAAGCGCACGGGCAGTCATGCCATCAAAGAAGTCGAACACTGCACCAAACAATATAAACAGCAAAGCTGTATAGAAATGATGATGAAATGCTGCACCGGCAGCTATGCAACCGCAAATGAGATTGCAACAAGTGATGATATTGGGAATATGTCGTTTCATATCAATCTGGAAAATAAAACAAATAGGCGCAAAGATTATTTCAGCCGGGCAATCAAAGTCTCATCGCCAACCGTGGCCTGACCCATCTTCACCAAAATCTCTGAATCGAGAGGCAAATAAAGATCGACACGCGAACCAAACTTTATGAATCCCATGTGGTCGTCAATAAAGCATTCCTGTCCCTCCTCCGAATAGGTCACGATGCGGCGAGCCATGGCGCCAGCAATCTGTCGTGCCATGATATCAACACCATGCGGAGTACGGATGACAACCATCGAACGCTCGTTTTCCTCGCTCGCCTTAGGCAAATAAGCCTTATGGAAATTACCATCCTGATGATCTACCTTCACCACCGTACCTTCACACGGAATCCAGTTTGCATGGACATTGGTAAGACTCATAAAGATAGAAACCATGATGCGGCGATCGTGGAAGTAGTCGGTCTCCTCAACCTCCTCTATCACCACTATATGACCATCGGCTGGTGCAACCACCGACTTTGTTGTGGGGCCCTGGAACATGCGGACCGGACAACGAAAGAAGTTGAGCAAAATGCCATAAACCAACACCGCTATCGCCATCACGCCGTAATATACCCATCGCATCCAATCGGGGCCGATGCCGTGATCAAGCAAATAAAAACAAACCCACAACGTGACCGCCAAGAGAAAACCCGTGACGAGCAACGTATACTTACCTTCATCATGCAAGCGTATGCGGTTTCTGCGCTTATTATGTATAACCGGTTTCTGTTTCATGACTGCAAAGATACACAATAAATAACATCAACACCCTCTTTTACGTCAAATATCGCACAAAAAAACTAAAAAAAACAAACAGAAACACACGAAACGACAACATCGCATGACAATTAAGCACAAAGGAGCAATAAAAAACACATACAACGCGTCACCATAAAATACGCACCCTTCCCCCCCCAAAAAAAGACGTCACAACACGCAACAATCACAACCCATCAAGAGTAAAAACACATAAATAATGGTGATAGTGAGTCATACAGATTATAAGCAAAAATACGCTATATAATGACTACATTGAGCATAAATTATCATAAACAAAACACGCTTATAAGGGCGGTATTGAGCAATACAGCAAAGCAAAAATCCTGCATGCTCTGACAAGTTACCAAGCACTTTCACACCCAAAAACGCACCCACCATAAAGCACAAAAAGTGTGTTACAAAGAGAAAAAACGTCATGCAACACAAAAAATCTTCAAAGAAAATTTGTCAATTCATAATCTTTTAGTAACTTTGCAGCCGCATTCGAAAAAAGACTGTTGCTGCATTCGCGAAACACTTGCAGTCGCATTCGGAAAAACGAACGCCCAAGGATAGTTCTATGGTGTAATGGCAGCACTAGGGTTTTTGGTTCCCTCAGTCCAAGTTCGAATCTTGGTAGAACTACCAACCCACACACACCGGACTTGTAGCTCAGTCGGTTAGAGCAACAGACTCATAATCTGGAGGTCCCAGGTTCAAGCCCTGGCTGGT
>CAMVDC010000079.1 GCA_947166155.1 uncultured Prevotellaceae bacterium | reverse complement strand
CTACAGGCAGTATCATTCGTCCTTTTAACTCCTGAGCGAAGCGATAACTTCTTTTCCATTCCTTTCCATTCCAAATAATTAAACAGTAAATCGTAAATAGTAAATCGTAAATAATATTATGAAACTAAAATCACTATTAACGGCACTCTGTATTGCCACATCACCTTCGTTAAGTGCCCAGGAAGCACCATCATGGAACACTCCTGGCATTCTGAATCCATTCATCCCTGGTTATTTTGCCGACCCTACGATACGTAAATTCGGCGACACATTCTACATCTACGCCACCACCGACGGCACCGGCAACGGCTACGGACCGGCACAAGTGTGGATGTCGAAGGACTTCGTAAACTGGCGCAACGTAGTCATGAACTGGCCCACCACCGAAGTGGTATGGGCACCCGAGGTCATCCCCACCCCCGACGGCAAGTATCGCTACTACTATTGCACTCCATGTCAGGTATATGTAGGCGAGAGCAACAGCCCCGTCGGTCCGTGGACCAACATGCTCGGACGCCCCGACGCCGTGCTCATGCGCGACCGCTACTGCGACCCCATGGCCATCACCCTCGACCCGCAAGTCTTCACCGACGACGACGGGAGCCAGTATATGTTCGTAGGCACATGGGGCATCTACGACAACTCCGGATGCGGATGGGCACGCCTCGCACCCGACGGCAAGTCGTTTACCGACAAAGGGCTCGTGCCCAACACCCAGCTGAAAGACTTCTTCGAAGGCCCCTTCGTGTTTAAGAAGGACGGTGTGTATTACTTCACCTACTCGTCGGGCAGCTGCCACGACGACACCTACCGCGTGCAATACGCCACCAGCACCGTCAGCCCCGTCGGTCCCTACGAATACAAGGGTTGCATACTGAAATCAAACGCTGACGGCACCGTGCATGGTCCAGGCCACCACTCCATACTCGTCGATGGTGATGATTACTACATCGTCTATCACCGTCACAACAACCCCCACTCCGTCCACGGCTTCAACCGCCAGCTCTGTATCGACAAGATCGAGTTCGACCAGAACGGCAACATCCTACCCATCACCCCCACACATGCAGGCCTGCTCCCGTCGTCGCTGGTGAAGAAAGCCAAGAAA
The DNA here is from genome assembly GCA_947166155.1 of uncultured Prevotellaceae bacterium. Lineage (GTDB taxonomy): Bacteria > Bacteroidota > Bacteroidia > Bacteroidales > Bacteroidaceae > Colivivens. Next base: position 11,776 of record CAMVDC010000079.1, on the reverse strand, counting down.
AACTCCATCATGAACCTCGCCTATCAGGCACAAGTCACCGCCTCGTCGGTTTTGGGCGATGAGTTCAAGGCCGAATATGCCGTGGATGACAACAACGGCACATTGTGGCGCCCGAAAAACAATCAGGGCGAGTCGTGGATTCAGATAGACCTGGGCAAGCCCACACAGTTCAACCAAGTGTGGTTGCAGTTCGAATACCCCACATTCTTCTATCAGTATAAGATAGAGACCTCGGCCGATGCCACCACCTGGAACCTCTATGCCGACAAGACCCGTAACACCGACGCCGGCTCGCCTATGATTGAGAAAGGTAGTGTGAAGGCCCGCTACGTCCGCATCACCATCACCGACACCCAGAAAAACGGCCACTTCGGCGCCCTTTGGAACGTAAAAATCTACAACGCCATGAAGAAGAACGACCCTTCGGCCCTGCTACCCTCGGCCGACGGTATCGACCTCGAGGCTGTGAACCGCGGCTATCCACGCCTGCACCTCAAAGACCTCAACCCCGACGAGCGCACCAACTACCCGGGCGGACTGGTCGTTGATATCAATGCCGACGACTATGCTCAAGGTAAGGCCATCACGACCAAGACAGTGAAGAACCGTGCAGGCGGCCAATTCACAACCGACGACCCGCTGCTCGTCGAGATAATCGACAAGAAGTACGCCTTCTATTTCAATGGCAAACAACACATCAGCAGTTCGTTCCCATGTCCGAAAAACTTCACCTACAACAGCGCCTACACCATTTCGGCATGGATATTCAACCCCGACATATCGTCGCGCGAAACCGTAGCAGGCATCACCCCCAGCAGCGGCGACCTCACTGCCTTTGAGTTCAACCACAACCGCAGCCGCGAGACCGGCATTATCGACCACGCAGGCAGTTTCGAGAGCCAGGGCCTGCCACAACTCGTGGCCGAAGGTGAAGGCCACTGGCAACACTGGACAGTCACTTTCGACGGATGGTACAACCGCTTCTACCTCGACGGACGACTCGTCCACGAGAAGAACAACTTCATCATGCTCCGCCCCGACGGACCCATCACAATCGGCTCCGACGCCTACGGAGGCAACCCCTTCAGCGGATACATCCATTCGCTCCGACTCTACGACCGCGCCCTCAATGCCGATGAAGTACAAGCTGAATATACTGCAAAATCGGATACCGACGACAAGATAACCGTCGATTTCGACAACATGTCAGTGCGTGCCGAGGCTGTCACCCCGAGCATCGTGCGTATCGCGGTGACCGATAAAGAGGGAGAACCACTGCATGCCGGTTCGCTCCGCTACTCTTTCGGAATTACGAGTGAGAAGCTTCAATCCTCGCTGCCCGAAATGAGTAAGGCATCGAACACAGGCAGCATAATGCTCAGCACCGACGGCAAGAAGTCGCAGACATGCTTCGTGACCGTGAGCGACGGCAGCGGTCGGGAGAAGACTCTCACTGCCCCCGTGGAGGTCGATGCCAGCCAGTACACACTCTTCACCGACGACTTCAAGACCTTGAAACAATGGGACGGACAGTACGCCACGACTACAAACCAAAGTTATAGCGCCCGCGACGGAGTGCTCACACTCTCGTCGGGTGGCACCAACTTCGATGCCGACCCATCGCACAACGGCCCTATGATATACAAGGAAGTGAGCGGCGACTTCATCATCGAGGTCAAGATAGCCGACATGACAGGTCTCAGCCGTCGCAACACCCCAGCCTACAACGAAGGCGGCCTCATGGTCATACTGCCACTGAGCGATTCATCACAGCAGTTGGTTCAGCTCGGAGTCTTCCCGCTCTACAACTGCGGCAACATGCTCACCACCATCCTGCGCCGCGGCCGTCAGCAGTACAACAACCAGCTCGCCTACCAGTTCGACCGCTACCTGCAGATGCAGCGCGAGGGCAACACCATCTATGTGCGCACCTCGCCCGATGGCCGCACATGGACCGACATGCCGTCGAGTCCCGTCAGCGTGCCTATGTTCGAAGGTAAGACCCTGCGCGTAGGTTTGTTCCAAACCACATATACCGACACTCGCGCCGAGGTGAGCTTCAGCGACTTCCGCTTGTGGCAGAAGAAATAGCAGGTATATATAAAAGGTGTAAACCTTTACTGAAAAGCAAAAGCACGTGCAATCAACCATGAAAGTACGTGCTTTTTTGTTTACGCGTCATGAACTTCGGGCTTAAAACTTAGGTCAACAATGTCTTCCCTGCAATCAATCTACGGCAAAAGCATCCTCATTTTGTAGCAAAACCACCGATTAGGCTACGCACAACTTGCACAGATGCAGAAAAAATCGTACCTTTGCAACTTGAAACAATGCAGACGGACGGTCTGTCGCTGGCTGTTCCATGCGGACATGCGAGAGGAAAGTCCGGGCAGCACAGAGCATTCCACTTCCGAAAATAGAAGCAGCCCGCGAGGGTTGAGCAGTGTAGAAGAAAACAACCGCATGCCTTACGGTTTGCCTCACGGCTGCCTGAGGGTGTGTAAGGGTGAGAAGGCGGGGTAAGAGCCCACCAGCAGCGTGGCGACACGACTGGCTGTACACCTTGGAAGCTGCAAGTTCATGTATAGTAGCGCTTGAGGGTTGCTCGCCCGAGCTACAGGGTAGAACGCTTGAGCCATGGGGCGACTCATGGAGTAGATAAATGACAGACATCGGCGGCGCAACAACCTCCGAAACAGAACCCGGCTTACAGTTCGTCTGCACTTTTTTAGGGAAATAGATGGAGTATGAACTCCTACACTCCACTCTTTCACAATTAAACCTTAATCCATAAAAAGCTGTCAAATAAGACAATAATACATCACAAAATGAAACATAGAATAGCCATCACAGCAGGAGCCCTACTTGTGGGTCTATCCATCCACGCCCAGAAGCAGTGGACCCTGCAAGAGTGTATCGACTATGCACTCGAAAACAACATCCAGTTGCAACAAAACAAGCTGAGCGCCATGCAGAGCGAATACGACGTAGAGCAGTCGAAGGCCGCGCTGTTCCCCTCGCTCTCGTTCAGCACCAACCAGAACGGTTCGTGGCGACCATACAGCCCATCGACCATCAACCTCACCAACGGAACGATGACCACCACACGGCGCACCACCAGCTACAACGGCAGCTACGGACTCAATGCCAATGTGACCCTGTGGAACGGCGGACGCAACACCAACAACATAAAGCGCAACGAATACACCGCACAGCAGTCGGCACTCGAAGCCGAACGCACCGCCAACTCCATACAGGAGCAAATCACGCAGCTATACGTGCAGATACTCTACCAGACCGAAGCCGTGAAGGTGAACGAAGAGATACTGAAGGCCTCACAGCAACAGCGCGACCGCGCCAAGGTGATGGTCGAGGTGGGAAGCCTGGCACGCGTCGACCTCGCACAACTCGAGGCACAGACATCGCAGGACGAATACAACATAGTCAACAGCCGTGCACAACTCGAGAACTTCAAGCTGCAACTCAAGCAACTGCTCGAAATCACCGGCGACGACGACTTCAACATATCAGCCGCCAACATAGCCGAGTCGGCCGTACTGGCTGCCATACCATCCAAGGCCGAAGTATACGAAGTGGCACTGCGTCACCGCCCCGAGATACGCAGCAGCCAGATTGGCGTGGAGGCAAGCGAGCTGGCCCTCAAGATAGCCAAGGCCGGCTACATGCCAACCGTGAACCTCAACGCAGGCATCGGTACGAGCAACGCCAGCGGCACCGAGACCCCGTTCTTCCGACAGGTGAAGACCAACCTCAGCAACTCGCTCGGAGTGTCGGTATCCGTACCCATATTCGACCAAAAGCAAAACAGCACCAACGTCAACAAAGCAAAACTCACACAGCTCAGCAGCCGCCTGCAACTGCAGGATGCCGAGAAATCGCTCTACAGCTCGATCGAAAACTACTGGCTCAACGCCAACACCTCGCAGCAGCAATACATCTTTGCCAAGACCAACGTGCAGAGCATGCAGGAAAGCTACGACCTGGTGAGCGAGCAGTTCCGACTCGGACTGAAAAACATCGTGGAACTCACCACCGGCAAGACCAACCTGCTGCAAGCCGAGCAACAACTCCTGCAGTCGAAATACACCACACTCTACAACATGGCCATGCTCCGGTTCTACAAGGGCGAGCCAATAAAACTATAACCCACACACATACATCGAAAGAAAACAAACACACAATATGAAGACTCAATCATCAATCATTGCAGCAGCAATAGCATGTGCCATCATGACATCATGCTCCAACCAACCCAAAGTGACATACACGACCGCCACGGCCGAAGTGCAAAACGTGTCGACCAGCATCACCGCCACCGGTACCATCGAGCCGGTGACCAAAGTCGACGTAGGTACCCAGGTGTCGGGCATCATCGACAAGATATACGTCGACTACAACAGCGAGGTACACAAAGGTCAGGTCATTGCCGAACTCGACAAGACCAACCTGCTCAGCGAACTGGCATCAGCCAAGAGCAACCTGACCAACGCACAGAGCAACCTCAACTACCAAAGCTCGAACTACAACCGCTACAAGACCCTCTACGACAAAGGGCTCGTCAGCGCCAACGACTACGAAAACGCACGCCTCAGCTACGAGCAGGCAATGCAACAAGTGGCTGTGCAGCAACAGAATGTGACCAAAGCACAAACCAACCTCGGCTATGCTACCATCCTCTCGCCAATCGACGGAGTGGTGCTCAGCCGTGAGGTCGAGGAAGGACAGACCGTGGCATCGGCCATGACCACCCCTACCCTCTTCATCATAGCTCAGGACCTCACCGACATGCGCGTCATCGCCGATATCGACGAGGCTGATATAGGCGGAGTGCGCGAAGGACAACATGTGGTATTCACCGTCGATGCATACCCCGCCGACACATTCGACGGCACCGGGACACAAGTGCGCCAGCAGGCCACAACCGAGAGCAACGTGGTGACCTACGAGGTAGTCATCGCTGCCCCCAACGAGTCGCTCAAGCTCAAACCAGGCCTAACCGCAAGCGTATCGATATTCACACTCGAGAAAAACGGAGTACTCGCCGTGCCATCCAAGGCTCTGCGCTTTACTCCAAACGAGGCCATACTCACCCCCGACCAGAAAATCGAAGACTGTGAAGGCACTACCAAAGTATGGACATTCGACGGCACCACATTCCGCGCACACCCCGTGCAGATAGGAACCACCAACGGCGCACTGACCGAAATCATATCGGGCATAGAGGCAGGAACCGAACTGGTGACCGAGTTCAGCATCGAACAGGAAATCGAGGAAGATCAGCAAACCAGCAACCCATTCATGCCAGGACGTCGTAACAACAACAACCGCAATCAGCAACAACAAGGCGGACAAAACAGCAACCGCCAAGGCGGACAGAACGCAGGAGGACGATAACCATGAGCGAAGAGAGAAAAGTAGTCATCGAGCTCGACCAAGTGAAGCGCTACTTCCAAGTAGGCTCCGAAACCGTGAAAGCACTGCGAGGAGTCAGCTTCAAGATATACGAAGGCGAGTTCGTCACCATACAAGGCACATCGGGCTCGGGCAAATCCACACTGCTCAACCAGCTGGGATGCCTCGACACACCCACATCGGGCGAGTACTACCTCGACGGCATATCGGTGCGCAAGATGTCGAAAAACCAACGCGCCCACCTGCGCAACAAGAAGATAGGCTTCGTGTTCCAAAACTACAACCTGCTGCCCAACACCACCGCCCTCGAAAACGTGGAACTACCCCTGATGTACAACACGAAGTTCAATGCACGCCGCCGTCGCGAAGCAGCACGCGAGGCACTCGAGGCCGTGGGCCTTGGCGACCGCATCAACCACAAGAGCAACCAGATGTCGGGCGGACAGATGCAACGTGTGGCCATCGCCCGCGCACTGGTCAACAACCCAGCCGTGCTGCTGGCCGACGAAGCAACCGGAAACCTCGACACACGTACCTCGTTCGAGATGCTCGTGCTCTTCCAGGAACTCTATCAGAAGGGACACACCATCATCTTTGTGACCCACAACCCCGAAATTGCCGAATATGCATCGCGCAACATCATGCTGCGCGACGGCAAGATACGTGAAGACACACAAAACACCAACATCAAGTCGGCTGCCGAAGCATTGGCCGCACTTCCAAAACCACAAGACGACTAATGAACATACTCAACCTCTTCAAAGTGTCGCTACGAGCCATATCGAGCAACAAGATGCGCTCATTCCTCTCAATGCTCGGAATCATCATCGGCGTAGCTGCAGTCATCATCATGATGGCCATAGGCCAGGGCTCGAAGGAAAGCATACGCAAAGAACTGTCGACCATGGGCACCAACCTGCTCACCATACGCCCGGGCGCCGACATGCGAGGCGGTGTGCGACAAGACCCGTCGGCCATGCAGACACTCAAGCCCACCGACTATGAAACCATACTCGCAGAAAAGAAATACATCACCAAGGTAAGCCCCGAGGTCAACTCGGCCGGACAAGTCATCTACGGCAACAACAACACAACCACGACCGCCTATGGCGAAGCACCCGACTACATCGACATCCGCCAGTGGGAAATCGAGGACGGCGAATGCTTCAGCGAGGAAGACGTGAAGAAAGCCGCCAAAGTGTGTGTCATCGGTAAGACCGTGGTCACCGAACTATTTGGCGAAGGAGCCGACCCCGTGGGCAAGACCATCAGGTTCAAGTCCATACCTCTGCGTGTCATCGGTGTGCTCAAGTCGAAAGGCTACAACTCGTGGGGCATGGACCAAGACAACCTCATCATCGTGCCCTACACCTGCGTCATGAAACGTATCGCAGCACAGACATGGTTCTCGTCAATCATCTGCTCGGCCATCACCGAAGAACTGAGCGACCAGGCCATCGAGGAAATCACCGAGATACTGCGCCGCACACATAAGATAAAAGAAGGTGCCGTCGACGACTTCACCATACGCTCGCAAGCCGAAATGATGGAAACCATGTCGACCACGATGGACACCGTCACCCTCATCCTCGTCGTTGCAGCTGCCTTCTCGCTGCTCGTGGCAGGTATCGGCATCATGAACATCATGCTCGTGAGCGTCACCGAACGCACGAAGGAGATAGGTCTGCGCATGGCCGTGGGTGCTACAGGCATGGTCATCAGCCTTCAGTTCCTCATCGAGTCGGTGCTCATATCCCTCACCGGCGGACTACTCGGCATACTGCTCGGCTGCTGTGTCAGCGAGTTCCTCGTACCCGCCATGGGTATGCCGTCGAGCGTACCGGCATGGTCCATATTCGTTTCTTTCGGCGTATGCGTAGTCATCGGTGTCCTCTTCGGATACATACCAGCACGCAAAGCTGCCAACATGGACCCAATCGACGCCATCCGACACGAATAACACTCAACACATCAACCCTTTAACCCCATCCCACACTATGAAGTTCATCCTCTCACTCATCATCTCATTCACCACACTCATAGCTACGGCTCAGCAATCCGCACCATTCGACATCGACCTATGGCCTCAAGGACTGCCCAACAGCAACGGAATCGACAAGACGCAACCGTTCGACGACTCGCAACGCAATTTCAAGCCATCGGTCCGTGTATTCCTGCCACAGGCCGACAAAGCTAACGGCATGGCGGTGGTGTGCTGCCCTGGAGGCGGATATTCCCACCTGGCCACCGACCACGAGGGCTACGACTGGGCACCCTTCTTCAACGAGCGAGGCATAGCCCTCATAGTGTTGAAATACCGAATGCCACGCGGAGTGACCGAAGTGCCCATCAGCGATGCACGCGAAGCATTGCGCCTGGTGCGCTCACATGCCGAGGAGTGGCACATCAACACCTCGAAGGTGGGCATCATGGGGTCATCGGCAGGCGGACATCTGGCATCCACGATAGCCACACACAGCACTCCTGCCGAAGCACCAAACTTCCAGATTCTGTTCTATCCAGTCATATCCATGCAACCCGGAGTGACTCACAAAGGGTCGCACGACAACCTCATCGGGGTCGATGCGTCATCCGAACTCAACCACAACTACAGCAATGCCACACAAGTGACCCGCCAGACTCCGCCAGCCATCATGCTACTGTCCGACGACGATACCGCCGTACCATCGCGCAACAGCGTGGAATACTACTTAGCTCTGCGCGCGGCAGGCGTGAAGTCCACACTCCACATCTATCCATCGGGCGGACACGGATGGGGATTCCGCACCAACTTCCGGTTCCACAACAGCATGCTCAACGACCTCAGCGACTGGCTCAAGACACTGTAAACCAACAACAGTCGCCCCACCATTCTCTCCACCATGCCACCCCCTATTGCACAACATCCCCTTTTTGTCATTCCGACAAAGCGACGCAGGAGCAACGGAGAGAATCTATGTCAGTCCAAAGGACTGCTCCCCCTCCCGCAACTATTCATTATTAATTATTCATTAAAACATCCTCCCGCTCCCCTAACGTGGGATACACGAGCCGGATGGTAATATCCAAATAATTAAATAGTAAATAAATCGTAAATAGTAAATCGTCAAATAGTAAATCTCACAACTCCCTTTTAACTTCCCTTTAACTTCCCTTTAACTTCCTTTAATCATTAATTATTCATTATTAATTATTCATTAAATATTATGACTATCGCAGTAATCGTAGCAATGCAAAAAGAGCTCAACAGCCTTTCCACATTGCTCACCGACATGAGCCAAGAGCAACACAACGGCTTCAACTACATAACCGGACACATGGGCAACACACGTCTGGTACTTCATCAGTGTGGAATGGGTAAAGTGAATGCAGCCGTAGGTGCATCCGAACTCATTCACAACTACTCCCCCGACTACATCATCAGCTCGGGAGTGGCAGGCGGACTCGACCCCCAGGCTCAGATCATGCATGTAGTTGCAGCCGACAGCGTCGTCTACCACGACCTCTTTACCGGAGCTGCTGCCGAAGAAGATATTGAACGTCCCTACCCTTGCGACCCGACACTCATCGACACAGCTCGCCAACTGAGCCAAACCACCAAACACACCACCATCCACATCGGACAGATATGCACTGGCGACCAGTTTGTCACCGAACTCGACAAATTGCTTCACATCAAGCACAATCACCCCGAAGCACTGGCTGTCGACATGGAATCGTGTGCCATTGCCCACACATGTCACATTTACCACATACCCTTCATCTCGTTCCGAATCATAAGCGACACCATCGGAGCCGAACATCACGTAGAGGAGTACGACAACTTCTGGGCAGAGATGGCTGACCATTCATTTGCAGTGGTGAAGGAATACCTCGAGGCTATCATAAAGCGCACCGCAACACACTGACACTTAAGCCTCACATCAACCCCATCCTGCCAACTAAAGGTGGTTTAAAAGGCACTTGGAAATCAATTATCGCTTCTTCTACAAAAAAAAGTTAAAAAAAACACCATACCTTAAACTTTTTGCGTATATTTGCCATCGCAAAATAACAAGAAACGTAATTCGAACAACAAAACCAATAACGCTATGAAAAGACTAATATGTGCAATGTGCATGTTGACTGCAGCCCTCTGCATGTCGGCACAGGAAGAAAGCAAACCAGCATGGATCACTGGTGAACAAGAGAGCAGTTTCCCTGGCGAAATGATTGAATACGCAGTAAGTCAGTCACCTACGGTCATCGAAGGTGAGAACGGTACTATCACCGTGTCGCTAAATGCAATGATATTCCGTGGTGCACTGCGTTATTTCTTCTCGAGCAAAGGCGAGAACTTCGTGGTCGACAACCTACAGACCCAAAAAGTGCTGTTGCAAATCGACGACCAACGCGCAACCAACTACTCACTCGTAGGCAACAACTCCTACACATCCAACACCCTCAACTTCGACGGCAGCTACCGAAACCAATTCAAGAAGTTGCTCAAGAAAGGTGGTAAGAAGTGTACTATCGAGGTGGAATTCGAAAAGAGCGGTAAGAAGACAGTCGAATTCAATATCGAAGGCTTGCCAGAAAAGTTCACAAAATAAGCCGCATACCTGAGTTTCAAAACCACACATAGCTCACATCATCGCGGCTAACAAAAAAATGGGGATGTATCACTCACAACGTGATACATCCCCATTCTCTTTTTCTCCCCATAAAGCGAGAGATGCCCAAAGGACAGAGAGTGTCTTCACCCACTCATTTCTTCACTACGCATTATCTCCAACCCTATGCAACCCCAATCGTCTATGATCTGCAATACGTTTCACTTCCAGCGGCAGATGTGCAAACGTATTACCCTTCCTGCCATCAGGCATAATCTGCTGATATCCGTATTTATCCTCACTCTCCACCAATATGCTGTCGCCAAGATATCCACTGATATGGTATGAGTGGTTGTGGTCGCGCTTCACCACAAGATAGTCGCGGGCAATGATGATGTCTTTATTGTAAAACATCTCCCACGTCTGGAATCGCGGACTCACCCGCCCTGTCGAGCACCTCAACTTCATACATGGTTCCAACCTCGACTCATGTTCATACGAATAGCCAATCTCCACACCTGCCACCTTCCTGAAGTCGGGCGCGGTGTCGTAATACGAGTTGCCTTTGGGGTCCCATATATTCTCGAACGAGAAAGAACCGCCATCCACCACTCCATAAAAGTAGTCGTTGCGCCAGCTCACCTTGCCATATAGCTTCACATGCTGATCGCGTCCCATGCGGTCAATCACCGTAGTAACCTCAACCCATCGGTCGAAGTTTCGTTCATTCTTAGCCATATATACCCCAAGCGCAAAGAATCCGCTGTGATTCTGCAAACGCTCAATACGCTTGAAACGGGCCTCGCAAGTCACACGTCCGTTTCTCATCACGCCATACTTGCCATCTTGCAGGTATATCTCAAGCCCATGCCCTTTCTCGCCGGCACGTTTTATGCGTACCATCTCTGCATTCACCAGTTCCCTGTCGTCAGCTGCATCTATCACCACACGGGTGAGGCCTTGATTACCCCTACCCTGCTCCTTACCTTCAAACATATGTCGCCAGTCGCGGTCCACGGTGGGCAGTCCGAATGTCTGATACAGCCCCACATTATCCAGTATCACTACATGGGGTTTTCCCACACTCACCCTCATACCGCGGCCCACTTGCTGCAGGTACTTCGACAACGAGAGCGTAGGACGTGCCAACTGTATGAATTCCACTTCGGGACAGTCGAAGCCCTCGGAGAAGATGTCCACATTCACAAGCACCGCACCCTCGCTGCCGCTATCCGCATTCTTGTAACACTCTATCATCTGCGCACGCTCCTTGGCAGGCGTCGTTGCATCTATCACCCAGCAAAGCACGCCCTTCGAGGCATAATAGTCTGCGATATGCTGTGCATGAGCACAATCAATGGCATAAACCATACCTTTCTTCCCTCGGGCATACGTATTATATGTATCATACAGGTGTTCCACACTCTCCGTCGTGTCCATCACCGTGGCCATTTCCTTCGTCTGATAGTCACCGTCAGCACCTCGTTTCGTCAATTTCCTCACCTGTCGCATCATCATGCTGTCGGGACGTGCCGACACATATTCAAAGTCCGACAACCATCCACGTTCTATGAACCACGATATAGGCCATGACTGCAGCAGCACATCAAACAAATCCTTGAATCCCTCACCACTCATCCTGCATGGCGTAGCAGTCAGTCCCAGGAACTTAGCCTCTGGCCATCTGTCCCACAATTCCCTGTACGTCCGTGCCTGAGCATGATGCGCCTCGTCGATAACGACCAAACCAA
>CAMVDC010000078.1 GCA_947166155.1 uncultured Prevotellaceae bacterium | reverse complement strand
CTCGGGGCCGAAAGTGGGCACTCGCAAATCGAGGTTCTCGCTGCTGCCCCACAGCATGCTGTAGGGCATCTTGAAGTGATGCATCGATTATCGATTCCCGACGCGTGTTTTCTGCATAATATTTGGTGCAGCCCGACACTGCATAATGGTGTATCATATCATGCCGACTGATGATTCCTGCTTTATCGGATGGCACCCACACCTTATTATATATTACGCATGCGCACGCGCGCATGTAACAGCCGACTTTAATCCATGCCTCGACGTCGGTCGGTTGATCGGCCGCGGCACGTTCACTTTGTGGTGATGATAAGGCAGTTTGCATTTGTGTGTTCGCGCACAAAAATGAGGGTTATTTTGAGAGTGTCCGCTTACATCTATTGACTTTGGTCAACAAAACAAACTTTTTTGCGTAAAAATGATAAAAATATTTTTCCACATGAGAAATAGTCCGTACCTTTGCAGCGTCAAAACGAAGGGGAGCCTTCCGAACGACACCAAAAGGATTAAGAAATAGGTTTTAGTTTAAGATATAAGGTTTATTGTTAATAAGGATATCAATAGGTATTAAGTAAGGTAATTTTTTCAGTAAGTATTAGTTAAGGAAAAGATTGTAAAAAAAAGGATTTGATTAGGTATTAATTTTAAGGTTAGTAATGACGAAGAGGCGCCAGTGATGGTCCCTCTTTTGTGTTTTATATAGCCTGTCATTTTGAATGCCACAGCATAATGATTTCCATTGTCACCTGGAAATCCAACAATAACGTGCGGCAGATTCTCTCCTATTTCTGCAAGGCTTCCCAGTGTATATCTATGGCCGAGATGGAATTCCACCAGACTCGGAATTAACGCTTAATGTTGGACTGGCATACGTAAACATCTCGAAGTTGTTATTTACCGTTTCTTCATCAGTGCATGATGAGATAGGTGCAAGAGCAAAAAAGCTGCTGCGAATGTACCTAAAAAAGATTGTTTATGCATAAAGCTGAAATATATTTGATTGTTATGACTGAAAATTCACAGAATTAATCTTACGCAGACAAGAAAAAAAACAAATAAACACCGTGTCTTGCTACATAATATGCGATTTTATTCGTAACTTTGCAAACTGGAATGCTGATAAAGCCTCCTGAAAATAAATAGTAAATCGTAAAATCGCAAATATCATATGATGGAATACAATTTCAGAGACATCGAAAAGAAATGGCAGCAGCGATGGGTGGAACAAAAAACCTATCGTGTGACCGAAGATACAAACAAGAAGAAATTCTACGTGCTCAACATGTTCCCCTACCCATCGGGGGCAGGACTGCATGTGGGCCATCCACTCGGCTACATAGCAAGCGACATATATGCACGCTACAAGCGTCTGCAAGGCTTCAACGTGCTCAACCCCATGGGCTATGATGCCTACGGACTGCCTGCCGAGCAATACGCAATACAAACCGGACAACACCCGGAGGTGACTACGGTGGAGAACATCAACCGCTATCGCGAACAGCTCGACAAGATCGGTTTCTGTTTCGACTGGGATCGTGAGGTACGCACGTGTAATCCAAACTATTATCACTGGACACAATGGGCATTCCAGCGCATGTATAACTCGTTCTACTGCAACCGATGCCAGAAGGCACAGCCCATCGAACAACTCATCAAGCATTTTGAGGAGAAAGGTACGGAGGGACTGGATGTGGCACAAAGCGACGAACTCACCTTCACGGCCGAGGAGTGGAAGGCAATGAGCGAGAAACAACAGAGTGATACCCTGATGAACTACCGCATTGCATTCCTGGGCGAGACAATGGTGAACTGGTGTCCGAAGCTCGGCACCGTGTTGGCCAACGACGAGGTGGTCGATGGCGTGAGTGTGCGTGGTGGATACCCTGTGGAACAGAAACGTATGCGCCAGTGGTGCCTGCGTGTCAGCGCCTATGCACAGCGACTGCTCGACGGCCTCGATACCATCGACTGGAGCGAATCGATAAAAGAAACCCAGCGCAACTGGATCGGGCGTTCAGAAGGTACTGAAGTTGAATTCCAGATTGCCGACAGCGACAAGTCGTTCACCATATTTACCACACGTGCCGACACTATGTTCGGAGTTACATTCATGGTGTTGGCTCCAGAGAGTGAACTGGTTGAGACCGTGACTACTACCGAGCAGAAGGCAGAGGTAGATAAATATCTTGCATACGTGAAGGGTCGCACCGAGCGTGAACGCCAGATTGACCACAAGGTGACAGGCGTGTTCAGTGGTTCGTATGCCATCAATCCGTTCACAGGCGAGAAGAACCCGATATGGATAAGCGAATATGTGCTTGCAGGCTATGGCACCGGTGCCATCATGGCCGTACCGGCCCACGACTCGCGCGACTATGCGTTTGCCCGCCATTTCGGTCTGCCTATCATTCCGCTCATCGAAGGAGCCGATGTGAGCGAAGAGAGCTATGATGCCAAAGAGGGCATTGTGACCAACTCGCCACGAAAAGATGCAACACCATACTGCGACCTCTCGCTCAACGGACTGACGGTGAAGGAAGCCATTGCTGCAACAAAGAAATACGTGGAAGCACACAATCTGGGACGAGTGAAGGTGAACTACCGCCTGCGCGATGCCATCTTCTCGCGTCAGAGATACTGGGGCGAACCATTCCCGGTATATTATAAGAACGGCATTCCGCAGATGATACCAGAGGACTGCCTGCCAATCGAACTGCCCGAAGTAGACAAATTCCTGCCTACAGAAACAGGCGAACCACCACTTGGCAACGCAACCCGATGGGCATGGGACGAAACCAACAAGCAAATAGTGGACAACTCGCTCATCGACCAGACGACAGTATTCCCTATCGAACTTTATACCATGCCAGGATTTGCCGGCTCGTCGGCCTACTACCTGCGATACATGGATCCGCACAACGACAAGGCATTGCTCAGCACCGAGGCTGCCAACTATTGGCAGAATGTAGACCTCTATGTCGGCGGTAGCGAACATGCAACAGGACACTTGATTTACAGCCGCTTCTGGAACAAGTTCCTGTTCGACCTGGGAGTGAGTGTGAAGGAAGAACCATTCCAGAAACTCATCAACCAAGGCATGATTCAGGGTCGCAGCAACTTTGTATATCGCATAAAGGACACCAACACCTTTGTGAGCTACGGACTGAAAGACCAATACGATGTGACACCAATACATGTGGATGTGAACATCGTGGCCAACGACCAACTCGACATCGAGGCATTCAAGGCATGGCGTCCGGAATACAACACTGCAGAGTTCATACTCGAAGACGGCAAATACATCTGCGGATGGGCCATCGAGAAGATGTCGAAATCGATGTTCAACGTGGTGAACCCCGACATGATTGTAGAGCGTTTCGGTGCCGACACACTGCGTCTGTATGAGATGTTCCTCGGACCTGTAGAACAGAGTAAGCCTTGGGACACCAACGGTATCGACGGCTGTCACCGCTTCCTGAAGAAAGTGTGGGCGCTCTTCTTCGACAAAGACGGCAAACTGGCTCTCAACGATGCCGAACCGACTCGCGACGAACTGCGCTCGTTGCACAAGCTGATAAAGAAGGTGAGCGAAGACATCGAGAACTTCTCGTTCAACACGTCGGTAGCTGCATTCATGATTTGCCTCAACGAACTCTCATCACTCAAGAGCCGTAACCGCAAGGTGGCAGAACAGCTCGTAATCTTGATGGCACCCTTCACCCCACACCTCTGCGAGGAACTCTGGGAAGCACTGGGTCATACCGACAGCGTGTGTGATGCCGAGTGGCCACAGTTCTGCGAAGACTACCTGAAGGAAGACTCGATGAAGATGATGGTAGCCTTCAACGGCAAGGCACGCTTCCCGATGGAGTTCCCTGTAGGTACGGAGCAGCAAGCGATAATCGATGCCGCACTGGCCGACCCGCAGTCGAAGAAGTGGACCGAGGGATTCAGTGTCGTGAAGGTGATTGTGGTTCCAGGCAAGATGATAAACGTAGTGTTAAAGCCTGCAAAATAATCAAAGGATGGGACAGAAAGCAAAAATCATCTGGGATGAACTGTCGGTGTATATCTACATCACCATCGGACTCGTCATCTATGGTACGGGTGTGACCCTCTTCATGCTGCCCTACGAAGTGACATCGGGCGGAGTGACCGGTATTGCATCGCTCATCTACTTTGCAACCGGATTTGAGGTGCAGAACTCATACCTCATCATCAACGCAGCACTGCTGCTGGCAGCAGTCAAGATACTTGGGTGGAAATTCTGTGTGAAGACCATCTACGGCGTACTCTTCCTCACCTTCTACATGTGGCTCCTGCAGCGTTTGGTGCTCGATGCCGACGGTAACCTGCCACATCTGGTGCAAGACCAGACATTCATGGCAGTGGTGCTGGGAGCTGTGGCCGAGGGCATCGGACTTGGAATCTGTTTCTCACACGACGGCAGTACGGGCGGCACCGATATAATTGCTGCCATCGTACATAAATACAAAGATATATCGCTCGGACAAGTCATCATGCTGTGCGACTGCATCATCATTTCGTCGTCGTACTTTGTGTTTGTCGATAAATATGGCGACACGGTGGCATGGCAGAAAATCGTGTTCGGATTCGTGACATTCATCATAGCTGGTATTACACTCGACTACTCGATGAACCGTACGCGACAGTCGGTGCAATTCATGATTTTCTCGCGCAACTACCGCAAGATTGCAGACAAAATCAATTCCACAGGACGTGGTGTGACGGTGCTCGACGGACAGGGATGGTATACCAAGACCGAACGCAAAGTCGTGGTATGTCTGGTACGTAAGCGAGAGGCAACGCAGATATTTCAGATGATAAAGTCGGTCGACCCCTATTGCTTCGTCTCTATGGCCAATGTGCAGGGAGTGTATGGCGAGGGATTCGACCCGATGAAAGCCAAACTGAAGAAGGCCAAGCCTACACTCGTATTCGCCACCAACAACGAGCACAAGCTCGAGGAAGTGCGCAAGATGGTTGGCGACAAGTTTGAGATACGAAGCCTCGACGACATCAACTGCCGAATGGAACTGCCCGAGACATCCGACACCATTGAAGGCAACGCAATGCAGAAGGCCGAATTTGTGAAACGCTACTACGGTTTCGACTGCTTCGCCGACGACACAGGCCTCGAATGCACCGCATTGGGCGGAGAACCGGGAGTGCATACAGCACGATACGCATCAAGCGAAGGACATGACAACGAGGCCAACATGAACAAACTGCTGGCCAACTTGGCTGGCAAGGACGACCGCACAGCACAGTTCCGCACAGCTATCGCACTCATATACAACGGTGAGCGCTACACGTTTGAAGGCATCGTGAAGGGACACATCGCACTCGAGCGCCAAGGCGAACATGGATTCGGCTACGACCCCATATTCGTGCCCGAAGGCCATACCGAGACATTTGCACAACTGGGAGCCGATATAAAGAACAACATAAGCCACCGTGCAAAAGCCGTCGGACAACTGTGTGAATTCCTCAACAAGAAGTGAAACACAACCACGCCAAAACGAATACATCAACAAAAGATAACAATAATGTATTGAAACAGCTATGTTAAGATCAGTTATTGCAGCAGTTTTCCTATGTGTCACATCACTGTCGACATACGCCGCATACGGCGATTGGACCATATATAATGCATACCACAATGCAACCAAGACCGTAGTGTTCGAGTCGTCGGTCTACGTGCTGTCCGACGGAGGACTTTACAGCTACAACCCCGAGGACACACACGTCGAGACCTACAACAAAGTCTACCCGCTGAGCGATAACGGCATCCACGACATAGCTGTAGTGACATCCACCCACTGCCTTGTCATCATCTATGCCAACAGCAACATAGACATCATGAATGCAAAGGGCGAGGTGTATAACATGCCCGACCTGAAAGAGTCGGCTCTCACCGACAAGACCATCAACAACGTATACGTATCGGGCAGCGATGTTTACATATCTACTAATTCCGGCATCGTCGTTCTCGACACCCGACGCCGAGTCATATCCAACACCTACAACTTCGGACATATAGTCACATCAATCATAATCGACAACGGCAACATCATAGCCGTCACCCCCGACGGATTCTATGTTGGCCGCATAGGCGACAATTTGCTTGACGCCAACAACTGGATATGCAAGTCGACATCACAATTCCAGAAGATATTCAACGTCGACGGAACCTACATCGTCATACCCACATGGTTGCAACTGCGCTACATTTCCGACAAAGAGAAAATGACCGTAGGATATGTCGACAACGCCAACTTCACTACCTTCAGCCTTATCGACGGACTACTTTTCTGTTTCGGTGCCAACGAGGTAGTCACCATCGATAAAGACAGAAACTTAACCCGATACAGTAACCCCGGCATCACCCATGTATGCAAGTTGGGCAACACATATTGGGCAGCATGCGGCACCGAGGGGTTGAAAGGCTATAAATTCGACACCACCGACGGATTCACACCCACCGTGTCGTCAGTCATCCCCAACAGCCCCATCCGCAACTACTTCTACAAACTGCAAATCAACGACGGACGTCTTCTCTCGGTGGGAGGCACTCTCGAGTTTCCCATTGTCCAAAACACCTACACCGTCATGAAGTACGAGAACGGCACATGGACCACATTTGAGGAAGACAAACTGCATGCCGAACTGGGCGACATCCTATTCCGCAACTCTATGGCCATAGTTCAGGACCCCAACGACTCCGAGCATCATTTTGTAGGAGCATCGGCAGGACTCATAGAGTATCGCAACTATAAATATGTGAAACACTACGACCACACCAACTCACCCCTCACATCCATCCTGCCCGACGATCGCTACGCAGGGTTCTACGTCAGAACTACAGGACTCAACTACGACCCGCAGGGTAACTTGTGGCTATTCAACAACGAGTGCGACACCATCATTCGCATCATACGTCCCGATGGCAAGTGGCTGGCATACTACACACAAGAATTGGCAGGCCACCCAACCTTCGACCGTGCCATATTCGACCAACGCGGATGGGTGTGGATCAACAGCCGAAACTCGGGGCGCAGCAACAACGGAGGCATATTCGTGCTCGACACCAACGGCACCATCAACCAGCGATCCGACGACCGTCAGCGATTCTTCTACATCATCACCAACCAAGACGGAACTACATATCAGGTCAATACACTCAACTGTATCACCGAAGACCTCGACGGCACCATATGGATTGGATGCAACTGGGGCACATTTGCTACATACAACCCCACAGGCGTATTCAATACCGACTTCACATTCACCCAACCCAAAGTGCCACGCAACGACGGCACCAACTATGCCGACTATCTGCTTAGCGAGATAGAAGTGCGATGCATAGCCGTCGACGGCGGCAACCGCAAATGGTTTGGCACCTTTGGCAACGGAGTATACCTCACCAATGCTGACGGAAGCGAAATCCTGCAACATTTCACCACCGACAACTCTCCACTCATCTCCAACGACATCTACGATATTGCCATCGACGGCTCTACCGGTGAAGTGTATTTCGCAACAACCAAAGGTCTCGTATCTTACTCGGGCGATGCAACCGACCCACTCGCCACACTCGACGATGCAACCATGAAAGTCTATCCCAATCCTGTGCGACCAGAATACCAAGGACCCATTACCGTCACGGGCCTTATGTCCGATACCAACGTGAAGATTGTAAATGCAGCAGGCCGACTGGTACACGAAGGTAAATCAACAGGTGGACAATACACCTGGACACCGCGCACCACCTCGGGTCAACAGCTTGCATCAGGCATTTATTACGTACTTGCAACCGATGCAGATGGTCACAAGGGGGCTGCAACCAAGTTCTTAATCGTCAAATGACATCACACTTTGGCATTTTTCTGAACATTTCTTTTGCCAATTAAAAAAAAAGATGTAACTTTGCAGCTGGAAACAAAAAGGTAAAAAGAGTTCCGACACTCATGTCTGGGTGTCGGGATTCTTATTCTTTTCTGTTCACACCTAATAATTATTAATAGTAAATCTGTAATTAGTAAATATTATGGCATACATGTCGATTGACGGCTACGAGAAAATACGAGCCGAAATAAAACAACTCGAAGAAGTGGAACGCCCCGAGGTAATACGCCAGATTCAAGAAGCACGCGAGAAGGGCGACCTTAGCGAAAACGCCGAGTACGATGCCGCTAAAGAAGCTCAAGGAAAACTCGAAACCAAAATTGCTGAGCTCAAGGCAATACTCGCCGACGCAAAGATTATCGATACGTCGAAAG
This sequence comes from uncultured Prevotellaceae bacterium, assembly GCA_947166155.1. Lineage (GTDB taxonomy): Bacteria > Bacteroidota > Bacteroidia > Bacteroidales > Bacteroidaceae > Colivivens. The sequence goes on along the minus strand of CAMVDC010000078.1, from coordinate 4,640 downwards.
TACAAACCGAAGTGGTTCAGATACTCTCGAAGGTAGAGATGAAGAACGTGAAAACTGGTATGGTCATGACCTATACCATCGTAAGCGAAAGCGAAGCCAACCTGCGCGAAAACAAAATATCGGTTGCCACACCTATAGCTCAGGGACTGCTCGGCAAGCGCGTTGGCGATATCGCAACCATAAAGATACCACAAGGGGTAATCGAACTCGAGATAGTAAACATATCAGTGTAGGAAAGCCCCCTCACCCTAATGGATGGGAGTGATTCCTTCTGGATGGCAAATAGTAATTGAATAATAAGTAAATAGCAAGCAACATGACCATCTTCACACGCATCGCCCAAGGCGAAATCCCAAGTTACAAATGTGCTGAGAACGACGAGTTCTACGCATTTCTCGACATCAACCCCTTAGTGAAAGGACACACATTGTGCATTCCACGCCGTGAAGTAGACTACATATTCGATATGGATGACGACGAGATAGCACGCTTCCAAACCTTTGCCAAGCACGTTGCACAGGCCATCAAGGCTGCATTCCCATGCATCAAGGTAGGTCAGGCCGTACTCGGACTCGAAGTGCCTCACGCTCACATACACCTCGTACCCATGCAGTCTGAGCGCGACATGAACTTTGCCAACCCAAAGCAGTCGTTCACTGCCGACGAGATGCAAGCTGCTGCCGACGCTATACTCGCTGAGTACAGACGTATTACTGAATCCTGACAGGCACTCTACCCTCAGGGCATCAAACTTCATTTATCAACACACGCCATGCGCACCACATTGTATTACAGAGTGCGCATGGCGTGTTGTTTTGTTAGATAGAAGCGCACCTGCAATCGTGATGCTGCAGGTGCGCTGATAAGTCGGTACTTGTGAGTTTGTCTTGACCGACTAGAGGAGTGTGGAGCATCATTCCGCACTTAGCAACTCGATGGTGAAGATCAGCGTTGAATATGGTGGAATGGTGCCGTTATCGCGGTCGCCATATCCCAGTTGTTGAGGGATATAGACTTCCCACTTGCTGCCTACGGGCATAAGCTGGAGCACTTCAGTCCATCCGGCTATCACGTCTTTCACGCCAAATGTTGTAGGCTGCCCACGCTTATACGAACTGTCGAACTCTGTGCCATCGATGAGGCGCCCGGCATAGTTGACGGTGACGTGCTGAGAGGCTGTGGGTTTTGGTCCTTCACCCATGGTCAGCACCTTGTATTGCAGACCCGAAGCCGTAGTGACAACTCCTGGCTTCTTGGCGTTTTCGGCAAGGAAGTCATTGCCTGGTTTGCTCAGCAACTGGGCATTGATGGTTTTACGTTGCTCCATGGCGGCAGAGAACAGTTGTTGTGCCTCTGTTATTGTGTATTCGTTTTTGCCGGTGAGCGAAGCGATGATTGCATTTGCCACGATTACTGGCGAGATGGTAGCAGTCGATGTTCCTGCATAGTAGTCTTTGGTAAGGTTGGCTGCCAGGTTTTTTATTCTGTCGCCAATCTGTGTTCCCACCATGTGTGCATGTTTCTGTGGGTCAGTATCGTCGGTCCCTACTCGCTCCATGAGTCCTTGATAGAAGTCGTTCATGCAGCCTATGGTGTCTACATCATGCTGACCTTTGAGGAATGGCTTGAGTCCGTTGGCCTGAAAGCTGCCGAAGAGGTAGGCAAGTGTGTCGGCGTCGCTGGTCAGTGTCGGTTTTACGACTTCCATGGGTTGTGTGGCGAGCTGCGGGTTGTTTTGCCTTTCGATAAACTGTTTAAGTTCAGCCTTTTGCTTAGCCTTGAATGCTTTGAGGTCGGCTGCCTTCTGTGCTTTCAGTTGCTTGGCTGTAGGTGTGGTGTTGACTGTGGTGTTGCCTCCATCTACAGTTTGTGCAGCTGCGGCCATAGCGACCATAGCTGCACAAAGTGTCGTAATGATATGTTTCATTTACTTGAGTGTCTCGATTGTGAATATGAGTGTAGAGTATGGCTTGATGTCGCCCATGTCTTGCTTGCCGTAACCCATTTCCTGTGGTATGTAAACCTCCCACTTGCTGCCTGCTGGCATGAGCTTGAGTACTTCTACCCATCCTGCTATTACGCGTGGCATTGCAAGGTCTACCTCGAATGGTTCTTCGCGCTTGTATGAGCTGTCGAATACGGTACCGTCGATGAGGCGTCCTTCATAGTGGCATTTCACCTTGGCTGTGTCGGCAGGAAGTACGCCGTTGCCTGGTTCGAGCACCTTGTATTGCACACCTGAAGGCAGCACTGTTACGCCTTCCTTCTTTGCGTTTTCAGCAAGGAATTCTTCGTTAGCCTTCTTGTTGTCGGCCCATTGAGCAAGGGTGTTAGCGTCCTGGATTGGGGTGAGGAGCTTCTGGAACTCGCTGTAAGCGCTGTCGGCTGTCATCGTGGCTTCGCCCTTAAGTCCTGAGATGATACCTGCGAGCAGGTTCTTCACTGGCACCTTCTTGGTCGAGTCGTTCTTGTATACTTCGCTTGAAAGGTTGTCGGCCATGTCCTTCACCTGCTTACCTACTTCGATACCCTTCATATAGGCAGTCTGCTTGGGGTCATCCTTCGATGTTGCGCCTTCGATCATACCGCGGATAAACTCGTCCTGATATGTCGAGTCGACCTGCAGCTGATACTGCATATACGACTTCAGACCATTGGCCTGAGCTATTCCGAGGAAGTTGGTGAGTGAATCGACATTGTCCTTCAACTCTGCTTTCACGTTAGTGTTTGTGCATGATGTGCACACGATTGCAGCAATGCATGTTGCTGCCAACATTAGTTTTTTCATGAGTTTACTTGTTTTTTAGTATTAATGAGTTTGCTTGTTCTTCTACGTATGTGTATGTCTTAAAGCACTTTGAGCAGTTCCACGTCGAACACCAGAGTGGCGTATGGCGGTATCATCTCGCCGGCTCCGTTTTCTCCATATCCCAGCAGGTATGGTATGTAGAACCTATACTTTGCACCCTCGCCCATGAGTTGCAGGCCCTCGGTCCAACCGGCTATCACCTGGTTGAGGCCAAAGACGGCAGGTTCGCCACGGCGGTATGAACTGTCGAACACCGTGTCGTCGATCAGGCGCCCTTCGTAGTGGCACTGCACCTTGTCGGTAGCCTTCGGATGGCGTCCGCTGCCTTCGCTCAGCACTTCATACTGCAGGCCGCTCTTGGTCGTCACCACTCCATCGCGCTTGCCGTTGTTCTCGAGGAACACACGTCCACGCTCCACCTCTGCCTTGCCACGCTTCGCACGCTCCTCGTTCATGCGTGCCTCCTGCTCGGCAAAGTATGTCTGTACTATCTTCTGTGCTTCACTATTGCTCACTTTCAAGTCATTACCCTCAAGCACATCGGTTATCGACTGTGCAAAATCATCGATGGCAAGCACACCCTTCAGCCCCATCTGACGGAGTTGCTGACCGATGCCCAGACCCAGTGCATAACTTAATTTATCCATTTTCCTGTTTTCCTTTTTATATACTTGTCAGTGGCTGTTTGCAGCCATATTTGGGTACAAAGTTACGAATTTTTGATTGAATGACTGAAACATATTGCAAGAAAAGTGACGTTACAAGCATAAAAAACGACGAAACAATGTATTTATGAACACGCAGGAGTATAACGATGCATTTTTTTTACTAACTTTGCAGCCGTTATGACAACACTATATTCATCACCCATATTCGGACCCATCCACAGCCGCAGGTTGGGCATATCGCTTGGCATCAACCTCTTGCCGAGCGACGGAAAGTGCTGTTCCTTCGACTGCATATATTGTGAATGCGGAACAAACCGCCAACGAGTGGCACACCAACCAATGCCATCACGCAACCAAGTGAGCCAAGCACTCAGGCAACGCCTCATCACCATGCGCGATGAAGGCACACCACCCGATGTGCTCACATTTGCAGGAAACGGCGAGCCAACACTGCATCCCGACTTCAGACATATCGTCGACGATGTGCTGGCACTGCGCGACGAGTTCTTCCCAAAAGCCAAAGTGAGCGTACTGACCAATGCAACCCAGATAGTACGCCCCGAGGTGTTCGATGCACTCTCGCGCGTAGACAACAACATATTAAAACTCGACACCGTCAACCCCCAATACATCAGCATCGTCGACCGCCCCGTATCAGCCACCTATGATGTGAGCAAGATAGTAGAAGCCATGCAACGATTTGGCAAGCAATGCATCATCCAAACCATGTTCATGCAAGGCACCATGGGCGACCACGATGTCGACAACACCACCGATGCATACGTACTACCATGGCTCGAAGCAGTGCAGAACATAGCTCCACGCGAAGTGATGATATACACCATCGACCGCGAAACCCCGATCTCAACCCTGCGCAAAGCAACCCACCAGCAACTCGACCACATAGCATCAATGGTGCGCGAGCGTGGAATAGAATGCCAAGTAAGTTATTAGAAAAAAGGACACACACCCTGTGCACCCCTCAATGACGTCAGTGCGACCGCTCTTTCATATCAACACGACCGCTCACAGACGTCAACGCGACCGCTCACAGACGTCAACACGACCGCTCACACACGTCAACGCGACCGCTCACACACGTCTGCGTGACCGCTCACAACAACCTTTTTCACCATTCACAGACGCCTGCGCAATCGTTCGCA
>CAMVDC010000077.1 GCA_947166155.1 uncultured Prevotellaceae bacterium | reverse complement strand
TTCGGACTGTCAGTACATGCGCTTCGGACTGTCAGTACACGCGCTTCGGACTGTCGGTACATGTGCTTCGGACTGTCGGTACATGTGCTTCGGACTGTCGGTACGTGCGCTTCGGACTGTTTGTATCTGCGGGGTGAATCATGAGTTTCAGCCGCAGGAACAAATGATTTATCGCGTCAGCTTGAACTGCATGCTTATTCCGAAGTCGGCTGTGGTAGTCGGGTAGGAACTGGTGGAAACCAGTGGTATGTTCTTCTGCCAGTCGAGGAATCCGGTCAGGGTCAGACGTGTGCTGAATGTGTAGTCGGCCTTTACCGATACCTTATATGCAGTGCTACCGTTGGTGGCAGTCGTCACCTGTGTCTGTATGTTGCGGTTGAGGGCATTCTGCAAGCGATAAGAGAAGTCGAAACGCAGGTTGAGGTCGTGACTTACTCCACCCACCAGTCGGTTGTTGTTGGTGGTGCGGTTGTTGTTTTGCTGTGCCTGGGCGTCGTCGCTCTTCTTGCTTGATTTCTTTTTCTTTGGCTCGCCCGACTGTATGCGCTTGGCTCCAAACAAGTTGAGGTCCTTCAACTTGTATCCGAATCCAAAGACGATATCGTTGGAATAGTTTTCGGTCAGGGCCACCGATGTGAGACTCAGTGTCAGTGCACGGCTCTTGCGATACTCGAGTTTGGCCGTCAGGTCGTTGTTGAATGTCATGTCGATACCGATGAGTGGCGAGAACGACTCGGTGATCGACACGGTGCTGATGTTGTACATGCTGCTTGGGATTGGGTTGCCCGATGTGACGTCGAGTATGAATCCCATATCGTTCACGTATCCCATATAGTTGGTGTATGAGTTGTAGGCACCGACAGCATACACACTTGAATATGCATGGTTGACGTTGAAACTCTTGAAGCGGTCGGCAAACCAGTTGAGCTTGGTGAGGCCGTTGTATGTGAGGCTCCAGTTGGGCATCATGCGCAAGAGCGATGGGAATATGCTGAGGCTGCTGCGCGATGCATCCTTGCCGGTGTATGCAGCGAGGAAGGCGGGAATAAGCACATCGGCCGAATACTGGTCGACACCACCGTTGGCGGGGTCGTAGGGCTTGCCTTCAAAGGCGGCTCCGGTACCAATGGGATAGGTAGAAGTGGCATATCGCTGCTCCATTCGTTCACGTATGATCGATATGTTCTTCATAAAGTCGTTGAACGGTTTGGAGTTGTAGTTGTTGTTGATGTTGCCGTTGCTGGCAAATGCCGACTTGGCAGTGATGACCGTCATCTTGAAGCTTCCGCTCTGGGTGGTCGGCATGCCTGCATACATAAACTGTATGCTTTTCGACTTAATCACATTGCGCGATGCATTGAGGTCGATCTTCAAGTCGCGAAGCGGTTCGAGTGTCACCTTCACCTGCAGGTCCTCGGTGCCGTTGGTGGTTACAGGGGTGGTTACGTTCGAGTCGTTTTGCATGAGCCATCCGTTGCGCGACGCCTTGTCGACGAAACTGTCGCCTATTGCACCGAAAGCAAAGTCGAGGCCCGGCGAGAGGACACCATTGACCGACTTCTGGCCAAATGCGTCGCCTATCTCATTGCGAAGGCCTGGCAGTGTCATTGCATAGTCGTTGCGATAGGAGAAGGTTATGTTTCGCACCATCATAAGTCCGCGAGCCAGCACCTGCGCAGTCTTGTACCATATCTTTTGGTCGAGAGGCTCTTTGGCAGCAACCGAGATTTTCACTGGTATGGTGTCGAGATTCTGCACACGTATGGTATTCTCGTCCACCTTCTTGTACTTCAGTTTGTAGGTCTTGCCATTAGCAGTGGCGCGAACCTCGATTCGTTTCGAGTTCTGTCCGTGCTTCACCTCGGTATACGTAGAGTCGTTGAGCTTCACTTCACTCGTGAAATTCTTCTTGTTCGACTGCTTTCCACCTTGGTTGGCATTCCCAGCATTGCCATCCTCACTACCGGCTTCGCCCTTGTTCTGCGTGTTGTTGGTGGTCACCTTCTTCGACACTGATGCCGTAGTCTTCCTGGCGGCAGGGGTCTGACTGCTGTTGCCACTGAATCGCTCATAAGCCTTCTCGAGGAACTTCGACTTCTTATACAGGTTCTCGAGGCGAATCTGTCCGTTGATGTTAATCTTGCGCGATGTGGTTGCAGTATGTCCGAGCGAAGTGCCATCCTCCAGTTCAGTACCTCGATTCCATCCGTAGGTATTGTTGTAGCTACCATCGAGGCCAATCCAGTCGAGTGCCGGTATCTTGTCGAGCGGAACTTTATACGACGCATTGAACGTAGAAGCATATCGCAGCGGACGTCCGAACGATGCTATGCTGTGCTTCACAGAGTCCTTCCATGCCTCGTAGGCATCGGGATACAGGCTCTTGTTGATGACCGTATATGGTTCCTCAATCTCAGCGTTAGTAGCCGACGTGTATTGCATCTTCAATGCCTTGAAAATGTCCCAACTGAGGGTGAACTGACGGTTCCAGAGGAACTGCTCCGAGAAAGTGAGCGGCAGTTGGGTGCCTCCATCGATATCGCGCTGCTGGAATTCATAGTAGTTGCGCGTGATGTCGGTATTGAAACTTATGTTCTGCGGCAGGTAGTTGAGGTTTTGTGCCTTCAATATGTCAAGCCACTTCGACTTTCCCTTCAGGTTCTTGAAGGGTTCCCACGTCTTATACTTAGGTGCATACTGGTAGCTCATGTTGAACTTCCAGTTTTCTTCGTTTTCGTATACGGTTGTCTCGCCCGTCTTGTATCGTTGGCTATACGAATAGCTGAATGCAAAGTTTGATGGGTCGTAGGGCATCGGGGTCTTGCTCGTGTAGGTCGACTTCCAGTTCGAGAGCGAGAAGTTCTTGCTCTTCACAATCGTCTCGGTCAAGCTGCTGAGCGAATCGCGCTCGGCCGGTGTCTCACATTCGTCGAGTGCATCCTTGAGCAGCATGTCGGTATCGAATGGATTGTACTTGGGCGATATCTTCTGCCATGAATAAGAATAGTAGAATGGGAGGTTCATGCGCCAGTTCTCGGGGAAGAACTTTCCGATGTCGAAGCTGGTGGTGATGCTCCACTCGTAGAGGTTGTCGTCGCGTCGCGATGCCAGGCTTTCCTCCAAACCGCCATATCCGGCAGTCTCGAGGTGGCCGTTCATGTTGATATTTCCGAGGTCCGACAACTGCAGGCTGAGGTTGCCTTGAGCAGCATATCCACCTTCGTTGACATAGTCTTGCAGTCGCAATTCGTTTACCCACACCTCGACCGAATTGGTCTGACGTCCGTTGTTTCTCACACCAATCATCATGGTCTTCACCTCGCCAAGCGACGGGTTACCCATCACGCTCACTTTGTTGTTGGGATGTGCGGGGTCGTAGTTGTAATACAGTTCGGTATATGATGCCTCTCCGTTTGCTTTTGCCACATTGCGGTCGTGCTTCAGATTGGTGAATATATCGAAGTCGATATCGAGCATGTTGGATTCCGGCCATACTGCCTGGCAACCGGTCAGAGTGTATGTGTCGTAATGACCGGGCTGGGTAAGTGTGAGCGGTATCTCGTATTCGTAGTAGTTACTCTTATAGTCGCTTCCCAAACGTATGAACACGCTCATCTGGTTGTCTTGCAGTTGGTTGTCGTTTTCAAGAGCATTGGCATGTATGAACATCTGCAGGTGCTTGTATTTTCTCAGATCTTGCGTCATGTTCTTATACACGGCTCTTGCATCGCCTGGGGCAAGATCCTCGACCGTGATGGCGAGTGCCTGCTCGTTGGCTTGTGTGAGTTGTGGCTGGTCGGGGTCAATCACACGTGTCACGCCTGGAGGCAGAACATAGTTGACAGGAACTTTATCGTTGTTTTCCTCGATGTTGACCGCTGCAGTCCTCACCGTTCCGCTCACACTTGGTGTATTGCCTGTGAACAGGGTCTTGGTATAGCTACGCCACTCGCCCTGCACGAGGTCGAGCGATGCGAAACGCATGATGATTGGCTCTTCGAAGTCGGTGAGGTACATACGTATGAACCTCACACTGCTCATGTCGCTTATGCTTCCCACCTTGGTTTGATATTCGTCGACCGGAATGCGGAACTGATACCATGTGGCGTCCTCGGTTTTTCCGTTGCGCAGTTTTACCGTGGTCTTTCGCTCGTCGACGATATAGTTTCGGCCTATCACCATGTCCTCGGGTCGGATGCTTATCTTGTATTGGAAGTAGTTTTCATACTCGTTCATGGTGTAGTCCTGGTTGATATCTTCCACATCGGGCGTGGTCTTGTATGCAGTGCTATACGACTCACCGCTCTCGCTCGAGTTGGGCGAGTTGCCTTCGGGGTTGTTGATGAGTTTATAGCGTGTAAGTATGTCGGCGCGCTGCTGGTCGAAGTCGGTACCGCGGAAATAGTGGTAGTCGTCGCCGGCAGGGTCGTTGGATATCGAGTCGTAAACGGCATCGCTCACCTTGCCCTTCAAGGCATTGAGGTAGTCGGCATATATGCCAAACGAGCGCTCCTCGGACGAAGTGAGTCCGTTGAGTCCCACGTCCTGCTTCTGTCGTGCACCGCTTTCGGTCGAGAATGAATAGACCACACTCTTCTCGTTTGGCACACGTCCCCATGCCGTCTCGCTGTAGGTCGAAGCTCCGCTCACCGACATTCCACTCTCGTAGTATTTCTTTCCGTCCTTGAGCACATCTTCGCTCACATCGCCGAGGTTGATGTAGAAGTCGCCACCATATCGGCGTCCGTCGGCCCGCTGACTCGAGTAGATGAATGGGTCGAGTAGCCAGAACTCTATATACTGCACGTTGGAGGCTTCGAAGTCGACGTTGCTGTTGTCAATCTTGCGCATCATGCCTCCCCATCGTTTGCGTGGGTCGTTGAGGCGGCCGTTCTGGTCGAGGTCGGGGTCGAGGTTGTATGGTCCGCGTTCGCTTGGGTAGTATGCCAGGTTGAGGATGGGCAGTGTGTTGGCTTCACCCTGGTTCACATCCTTGTTGGGATATACTTCGCGCACATATACTTCACGCATGTAGTGGTTTGAGAGTTGATCGAGGTCGTTCTTGATGTGCCCCGGTGTGAGCGACGAGCTGCGTCGTGTGAACAATGGGTCGATGTTGTACCATGCCAGTCGTGCACGGTTGTATCCATAGCGCACATCGTTGGCCATGTTGCCATATTGCATGGTTGATGGTGTAGAACTTATCATCCATGCGCTCGGTGTGCTTATGTCGGTCTTGCGTTTGGTGTCTTCAAAGTCGTCGAGGTATGATGCTCCGCCCTGCACGTTCTTTGCCTTGCCAGCAATGAGTTGTGCGAATTCGCCGTTGAAGTTGATGCTCGAGGGTTGTACGGCATCGATAAGCGGCAGTTTGTCGATCATGTTGGTAAGCCACTGGCTCTGCTGCTTCCAGTTTACTCCCACGCCCCACACTGTGTTGTTGAGCGGTTCGGCACCCATTGCCACCTTGGTGGTTTGTGGTTTCTCGCTCACCCTCATGTATGTACCGCTGAGTTGGAAGTTCTTGGTGAATTCGTAGGTCCAGTTTATTCCTAACATTGTTTTTCGCACCATGGCCCAATCGGACATGCTTTCCACGCTTGCCTTGACGTCGGTACCGGCATCGATGATGCTTTGGTTTATGATGCGCACATATCCTTGTGTGTAATCCACTTCATAGTCGGTACCTTCGGTCAGTACCACTCCGCCTGCCGTCACAACTACCGAACCACGTGGTATATACATAGCTCCGAGGTCTATCTCGGTTCCTGATGTCGATTTGTATTCGCCCTCGAGTGTGAATTTGTTTTTCTCTGCAATCTGCTTTGCCACGGTCTTGGTCGAGTCGTAGAGTTCGTCGTAGCAATAGCGGTCGGCCAGCACATCGTCGGCCAGCTTGGTGCGCAGCCAGTTGCCGAAAGGCTCAGCCACGGGGAAGATGATTTGTCCCTGCTTGGATATCACGGTGTAACCCTCGATGTAGTCGAACCGTCCGTTGGGGTTGGTCTTTTGGTTGTCGTCGAGTCGGTCGAGGTTCATCATCTTGAGTATGGTGGTCTGCTTGAATGCGTTCTCGGGTATGTAGTTCATCGACACGCCCGTGGTGTCGCTCAAGTATTTCACGTCGAGGCGGAAACGGTCGCGCTGAATGGATGTGGAGCCTATGTAGTAGACGTTTTTCATCATGAGGTCCCAGTTTGCCATGCGTGGCGAGTTGTTGGTGTTTTTCAGCAGTTTGACGTAGAGCGCCTGGTCGTTGTCCTTGATGTCGGACGAGAATTCGCCCACCTGATATGTTTGTCCGCCATAGGTGTATTCGTATGCCACGGCAAGCACACTGTTGGGCTGCAGTGTGGTGGTGAGCGATATGTAGCCTAAGTGTTTGTTTACGGTGTATTCCGACGAGTTGAGCAGGCGCGCGTTCTCCACCTTTTCGTAGTCTACGCCTCCGGTCATGATTTGGTCGAGCACCCCTGCCACCTGGTCCACATTGCGTGCTCCGGTATACGAGCCCACGATGGTGCTATAGAGGTTGTTGGCCGAGTTTTGGGGCACAGCCTGCCCCACTCCTTGCCACATAGTGTTGCCTATCTTCGAGCGTTCGGCGAGGTCCACGAATCCCACTATGTCGCGTGTGTTTTGTGTAGCTCCCGATGTGTTGGTTTCCCACACCTCGATGCGGTTGATGGTCACTCCCGATGTGATGGTGGGCAGTGTGGCACAGGCGCGGTCGTAGGTGTCGCGGAAATACTGCGAGAGGAAGAAGTGTCGGTTCTCCTCGTAGTTGTAGGCTTCGATTTCGAATGTGCTGAGCTGAGCACCCCCTCGCGAGCTCACTGTCTGCGATTTGGTCTTCTTTTGTGATATGACCGTCTGGAGGTTCAGTTTTCCGAATTGCAGGTCGGTGCGAATACCGAACAGTTGCTGTGCACCTCGCACGAGCGAGTTGTTCGACGGGAAACTCACATTACCCGCCTCGAGCAGTTTCACTATCTCGTCCTCCTTGCCTTCGTATGCCAGTTTCAGGTTTTTGGAGTCGAAGTTGAACGATGCCTCGGTGTTGTAGCCTAAGTTGAACGACATCTTGTCGCCGATCTTGGCGTTGACGTTCAGTTCCACCTTTTCGTCGAAGTCGAAGCTGGTCACCTTGCGGTTGCGTTCCGACAGCGACGGGTTGTCGGTATACTTGTAGTTATATCCCAGTTTCAGTTCGGCGCTTCCGTTGGTTTGTATCCTCACACCGCCAGGACCGAAAATCTTCTCGGCCGGTCCGAGGTCGAAGTGCATGTCGGTGAAGTCGAATTTCTCCTGCCCCTTGTGTTGGAACAGCGAGTCGTTGCGTTGGCGGAAGTATTGGTTGAGGTATCGGCGCGAGTTGTGGTTGAAATACTCCTCGGGGGTCATGATGAGGGGAGCACTCAGGTAGTGGTCGCCCAGTTTCGTGCCCACCCGATACACGCCGTTTTTCTCGTCGTATTCGCCCTCGTCGTGTTTCAGGTTTTCGGGGTCGGCCAGGTCGAAAGTCGTCTCGTCGGGATGGTTTTGTGTCGGGTAGTCGGTTTTCTTCACCTTGACACGAGGCACGGTGTCGATAGGAATTTGACCGGACCCTCTCTGTCCTTCGGACATCTCCCCCTCTATGGGGAGACCATCTGGATTGTATCCCGCAGCCATAGGGACAGCAAAGCACATGGCTGCTGCCACAAGCAGCAACCACATACCTCTACCATATTTCCGATGGACCCTCTCAGTCCTTCGAGAACCATCCGTATGACTCATTGTCAATTGTCGATTATCAGTTATCAATTACTCAGAGGCTCTTCAGTGCCAGTTTGATCACTCTCTCTACCTTAGCATCAGGCTCGTCGGCCAGTATGGCTTTCACCACCTTGCTTGTCGGTGCCGGTGGGAATCCCAGCATCTTGAGGGCCTCGACGGCCTCGTCGTGCACCTCTTTGTTGAATGTGGCCGTGGCAGCCGATTCGCCGCCCGTGGCCTGTGGCTCGATGCCCAGTGCCTGCACCTTGTCGCGCAGTTCGAGTATTATTTTCTGAGCCGTCTTCTTGCCCAGTCCCTTCACCGTGGCGAGCAGGCGGTCGTTGCCGTCGGTTATGATATTGGCAATCTCGGCCACCGAGAACGACGAGAGCACCATCCTGGCCGTGCCGCCTCCCACCCCCGACACACTGGTGAGCATGAGGAACAGCGAGCGTTCGGCCTTCGTGGCAAAGCCATAGAGTGTCCAGGCATCTTCGCGTATCGATTCGTAGATATAGAGTCGCGCCTCGCCTTTGCCCTGAATGGCCGAAAAGGTTCCGAGCGATATGTTGAGCATAAACCCGATGCCGCCGCAGTCGATGGTGGCTGTGGCTGGTGTCAGGTCGTCGATTCGTCCGTTTACGTAGTCAAGCATGATTGATTTCTGTTGTTTGAGTATATTCTCTTCTTTACATTAACGCAGGCATGCCGTCGTTTATTGTGCATGCCGCCCGCGTTTCATCCTGCCCAAAACGAAATGAACCGTATCTTTGCAGCGGAATAACGCTGCAAAGATACGTCGTTTTTCCCGTTAATCAAAATTTGAAAGCGGAAAAGTGACCGCCACATTGCGATTATCGGGGTTTAAAGTCGGCGATTGTCACGCGCGCGCATGTCGCGTATATAAAAAATGAGTGCCGGCCATCGGTTTTTCGGGTGCGTTTTTCACCCCTTCGGCTGGTGGCTGTATTTGCATGCGTCTGCGAGTGCGCACTCGCAGGGCTGAGAGTGCGCAGTCTCGGGCCTGTGAGTGCGCACTCGCGACCCCGAAAGTGCGCACTCATTTTTCACCCCCTCCACAGGTATCTGTAGGCGGGTCGGCACATGGGTCGGCCGGCCCACATTTCAGCGAATAGAAAATTGTGGAATGCCGACTATGCAAAACGAAGCATTTGGGCTCCTATTTTTCTTGTGTTTTCAACCCTTATATGCAGAATGTGATGCTATATTTTTGGTGATTTCAGCGAAATGACGTATATTTGCAACGCAAAAAATAAGCAACTCTACTCACTATGAAACAGCTAAGTACATTGATGCTCATCATCATTATGAGCACAGCCTCGACCACAGCATGGGGCCAGCAACATTACTCGTTCAACTGCCGCGACTACGTATCGACCGACGACAACCGGGCTCCGCAGTCGGCTTTCACCTATGATGCCACAACCAACACCATAGGCATAGCAGCCAAGGGAAAGAACAACGTGGCACTGAAAATGGCCACAGGCATGGACGACGAATACTATATCGACCCCGACGAAACGATGCTGGTAGTCAGCGGCGAAAACCTCTCGACAGGAGCGACCGACAGCTACGTGTGGTGGCTCAACGGCGCCAACGCGAGCGAGACGCCGGCCGACATGCGCATGACCGACGGCAATCAGGCCGTAATCGTTTGGAACCTACTGACCAACAGTCGAGTAAACCGCAACTTCGACTTCAGCCGGCAGCAGATAAACATCAGTTCGTATGGGGCAAGTTTTATCAACGCCATGGGCATGACCGCCGCCGACCAAACGAAGCCAGGAGTAATAACCGACCTGGGATATTACGCACCGTTCGAAGTGGCAGCCAAGCATCCAAGCCTCATGACCCGACTGGGATTCAACGCCAAGAGCCTCACCACTGCCATCAAGGCTAAGACACTGAAACTCAATCCACAGCTAAAGAGCAACACCGACAATATAGGTGAAGAAGAATATGCAAAAGCCTACAACCTATATCGCGAAGCACGCAAAAAGACCGACACCGACGAAGGCACCCACACATCGAGCTACGAAGTGAGGAACGACGGCCTCATGGCACGGTTTGACAACCAATACATCCGCATCACATTCTTCAACGACAGCACGGTACGCGTGTCGAAGGCATTCAGCACCACCGACATGGAACGCGACAGCTGGGCTATCGTAGCCACTGCCGATGCCTCGACCAACATCGTCACCACCCAAGCCGACGACCGTGTGACCATGCAGACGGGGAAACTGAAGGTGGAATACACACCAAGCCGTGGCACTGCCACATTCTACGACCACGACGGCAAGGAACTTATCAGCGAAGTGCGACACCGATTCATCGCCACCACCGACGGACCCTTCGACAGCTACACCCTGTCGCAATACTTCCACCTCGACACCGACGAGCGCATCTACGGCATGGGGCAACTGCAAGACGGGCACCTCGACCGCCGCGGCACCGTGGTGAAACTCGAACAGGAGAACCGAAGCATCAGCATACCTTATTTCCTCTCGTCGAAAAACTACGGCCTGTATTGGGACAACTACTCGCCAACCACATTCAACGACCTGAGCCAGGAGACCTTCTTCCGATCCACAGGGCGATGCATCGACTACTACATCCTGGCCGCTGCTAACAGCCACGAGGTGCAACGCTCGCTGCGAAACCTGACAGGACAGACCGAACTGCCACCGCTGTGGAACTTCGGACTCTACCAAAGCAAGGAACGCTATGCCAGCACCGGCGAAGTGATGGACGTGGTAAAGAAATACCGCCAGCTCCACATACCCCTCGACTGCATAGTGCAGGACTGGCAGTACTGGGGCGACAACGCCCACTGGAATGCCATGGAGTTCCTCAACCCCAGCTACACGAACTATCAGGAAATGATTGACTTCGTACACTCGCAAAACGCCAAACTCATGATAAGCATCTGGGCAAGCTTCGGCCCACAGACACGTCCGTTTGCCGAACTGAAACAAAAGGGGCTGCTCTTCACCGCCGAGACATGGCCTACGGGAGCCGGCGTGAAGCCCTACAACCCCTACAGCGCCGAGGCACGCGACATTTACTGGCGCTACCTCCTCGACGGAGTAGTGAGCAAAGGCATCGATGCCTACTGGATGGACTCCACCGAGCCCGACTTCTTTGGCGGCGCTGCCGACCTTGACAACGTGGCACTCAAGGGCCAGACATGGCGCTCGCTGCGCAACGTATTCCCACTTGCCACCGTGCAGGGCGTAGCTCAGCACCACCGCGCCGAACCATCGCTGAGCGGGAAACGAGTGAGCATCATGACACGCTCGGGATATGTGGGCATGCAACGCACCGGAGCCTACGTGTGGAGTGCAGATATCACATCATCATGGGCCACCCTGAAAAACCAGATAGCAGCGGCATGCAACCTGTCGGAGTCGGGACTGCCATACTGGAACAGCGACACCGGCGGATTCTTCACCGGCACATACAAGGGAGTGAACGACCCTGCATGGCGCCGACTCTACACCCGCTGGACACAGTTCTCGGTATTCACACCCATGCTGCGATTCCACGGCACCGACACCCCACGCGAACCCTGGCAATTCGGCTCAAAGGGCGACAACCGTGGTGAATACGACAACATCGTGCGCTACATCAAAATGCGATACAGCATGCTGCCATACCTCTACAGCACCGCCCATCAGGTGAGGACCGATGCCAGGACCTTCATGCAGGCACTGCCAATAGCCTTCCCTGCCGACACACAGACCTACGACGTGACCGACCAATACATGTTCGGCCAATCGATACTCGTAGCTCCGGTTGTGGAAGACGGTGTGCAGGGACGCAACGTATACCTGCCACAAGCATCGGCACCATGGATTGACTTCTGGACAGGATATACACACAAAGGCGGACAAACCATATTCAAGACCACACCTGCCGACATCATCCCACTCTACATACCCGCCGGCACCATCATGCCATGGGGACCCGAAGTGGAATACAGCAGTCAGAAAACATGGGACAACCTCGAAATCAGAATATACCCGGGAGCCGACGGACAGTTCACCCTGTACGAAGATGCATTCGACGGATATGAATACGAGCAAGGC
Organism: uncultured Prevotellaceae bacterium; assembly: GCA_947166155.1. GTDB lineage: Bacteria > Bacteroidota > Bacteroidia > Bacteroidales > Bacteroidaceae > Colivivens. The sequence goes on along the minus strand of CAMVDC010000077.1, from coordinate 1,128 downwards.
CAATACACCGAAATACCGATGACATGGAACCAGCAGAGCGGCACCCTGACCATCGGCGAGCGTCGTGGCAAATACGACGGCATGCTCGCAAAACGTAAGTTCAACATCGTGGTAGTCAGCCCCGACGGCGGAACGGGCGACCAACACGCCACCCAATTTGATGCCACTGTGGACTATACCGGCAAGGCTGTCAGCGTAAAACTTAAGACCACCGTCGTAGCACCACCCGACAAAGAAGAATGTACCAACCACATCGTAAATCCCAGCTTCGAAGCCGACGGACATAGCCTCACGAAAGTAGCACCAAAAGGATGGAGTGTGAATGCCAACACCGCATGGTGGGGAGTGAATGCCGTCGAGCCCGGCGCCACCGGCGACCCCCAGCCCACCGACGGACGCCACCTGTTTGGCGTGTGGGACGCCAGTTCCATGTCGGCCATCATATCACAAACCGTCGACGACCTGCCTGCCGGCAAATACCACCTCACTGTCGACATCCACGCATCAAACCGCGACAACGCAAAGCGGGCCGCAAACCAGTGTGTGTTTGCCGACGACCAGCGTGGATACCTGTGCCAACAAGTGACCAGCGTGGGTACAAGCGACGACACACCAATGCAAACCATCAGCGTCGACTTCCAACTCATGACCGACAAACAGCCCGTCACCATCGGTGTGGCAACCGACGAAGCACCGGCCGAGACATGGTTCAAAGTCGACAACTTCCGCCTCTACCGCTTCACCCACTCCAGCCAACCGACCAGCATAACAAGCATCGGCACACAACCCCGCCACACCCGCGATGCATGGTATACCCCGTCGGGCATAAAGACCGAGGCGCCGACACACGGCACCTACCTGCATGAGGATGGCAGCAAAGTGTATGTCGAATAGACAAGCTGGGAGCGCAGGGGCGCTCTGATTACTAAAGCATACGGTTAGTATTAACCACACAGAAAAAGGAGTACATGCGCGGTGCATGTACTCCTTACATTTTTTACTTATCTGCTACCAGCAGAAACCTCCTGTTACTTCAGTGCTTCCTCCACTGCTTTCACCATTTCTTCGCCACGAAGGTCGCGACGCAGGATGGTTCCGTCGGGGCCGAAGAGGATGATTTGAGGTATG
>CAMVDC010000076.1 GCA_947166155.1 uncultured Prevotellaceae bacterium | reverse complement strand
TTGAGAGTGTCATAACACTGCAAAGTGTCGCAGAGCCCTGCGGATGCCTCTCTGTATACTCTTGCAAATGCACCGCATTTCTCAAGACATAAACTCGAATTTCTTCATTACTTTGCGTTCAACTAAGAACTTAAAAACTTAAAAAACAATGAACAAGAGAATGACAATTGTTTTTGTCCTTGCAACATTGTGTGTTGCGATGAACGGACAACAGAAGCAGAGCGGAGCCAAGGCTTCGGGCTCTCACAGTACGGTGGTTCGCCGCAAGGCGATAGACACGGCCAACATGCGGATACTCTATGCATGGGGTGCTACCGACATAAGTAACGACAGCACTTATCTCGACCTCGGGCAGTTGCAGATAGGCAGTCGGATGATGAAGTATTGCAGCCTGTTTCGCGAACAGGCCGACGATGAGCGGGTGAAGTGGCACAAGCAGAACCCGAAAGCCAGCGGTGTGCCAAACGGCTCGTGGTGGATGAAGGGGCGCAAGCCGGACATATGGAGCGAATATCAATACTCGCAACTCTACTTCCGTGGCGACACGCTCGACGAATGGGCTATGATGCCGATGGGACAAGAGTGGCCGCAACGCTACACCGAGGTGATGCAGCCTATAAAGTGGGTGCTCAATCCGCTGACGACTGAGAGCCAAACCAAACTCGAACATAAATGCCAGCGCGCCACATGTCACTGGCGCGGTCGCGACTACGAGGCATGGTTTGCGCCCGACATCCCGATACGGCGTGGCCCCTGGAAGTTCGGCGGCCTGCCAGGACTTATACTGAAGATTAGCGACGCGCGACATCTCTACACATTCGAGGCGGTGGCTATCGAGAAAGGGACGTTCCCCATCTGGCAGTATCCGGAAGATGAGTTTAAGAAGTCGACACGCCAACACACGTGGAAGTTGCAGGTGGCATTCAACCGCAACTACCAACTCACTGCCGGCATTCGCGAGTACGACCCTTCTGCCCCAAACTTCATGGGCGCACCTAAGTCGGACCCTCATCCGTACGACCCGATGGAACTGGAGTAGAAGGAGCCTTCGAAATAAATAGTATTTTTTTGTTCTAAGGAAAGTAAAGACCTATAGGCACTGTCGGCCTCTGCGTCGCGACGATGCGGAGGTGGGGCCCCTCTATGCTTTGACTGCATGGGGGCCTTTTATCCTTTCTTCTTCTTATACCAGAAGAACATCTCGTTTTGCTGTCGTTTCTCTTGTGGTGTCTTGGCCGAGACGACGGGTTGCAGGGTGTAGGGGTCGAAGCCTGTGTACCACATCTCGGTGCTCACGGTCATGGGGGTGGGTGTGAAGTCCTGCACTTGCTCGAGTCGGTAGCCCATCTGGCGGGTGAGTGTGGCGAGCTGTGCCATGTCGTGGCGTGTGCATCCCGGGTGGCTGCTTATGAAGTATGGGATGAGTTGCTGGTTGAGGTGGTGTTCGCGGCAGACGCGGTCGAAGAGGTCTTTGAACTGATAGAAGAGCTTGAACGATGGTTTGCGCATGAGTCGCAGCACGTGGTCGCTGGTGTGTTCGGGTGCTACTTTGAGGCGTCCGCTCACGTGGCGTGTGATGAGTTCGCGTGCGTACTTGAGGTTTGTGGCGTTGACCTGGGGGCGGCCTGTGTCGTGGAGTATGAGGTCGTAGCGCACTCCGCTGCCTATGAAGCTCTTTTTCACCCCTGGCAGTGCGTCGACGGCATGGTAGATGTCGAGCAGTGCGGAGGGGTCGGTGTCGAGGTTGTGGCACACGGTGGGGTGGATGCACGATGGTTTCTTACACACGTGGCAGATGTCGAGGTTGCGGCCGTGCATGCCATACATGTTGGCGCTGGGTCCGCCGAGGTCGGTGATGTAGCCGCGGAAGTCGGGCATGTGGGTCACTTGTTCCACTTCGCGCAGTATGCTTTCCTTGCTGCGGCAGGAGATGAACTTGCCTTGATGTGCTGATATGGTGCAGAAGGCGCATCCGCCGAAACAGCCGCGATGGAGGTTGACGGAGAAGCGTATCATGTCGTAGGCGGGTATGCGGTGGCCGTGGTAGCGTGGGTGTGGCAGGCGGGTGTAGGGCAGGTCGAAGGAGTGGTCGATCTGGGCTGTGGTCATGGGTGGATAGGGTGGGTTGACCACGGCGGTGCGGTGGTCGACCTGCTGCACGAGTCGGTTGGCGTGGTATTTGTTTGACTCCTCCTCGATGTGTCGGAAGTTCTGTGCTTGCTTGCGTGGGTCGTCGAGACATTCGCGGTGGGAGTGGAGGACGATGTCGTCGGTGCGTGGCACCAGGGTGTCGTTGGGTATGAGAGTCACGGTTTGTGGTTGTGGCTGCCGCATGAGCAGTGACTGGAGTGTGGCGCGGTCGGCATGTGGCAGGTCGAGGCGTGTGAGTTCGTCGGCCACGAGGTGCAGGAGGCTCTGCATGGGTCGCTCGCCCATGCCGTAGATGAGCAGGTCGGCATCGGAGTCGGCGAGGATGGTGGGGCGCAGCCGGTCTTGCCAGTAGTCGTAGTGTGTGAGTCGGCGCAGGCTTGCCTCGATGCCGCCGATGACGACGGGAGCGTCGGGGTAGAGGCGTCGCAGACACTGTGTGTAGACGATGGTGGGGTATTCGGGTCGGCGGTCGTGGCGTCCGTCGGGGCTGTAGGCGTCTTCGGATCGCAAGCGCCGTGCAGCGGTGTATTTGTTGACCATGGAATCCATGCACCCGGGCGATATGGCGAAGAAGAGTCGGGGACGTCCCAGCTTGGTGAAGTCGCGCAGGTCGCCGTGCCAGTCGGGTTGTGGCACGATGGCCACGCGGAATCCCTCGGCCTCGATGATGCGCCCAATGACTGCAGTGGCAAACGAGGGGTGGTCGACATAAGCGTCGCCCGAGAAGAGGATTACATCGATGTAGTCCCATCCGCGTGCCTCCACCTCCTTTTTGGTGGTGGGCAGGAAGTCGGATAATTTATAGTTCATAATTGCATCGTGCATGATTTGGTTGCTGAATCTGGCTACAAAGTTACTAATTATTTTTATAATTTGGTGCTGATGAGGGCAAATATTATGCGGGGAGCCCCATCCTATCCTTCTTCATCCCTTTCTCTCCCCTTTTTGGGGGGAGTGAGAAGGGGGGTGACTATACCTGCCTGCAGGTAGCTGTGGAGGGGGTGAAAAATGAGTGCGCACTTTCGGGGCTGCGAGTGCGCACTCTCGGGCCTGTGAGTGCGCACTCTCGGGGTCGCGAGTGCGCACTCGCAGACGCATGCAAAATCACGTGAAAAAAACGGCATGTCGATGTGTGTTGTTTCCGCAGGTATAAAAACATGGGTTTTCGGCGCCTGCTACGCGCGCGAAAATAAAGCTAATGTGTGGGTCGGCATTGCTCATCGCAAAATAATGCGTAACTTTGCAGCTGAATTGGTGAGGGCTTGAGGTTTTGAGATTTTAAGTTCTTGAGATTTTGAGTTCTTGAGTTTTTAAGTTCTTAAGATTTTAAGTTCTTGAATTCGTTCACCAACACAGAAACTTACAAAAATAAGATAAAAAGATTGTTATGACAGTATTCCAACCAAAGTTTTTTCATGTATTCCAGAAGGGATACTACAACCGCTCGAAACTCACGTCGGACATCATTGCCGGTATCATTGTGGGTATCATAGCCCTTCCGCTGGCCATTGCCTTCGGTATAGCGAGCGGAGTGAGTCCGCAACAAGGCCTTATCACTGCCATCGTGGCAGGATTGCTGGTGTCGCTTTTCGGCGGCAGCCGTTTCCTGATAGGCGGACCCACCGGCGCTTTCATAGTGATAGTGGCTGGCATCGTGGCGCAATACGGATTGCAGGGACTCACCATCGCAACCATCATGGCCGGTGTGTTTCTCATCGTGATGGGGTTGTGCCGCATGGGAGCCATATTCCGCTTCATACCCTATCCCATAGTCGTGGGATTCACCTCGGGTATAGCGGTCACCATTTTCTCGACCCAGGTGAAGGACTTCCTGGGACTGACGGCCACCATACCGTCGGGCTTCTTGCCCCAGTGGGCGGCTTATATCGAAAACCTGTCGACCATAAACTGGAACGAAACCATCATGAGCCTTGCCTGCCTGCTGACCATAGTGGTGTGGGGACGTTTTGTGAAGAAGATTCCGGGTTCGCTCATCGCACTGGTGGTAGGCACAGCGGCGTCGGTGCTCCTGGCACGATATGCCGACATACACCTGGCCACAATCGGCACTAAGTTTCCCGAACTGGCCGAAGGCCTCCCCATGCCAAGTCCCGTGGCGCCCGCGATGGACTACGAAACCATCAAGAGCCTCGTGTCGCCTGCATTTACTATAGCCATACTGTGTGCCATCGAGTCGCTGCTCGCCGCCATGGTGGCCGATGGTGTGACCGGCAAGCATCACGACTCCAACACCGAACTCATAGGGCAGGGTATAGCCAATGTGGTCACACCCCTCTTTGGCGGCATACCAGCCACCGGAGCCATTGCCCGCACCATGACCAACATCAACAACGGCGGAAAGTCGCCTGTGGCCGGAGTGATACATGCCATAGTGCTGCTGGCCATATACCTGTTCCTGATGCCATATGCAGTGTATATACCACTGTCGTGCCTGGCTGCAATACTTGTGATGGTGGCCTACAACATGAGCGAATGGCGCACCTTCAAGTACCTGCTGCGCGGCGACAAGAGCGATGTGGCAGTGTTGTTGCTCACCTTCTTCCTCACCGTGGTGGTCGACCTCACCGTAGCCATCGAGGTGGGCCTGGTGCTGGCTGTGGCCCTGTTCGTAAGGCGAGTGATGGAGACCTCGAGCATCAATGTGATTGAAGAAGACTCGCTGCTGGCCACCGAAAACGACGAAGTGGTGAACCCCGACGACATAGAGCACCTCGACATTCCGAAGGGAGTGGAGGTATATGAAATCAACGGCCCATTCTTCTTCGGCCTGGCAAGCAAGTTTGAGGAACTCAACCAATTCTCTGCCGAAAACGTCAAGGTGAGAATCCTGCGCATGAGGAAAGTGCCATTTATCGACTCAACGGGCATCAACAACCTGCGCAACCTGTGTGAACGCACTCAGAACCGAGGCATACAGGTGATACTCTCGGGTGTGAACGACAAAGTGGCAGGCTCGCTTTGCAAATACGGCATCGACCGCCTCATCGGGCCCGACAACATACAACCACACATAAGTCTGGCACTCAATCAGGCAAATAAGGTGATGCAGAACCTGTAAAATAATGCCGTCATCTGCACTTTTTTCATAATTCACTTTCATCATTCATCATTATTCATTACCTTTGCAGGATAAAAGCATGTAAAACGAATAAATGGTATCGATAGAGCATCTATGTGTTGAATTTAGTGCACGGCCGTTGCTAAACGACTTGTGCTTCGTGGTCAATCCGCGCGACCGCATTGCCCTCGTGGGAAAGAACGGAGCAGGCAAGTCGACCCTGCTGAAAATCATTGCAGGAAAACAACAACCCACCAGCGGAGTGGTGGCACGACCAACAGGCATGACCGTGGGCTACCTGCCGCAGGTGATGCAAGTGAGCGACACACGCACCGTGTTCGACGAGACAGCACTGGCATACGAAGGCACACACATAGAGGAATGGCAGATGAAGGCCGAGGTCGACAAGACCCTCACCGGACTTGGCTTCCATCGCGACGACTTCGACCGCCCCACGAGCGAGTTTTCGGGCGGATGGCGTATGCGCATAGAGTTGGCAAAGATACTGCTGCAAAACCCCGACCTGCTGCTGCTCGACGAGCCGACCAACCACCTCGACATAGGGTCGATACAGTGGCTGGAGCAGTTTATTCAGACATCGGCCAAGGCGGTGATGCTCGTGAGCCACGACCGCGCGTTCATCAACAACGTCACCACACGCACCATCGAGATAACATGTGGCAGGATAAACGACTACCGCGTGAAGTACGACCAGTATGTCACCCTGCGCGACGAACGTCGCCAGCAGCAACTGCGTGCCTACGAGAACCAACAAAAAGAGATAGCCGACATCAAGGACTTCATCGAGCGATTCCGCTACAAACCCACGAAGTCGAACCAGGTGCAGAGCCGAATAAAGCAGTTGGAGAAGATCGTGCCGATAGAAATCGACGAGGTCGACACCTCGATGCTGAGGCTCAAGTTTCCGCCATGTCAGCGCAGTGGCGACTGGCCTGTCATCTGCTCCGACGTGAGTAAAAGTTATGGCGACCACCTCATATTCAAGGATGTGAACCTCAGCATACGCCGCGGCGAGAAGGTGGCATTCATGGGCAAGAACGGAGAAGGCAAGTCGACGCTGGTGAAGTGCATAATGGGACAGATACCGTTCGATGGTGAACTGAAGATAGCACAAAACGTGCAGATAGGCTATTTCGCACAAAACCAAGCACAACTGCTCAACGGCGACATCACAGTGTTTGACACCATCGACCGTGTAGCTACGGGCGACATGCGGACCAAGGTGCGCGACCTGCTCGGCGCCTTCATGTTCGGAGGCGAAGCAAGCGACAAGTATGTGAAAGTGTTGTCGGGCGGCGAGCGCAGCCGTCTGGCTATGATACAACTGCTGCTCCAACCCGTCAATCTGCTCATACTCGACGAACCTACCAACCACCTCGACATGCAATCGAAGGACGTGCTGAAAAACGCAATCAACGACTTCGACGGCACGGCAATCATCGTGAGCCACGACCGCGACTTCCTCGACGGACTGGTCGACCGCATCTACATCTTTGGCAACCAGCAGGTCGTGGAGCCAATAGAGCGAAGCACAATAAGCATAAAGCCCAAACCGACACACACGCCAGCCAAAACAGAAACCACCGAGCCGAAGGACACGGAAACACAGAGCCAGTCGAAGCAATCGTGGCAGGCAGCCAAAGCAGAGGCCAAGGCAAAAGCCAAGCAAGAAAAGGCACTCAAGGCATGCGAAGACAAGGTGACACAACTCGAACAGCAGATAGCCGAGATAGAACAGACACTGACCACAAAGAACGATATGCAACTCGTGGAGCAATACACCCAGCTGCAATCACAACTCGAAGCCGCTATGGCCGAGTGGGAACGACTGATGGGGTAAACCTCCACTAGCAGACCCTCTCCCCAGCCCTCCCCCTTTATGGGGAGGGAGTGCCATCCGGATGGAAATAAACCTCCCCTAACCCCTCCCAAGGAGGGGGACTCCATCCGGAAGGAAATAACCAAATAATTAAATAGTACATAAATAGTAAATAGTAAATCGTCAAATCGTAAATAAAAATAGATTGTCAAATCGTAAATGCTTAAATAGAATTAAATCGTAAATAGTAAATGGTTAAATAGTAAATGAGATTATGAAACTAAAACAACTATCAGTAATTGCAATGGCACTTACAATGACTGCATGCCAGCAACAGCTCGGCATTGGTATCAAGATGGAGAATATGAACGACTCTGTCGCTCCCGGTACCGACTTCTATCAGTATGCTTGTGGTGGATGGATTAAGAACAACCCGCTGAAACCCGAGTACGCACGCTTTGGCAGCTTTGATGCCGTAGCTGAAAACAACCGTGAACAAATTCGTACCCTCATCGAGGAACTGGCAGCCAACAAAAACGAAAAGGGTTCGCTGGCTCAGAAGATAGGCGACCTCTATGCCATGATGATGGACTCAACCCGTCAGAACAAAGACGGCGTGGCTCCAATCCTGCCCGACCTGCAGGCAATAGCCAACCTCGAAGGACGTGACGCCATCATCAGCTTCATGAACACAGAGCAACTCAGAGGCGGACGCCACATCATCAGTTGTGGCATCGGTGCCGACATGATGAACAGCACAGAAAACATGGTGGAAATAGGTCAGGGTGGACTCACACTGGGCAACAAAGACTACTATGTGAAGGACGACCCAGCCATGCAGAAGATTCGTGATGCATACCGCAAGCACATCGTCAACATGTTCCGCCTCGTGGGCGACAGCGATGAAGATGCAACACGCAAGATGGAGGCTGTAATGGCCATCGAAACCCGCATGGCAATCGGTTCGCGTAGCCGTGTGGAACTCCGCGACCCCGCAAGCAACTACCACAAGATGGCTTTCACAACCTTGAAAGCCGACTATCCCGGATTCGACTGGGACGAATTCTTCGAGTCACAACTCATCACCGACCTCGACTCCCTCTCTGTAGGTCAGCCCGAAGCAGTGAAGGAAGCAATAGCAATACTCAACGAAACCAGCGAGCAAGCACTGAAAGACTGGATGCAGTGGCGCCTGCTTTCGAGCGCTGCCAGCACACTTGGCGATGAAGTATATGCAGAGTCGTTCGATTTCAACGGACGTGTAATGTCGGGACGACAGGAAATCCAACCACGTTGGAAGCGCTCGGTCAACACCGTCAACGGAATCCTGGGCGAAGCTGTGGGCGAACTCTACGTCAAAAAGTACTTCCCTGCCGAAAACAAAGCACGCATGCAGCAACTGGTGAAAAACCTACAAGTGGCTCTGGCAGAACGTATAGACCAACAGGAGTGGATGAGCGACTCGACAAAGATACGTGCAAAGGAGAAGCTAAATGCATTCCATGTTAAGATCGGATACCCCGACAAGTGGCGCGACTACAGTAAACTCACTATCGACCCATCAAAGACACTCTACGAACTGATGAAGGACGTGTCGGAGTGGGCAACCCGCGACGAAGTAGAGCGTCGTTACAAGAAGCCGGTCGACGACGAAGAATGGTATATGACCCCGCAGACAGTCAACGCATACTACAACCCAACCACCAACGAGATATGCTTCCCTGCAGGCATCCTGCAGTATCCATTCTTTGATATGAGCGCCGACGATGCATTCAACTATGGTGCTATCGGCGTGGTTATCGGACACGAGATGACTCACGGATTCGACGACCAAGGAAGTCAGTTCGACAAAGATGGAAACTTCAACAACTGGTGGGCAGAAGGCGACGACAAGCGCTTCAAGGAACACACTCAGACTATGGTCGACTTCTTCAACGGCATCGAGGTACTGCCAGGACTTATGGCAAACGGCGAACTCACACAAGGTGAAAACATTGCCGACCACGGTGGCTTGAAGATTGCATACACAGCATTCAAGAATGCAACAAAAGACAACCCGCTGCCTACAGTCAACGGACTCACGCCAGAGCAACGCTTCTTCCTTGCCTATGCTGGTGTATGGGCACAAAACATAACGGAAGAGAACATACGTCAGCTCACCACAACCGACCCACACTCACTCGGCGAATGGCGCGTGAACGGTGCACTGCCACAGATCGATGCATGGTACGAGGCCTTCAACATCACTGAGGACGACCCAATGTTCATACCAAAAGAAAAGCGTGTGAACATCTGGTAAGCACTAAGTACCATTTGTAAGTATATAATTATCAATTGTCAATTATCAATTGTCAATTAACCTAAAATGCCACTAAACCTACCCGATAGGCTTCCAGCCATCGAACTGCTGAAGAAGGAGAATATCTTTGTCATGGACACCACCCGTGCCCATGGCCAAGATATTCGTCCGCTTCGCATTGCTATACTCAATCTCATGCCAATCAAAATAACCACCGAGACCGACTTCGTTCGCATCCTGTCGAACTCGCCACTGCAGATCGAGATTGAGTTTATGAAAATAAAGAGTCACACGTCGAAGAATGCACCGGTGGAGCACATGCAAGCGTTCTATCATGATTTCGACACCATGCGACACAAAAAGTACGACGGATTCATCATCACCGGGGCTCCACTCGAACAGATGGAATACGAAGAGGTTTCGTATTGGACCGAACTGCAAGAAGTGATGAACTGGGCCCACAGCAATGTCACCTCAACCCTCTACATCTGTTGGGCTGCATTTGCTGGGCTTTATCACTTCTATGGCATACCTAAACAGGCTACTCCAGCGAAGGTGTTCGGAGTGTTCCGCCATCATGCGCTCGACCCTCAGTTGCCCATCTTCCGTGGCTTCGACGATGAATTCTATGTGCCACATAGCCGCCATATCACCCTGCCTAAAGATGCTGTAGAGGCTCACCCCGAGTTGAAAATCATATCGGAGAGCCAGGAGGCAGGCATACATATCGTGATGGCACGTGGTGGTCGCGACTTTTTCATCACCGGACATTCTGAGTATGCTCCGCTCACTCTCGATGGCGAATACCGCCGCGACCTGAGCAAGAACCTGCCCATACACATGCCCGAGAACTACTATCGCGACGACGATCCCGACAACCCACCCATCGTGCGGTGGCGCTCTACGGCCAACCTCTTGTTTACCAACTGGCTCAACTACTACGTATATCAAGAAACCCCATACAACATAGAGGATATACATGACTAAACTCGAACTCTTGTCGCCAGCGCGCACGGCAGATATCGGCATCGAGGCCATCAAGCATGGAGCCGATGCCGTGTATATAGGTGCTCCACGATTCGGAGCGCGTGCTGCGGCTGGCAACAGTGTCGAGGATATCGGCAGGCTGGTGAGATATGCACACCAGTTCGGTGCCAAGATTTATGTGACGATAAACACCCTGCTGCGCGATGACGAATTGAACGATGTGCAGCAACTCATCTGCCAACTCTACGAAATAAATGTCGATGCGCTCATAGTGCAAGACCTGCGCCTGCTTTCGCTCGACCTCCCACCCATACCCCTCCATGCAAGCACCCAGATGGACAATCAGACACCTGAGCATGTGCAGCAACTCTACGACATGGGGTTCCGTCAGGTGGTGCTGGCCCGCGAACTCACGATCGACCAGATACGCGCCATCCATCAAGCCTGCCCCGACATGCAGTTGGAGTGTTTCGTACATGGTGCCCTGTGTGTAAGTCTCAGTGGGCGATGCAATGTGAGCGAATGCCTTTTCGGCCGCAGTGCCAACCGAGGCGAGTGTGCCCAGGTGTGCCGCATGCAGTTCGACCTCGTGGCCGAACAGAAACAAGACGGCCACACCGTGGAGCAAACCATAGTGAAAGGCAAACACCTCCTGTCGCTCAAAGACCTATGCCTTATTGACCACATACAGGAACTGGTTGATGCCGGTGTGACATCGTTCAAGATCGAAGGCCGGCTGAAAGATATGGCTTATGTGAAGAACGTGACAGCAGCATACTCGCTTCAGCTCGACAGGGTCGTAGCGTCTTCACACTCCAGGTTCTGCCGCAGTTCGATGGGCGATGTGGAGTTGCTCTTCACCCCCGATGTACACAAAAGTTTCAACCGAGGCTTCACCACATATTTCCTTCATGGACGCACCCCCGACATCTTCTCGCTCGACACCCCCAAAGCTGTTGGCGAAGCGGTCGGCATGGTGAAGGAGGTCTATAACAACAGCTTCAGTGTCGCAGGCCTGCATCAGTTTGCCAATGGCGACGGACTCTGTTTCTTCGACCGTCAGCATCAGTTGCATGGTTTCCGACTAAATAAGGTGGTAGATGGCCGACTCTTTCCGCTTGATATGCCACGCGGCCTACAGCCCAAGATGCGACTGTTCCGCAATTTCGACAAGCGATTCGACGATCAACTGCAGCGCGAAAGCGCAGTGCGAACCATTCCTGCCGACATGATATTGGGCGAGACATCTCAGGGATTCCGTCTCACAATATCGGATGATTACGGCCACGAAGCACACTACGATGCAATATGTGATAAAAGTCTGGCTCGCACCCATCAGCGCGAAAACATAGAGCGCCAGCTGTCGAAACTGGGCGATACACCCTATCGGCTGCGCAATCTCGATATCGACTTCACAAAGAACTGGTTCATACCAGCCTCATGGCTCAGCGAGTGGCGTAGGGAAGTGGTGAAAATACTTATGGATGAAGCAGGGCAAACCGAGGCAATGCACACCGCCCGAGCCACGTCTATCCAGCCCTCCACCCGAGACCTCAAGAACTTAAAACCCCAAGACCTCAGGAGTTCAAAAACTCAAGACCTCAAGACCTTAAAAACTCAAGACCTTAAAAACTTAAAAACTCAAGACCTTAAAAACTCACCTACCACCCCCTTGATGACATGCCATCATTGCATAAAATATAGCCTGGGACAATGCCGACAGCCTATGCCGCCGCTTTATCTGCGTTTGGCAAACGGAGTCAAGCTCCATCTCGACTTCGATTGTCGCCATTGTGTGATGCATGTGTTGCGCTTGTTGCTTCCATTACTTTTCCTGTTCAGTGCATGCACATCGCAGCCCGCCGATACATCTTGCGATGCTTTCGACACCACCGCCGTTGTGCCAACTACTGCACCAACATCATTGCTCTACACCGACACGCTCCTGCTGCTCACACGCTCACAGGCCGACAGCCTCAATTTCCGACTATCACACCACTACACCCTCAACTACAACTTCATTGTCACCTCCCCTTCGGGACTCATTCTCCTGCCACATACCGACCCTATGGGCGACACCCTCATCCTGCGCAAGGGCGATTTGATAGTTGTGGCAGATATCAACACATCCGACCCCGACACCGTGTGGGTCAAAGTGGCACGCGACCAAACCACGATGGGATGGACCCCCGAGCAGCAACTCATGCAGGCCACCAGCCCCAACGACACCATCTCCATCCTTATCGACCGCCTGGCCCGTGGCCGCGTGTGGTGGATGACCATACTGGCCATAATAGGCATCGCGCTTCTGGCATATCGCCACATGTTCCGCATCTCCCTGCTGCAATACAGCCGCCACATCGACATGCTCCTGCCCTCACTTTTCCTCTCCATCACCGGCGTGGTGGCATGCCTCTATGCCAGCATCCAGATGTGGATACCCGAGTTTTGGCAAGAATACTATTTCCATCCTACCCTCAACCCCTTCATCCTCCCGCCGCTCATGGCAGTGCTCGTCTCCCTCGTTTGGCTCGACATCATAACGTATGTAGCAGTCCTCACCGAGGCATGCCGCAGGCTCTACCCCCTCCAGGCCCTCCTCTATGTCCTCGAACTGCGTGGCCTCGCCCTCGTCGTCTACCTAC
>CAMVDC010000075.1 GCA_947166155.1 uncultured Prevotellaceae bacterium | reverse complement strand
ATGTACAGTGAGGTCGCCTGCGTCTTCCTTCAATTCGCCCTTTTGTGCTATGGTGCGTAGTTTTTGTGTGGCATCCACTGCGTTGCTCACTATCTCGCGGATGAAGATGTCGTGATCGCTGTATAAGAACTTTTTGATGACGGGGAATATGTTCTCGGTCGTAACCCCAATGTTTCCTTTCATAGTGTGTATGTTTGTTTTGTTTTTGTTGCTGCTGACGGCCAGTGTGGGCAGGTGCCCGACACGAGCCATAGGTTGTATTGCAATGTGCGTGCCAAACACCGATGACTGACATTTTGGCACGCCCGTTGACGGTGTGTTTTCAATGCCTGTGTGTTGGTGCGTCTGCGAGTGCGCGGTCGCGGCCCCGAGAGTGCGCAGTCTCAGGCCTGTGAGTGCGCACTCTCGACCCCGCGAGTGCGCACTCATTTTTCACCCCTCCCACAGGGTGCTGTGAACGGGGTGCGACGTGTCGGCGTCAATGCCTTCGTTTTTCGCTGAAAGGCAAGCCGTGTCTGCCAAGTTCTGCCACATGTCTTTCCCTTATATATATTAATAAGGTGTATGATGCACGTGGCATAAACTTGCGGCGTGACTGATGAAAAATACGGCATCAAACATCGCATTTTTGACTCCATCGGCATGTGTTTACCCAATAATAACGACAAGTTGGGGGTCGGAGTGAAAAAAAGTCGCTCCGATGTTTGGTCAGTTCAACAAATTGTATTAACTTTGCACCCCGAAAAAAGCTATCGCAGAGAAATGAACATAAGTTATAAGTGGCTAAAAGAGTATGTAGACTTCGACCTGTCGCCCGAAGCGGTGTCGGAAGCACTCACAAGTGTGGGACTCGAAGTTGAAAGTCTGGAGGAAGTGCAGGCCATCCGTGGCGGATTGGCAGGCCTTGTCGTGGCTCAGGTCGTGACCTGTGAGCCACATCCCGACAGCGACCACATGCATGTGTGCCGCGTGGATTTGGGCAACGGACACGAAGAGCAAATCGTGTGTGGAGCTCCAAACTGCCGACAGGGACTCAAGACCATAGCTGCTACACTGGGCACAAAACTCTACGACGGCGACAAGGAGTTTACCATCAAGAAGTCGAAACTGAGAGGGGTGGAGTCGAGCGGAATGCTCTGTGCTGAGGATGAGATAGGTATTGGCAAAAGCCACGACGGCATCATCGAACTGCCCGACACGGCTGTGGTCGGCACTCCGGCTGCACAATACTACAACCTCGAGAGCGACTACCTCATCGGTATCGGCATCACACCAAATCACTCTGATGCATGCAGCCACTGGGGCGTGGCACGCGACCTGTATGCCTACCTGCGTCAGAACAACATGCCAACGGCGCTGCACCGCCCGGCAGTCGATGACTTCAAAGTCGACAACCACGACCTGCCAATCGACATCGTGGTGGAGCAGAAGGAAGCATGTCCGCGATATGTGGCAGTGACGGTGAAAGGCTGTGAGGTGAAAGAATCACCAAAATGGCTGCAGGATAAACTGACAACAATAGGTCTCAGACCTATCAACAATATAGTCGACATCACCAACTACATCATGATGGCATACGGACAGCCACTACACTGCTTCGACGCCGACATGGTGAAGGGACACAAAGTGGTGGTGAAGACAATGCCCGAAGGCACACCATTCGTAACACTCGACGGAGTGGAACACAAACTCTCCGACCGCGACCTCGCCATCTGCAATGCCGAAGAACCTATGTGCATAGCAGGAGTGTTTGGCGGAAAGGGTAGTGGTACATACGAAACCACACGCGACGTGCTCTTCGAGTCAGCCTACTTCCATCCCACATGGATTCGCAAGTCGGCTCGTCGCCACGGACTTCAAACTGATGCCAGCTTCCGTTTCGAACGCGGCATAGACCCCGAAGGACAAGTATATGCCATCAAGATGGCTGCACTCATGGCCAAAGAACTGGCTGGCGGACAAGTGGCAATGGACATCGTCGACGTGAAAAACGACACACTGCCTACCGATGCAACCGTCACACTCGAATACCAGTACCTCTGGAGCCTGGCAGGAAAAGAAATACCGGCCGACACAGTGAAGTCAATTTGCACCGACCTGGGCATGACCGTACTGAGCGAAACCGACACGACAGTGACCCTGAAGGTACCTGCATACCGTGTCGACGTAACACGCCCATGCGACATAGTGGAAGAGGTGCTGCGCATCTACGGCTACAACAACATGGAGATTCCAACACAACTGCGCTCATCGCTCACCATCAAGGGTGACCTCGACCGCAGCTACAAGCTGCAAAACCTCGTGGCAGAACAGCTCGTGGGATGTGGATTCAACGAAATACTCAACAACTCGCTCACCAAGACATCATACTACGAAGGACTCGAAACATTCAAGGCCGACAACCTCGTACGACTGATGAACCCACTGAGCCAAGACCTCGGAGTGATGCGTCAGACAATGCTGTTTGGCGGACTCGAGGTAATAAGCCACAACACCAACCGACGCATGCCCGACCTGCGCATCTTCGAATTTGGCAACTGCTACTACTACAATGCAGAGCGCCGTCCCGAAGAGCGTCCGTCACAAAGCAATGCCGAGACATCGAAGGTGGTGCTGGCACCCTACAGCGAGGACTATCATCTCGCCATATGGATCACCGGCCGACGTGTGGCAGGAAACTGGGCACATGCCGACGAAGAGACATCGGTCTACGAACTCAAGTCCTACGTGATTAATGTGCTGCGCCGACTCGGAGTGCCGTTCGGAGCACTGGTGTTCGGCGAGGAAAGCAACGATGTGTTTGCCAAGTCGCAAACCATATCGCAACGCGGAGGAAAACTGTTGGCACAGTTTGGCATCGTGAGCAAGAAACAACATCATGCGCATCATACACGGTAAGGGAGTGAGCTTCACCGACATACCAAAGTATCCTGCAGTGAGCCGCGACCTCGCACTGCTTATCGACAAGAACGTTGAGTTCGGACAGATTGAGGCAGCAGCATATCAGGCAGAACGCAAACTGTTGAAGGAAGTAAGCCTCTTCGATGTATATGAAGGCAAAAACCTCGAGGCAGGAAAGAAATCCTATGCAGTCAACTTCATACTGCAAAGCGAGGACAAAACCCTCAACGACCATGCCATCGAAGCCGTGATGAGCAAGATAGAACAAGCAGTCGTGAAGGCTACGGGAGCAACCGTACGCGGAAAGTGAATGTCACCAAAGCCTATACTAACGACTGGATCACATCGCAACATAACAATAGAAACATAGAATACAGAACATAATATATGGGAAGAGCATTCGAATTCAGAAAGGCCCGCAAACTTAAGAGATGGGGCAACATGGCAAAGACGTTCACACGCCTGGGTAAGCAGATTGCAATAGCAGTAGCTGAAGGCGGTCCCGAACCCGACAACAACGCACACCTGCGTGCCATCATTGCAACATGTCGTCATGAAAACATGCCGAAGGAAAACATCGACCGCGCCATCAAAAACGCAATCGGTAAGGACAAGTCGGCATGGAAAACAATGACCTACGAAGGCTACGGACCCCACGGAATCGCTATATTTGTGGATACACTCACCGACAACACTACACGCACCGTGGCCGACGTGAGAAGCATATTCAACAAGTTCAACGGTACACTCGGCACTATGGGTTCGCTTGCTTACCTCTTCGACCACTATGCAATGTTCTCGTTCAAGAAGCCAGAGGGACTTGATACCGACGAGATGATACTCGACCTTATTGACCTTGGTGTCAACGACGAGTTTGATGAGGAATATGATGAAGACAAAGACGAGACACTCATCACCATCTATGGCGATCCAAAGAGCTTCTCTCTCATTCAGAAATACCTCGAAGACCATAAGTATGAAATCACCGCTGCTGAATTCACATACGTGCCTAACGACCTCAAGGAAGTGACCGACGAGCAACGCGAGACAATCGACAAGATGGTTGAACGTCTCGAAGAGTTCGACGATGTGCAGAACGTATATACCAACATGAAGTAAGCGATGAAAGCAATATACCATACCCACGGAACCTGCTCGAAGGCCATCGAGTTTGAGGTTGACGACAACCACACGATACAAAGCATCAACTTTGTTGGTGGATGTCCCGGTAACACTGTGGGAGTGGCTCAACTGGCCAAAGGACGTAAAGCCGAAGACATCATCTCACTGCTCGAAGATGTGAAGTGTGGAACCAAGGCTACATCCTGTCCGCAACAGTTGGCGATTGCACTCAAAGAAGCCATTCGCCGAATAGATGCAAAGGAAACTGCTACATCTTAATATCGTAACATGGAATTGCACAACAGGCGGACGACAAACATACTCGCAGCATGTCTGGCATTGACATTGATGGTTTTTGTGACATCATGCCAGGAATCAAAACGAGAGCGTTTTGAACGCGAAGCACGCGAGTTTACAAAAAAGAACTGTCCACGACCGGAGTTTGAAGACATCATCATACTCGACAGTTTGGTTTGCCACAACGACAGCAATAACGACTACGTGTATTACTACTCGGTGAAAGCCGACTCGTTAATGCTGGAGGAGATGGAGCAGCAGCACGAGCAGCTGAAGGAAAACCTGCTGAAAGCTATAAGAAATTCGGTCGATTTGCGACATGTGAAGGAAGAAGGACTCAATATCGTATATGCATACTACAATGCAGAAACACACGAGAAGGTGTCTGAATTCCGATTCACAACTGAAGATTACAGATAAGACGCACCAAGCGAGGTGTATGGTCTAAGTATAAACGAGGAATATGACTTGATTACGGGGTATATGCTCCAAGTGCTAACGAGGAATATGACTCGATTACGAAGACGATGATTTGACATAAATATTGGAAGGGTGGCAGAGTGGACGATTGCGCTGGTCTCGAAAACCGGTATACGGGTGACCGTATCGGGGGTTCGAATCCCCCCTCTTCCGCATTAACTAAATAAAGTTTTTGTTTTTATTGAGGGACTGACATGAATATGTTTGTCCCTTTTTTATTTCTTTATTACTGCTTCTCAGTGTACTAATTGCTATTTCTCGAATGCAGATGTTACGAATATGCAATTATTTGATGCAAAATGATTAGTTGTTTTTCGATTATTATGTTTAACTTTGCAGCATCGTAAATTCAAATCGTAAACTTGTGTTTTATGTCTTTTGTAATTGAATAATAAAAGTTTTGTAATTGTATAACATAAAAATAATGGTAAGATGAAGAAAACAATACTTATCCCTATGTTGCTTTGTGGTGCCATAAATGCAACGTCACAAGATAGATTGTGGTATGACAAACCGGCAAATATCTGGCTTGAGGCCTTGCCTGTTGGTAATAGTAAGATGGGAGCAATGGTATATGGCGGTACTGTACACGAAACCATTCAGCTGAACGAGGAGACTTTTTGGAGTGGCGGGCCTCATAACAACAACTCGAAGACCTCGCTTTCATACCTCGACGAGGTGCGCAACCTCATATTCTCGGGCAAAGAGTCGGATGCTCAAAACATTATAGACCAACAATTTGTGAAGGGACCGCATGGTATGCGATATCTCACACTGGGTAATTTGCAACTCGATTTTCTGCGTCTTGATGAAACTGCCGATGATTATTATCGTGAACTTAATCTTGACAGTGCGCTGACTTTCACCCGTTTCGTCAACAATGATGTGACTTATGAGCGTCGTGTGTTTGCATCGTTGCCCGACAAGGTGATTGCTGTAAACCTTAAGGCTATTGGTGGTACGATGAACTTCTATGTGGGACAGGATTGTACGTTCGGCATCACGATCAAAGCCACAAAAGGTCGTCTCACTTCGGTGATTCAGGGTCAGTCGCAAGAAGGAATATCAGGAAAGCTCAATGCGGAGTGTGTGGTTGATGTCGTGAGCGATGGAACTATTGTCACTTCAAACCACAACGGACACCCGTCGCTTCTCGTTGTAAGGGCCACAGAAGCAACGCTTTATATTTCTGCATCGACCAATTATGTCAACTATCATGACGTGTCGGGTAATGCCTCGACGCTGAATGAGTCGATTCTTTCAAATGCAAAGCAATATACGTTCGACGAGTTGCTTCAACGACATGTCGAGGCATATCAGGAGCAATATGGCCGTGTACACCTCAACCTCACATCTACCGATAATGCAAAGCTGCCAACCAACCAGCGTCTGGCCAAATTTACCGGAAGCAGGGATATGGGCATGGTGGCTCTCCTTTTTAACTATGGCCGTTACCTGCTCATATCTTCTTCGCAGCCTGGTGGTCAGCCTGCAAACCTCCAGGGTGTGTGGAACGACAAACGAGATGCTCCGTGGGACTCGAAATACACCATCAATATCAATGCAGAGATGAATTATTGGCCGTCGGAAGTGTGCAATTTGCAGGAAACTACCGGCCCGCTCTTTGATATGATTCGCGACTTGAGTGAGACTGGAGCCATTACAGCAAGGCAGATGTATGGTTGCCGTGGTTGGATGGCACATCATAACACCGACTTGTGGCGCATCGCAGGGCCGGTCGATGGTGCTTTCTGGGGTATGTATCCGAATGGCGGAGCATGGTTGGCAACGCATCTGTGGCAGCATTTCCTATATACTGGCGACAAGGATTTCCTGGCCGAGTGGTATCCGATAATTCGCGGCACGGCCGATTTCTACCTTGATTACATGCAGAAACATCCAAAGTACGAGTGGCTCGTTGTAGTTCCGTCGGTCAGTCCAGAGCAGGCTCCGTGGGGAAAGTCGTCGCCGATATGTGCGGGTTGCACTATGGACAACCAGATTGTATTCGATGCTTTGAGCAACACGTTGCACGCTGCACAGATACTTGGCATTGATACTGAATATCAAGACACGTTGCAGACGGCCATCGACCAACTGCCTCCGATGCAGATAGGTAAGTACAGCCAGTTGCAAGAGTGGCTTGAAGATGCCGACGATCCTAACAATCAGCACCGCCATATATCGCATCTGTATGGTTTGTTCCCGTCGAATCAAATCAGCGTTTATACTCATCCGGAGCTGTTTGCAGCCGCACGTCAGACTCTTACACAGCGTGGCGACGAGGCAACCGGCTGGAGCCTTGGATGGAAGATTTGCTTCTGGGCACGAATGCTCAACGGTGCAAAAGCCATGACGATACTTGGTAATATGCTGAAGTTGTTGCCGTCGGAGTCGGATGCCGATGTTTCCAAGTATCCTGACGGACGTACGTTCCCTAATTTGTTTGATGCACATCCGCCGTTCCAGATTGACGGTAACTTCGGTGCCACGGCAGGTATAGCCGAGATGTTGCTGCAAAGCCATGACGGTGCAGTTCACCTGTTGCCTGCACTTCCATCGAGAATGTCGGAGGGTAGTGTGAGTGGATTGCGTGCACGTGGCGGATTTGTCGTAGATATGGAATGGGACAAGCAGAAACTGACACGTGCCGTACTGCATTCGACGATAGGAGGCACGTGCCGCATACGTTCGTCGGTACGTCTCACTGGTGCCGGATTGGTCGAGGCAGAAGGCGAACTCGACAACCCGCTCTTGCAGTCGGCCGATGTGAAAAAGCCGCGTGTGTCGGCATCGCTTGGTACTGCACCGCGTGCCAACCGCCCGCTTACATATACCTATGACCTGGAAACCGAAGCCGGACACGACTATGAACTGATGAACATTGCTTTGGGAATTGACGAGGTTGATGCCGACAGCCGTTCGGTGCCACGCACAACGATGAGCCACATTTATAATATTGCCGGTCAGCGTGTAGATGAAAACTACCGCGGAATAGTGATACGTGACGGCAAGAAAGCCGTGTTACGATAGCATATACCATTCTCTGGTTGTTGTGGTTTCTATAAGAAAACATCCGTGGATGTACGATAAAATGTGTGCAAGTGCGCAATAAAAACCTTGATACTATAAGAGAAAACATCCGAGAGTGCGTACTAATTCTTTAATTTGTGGTGCAAATTATATAAATTGAACGAGAAATTATATAATTTGCACCACGATTTTTATAATTTCTCGTCACAAATTTAAGAATACTCGTAGGCTCTCGGATGTTTTCTCCTACGGTCGCAGCAAAATTCTCGTACGTGTTTAGATAAATTTTTATATATGTTCATGCGATTATTATCCACCATTTTGGGTGGAATTTGATGATGTGAAAACAATTTCGGGCTTAACTGTATGATATATTTCGAGGTATTTGCTAAATTTGCGCGTTGAATGTTATAAAATCGATAAATAAACAATACATGTATGAATAAACGCATCTTGTTTCTTGCATCTGCCCTGTTGATGACAATCGCGACGATTGCATCCCCTTCAGGAAAATATACACTTGCCGTAATTTCGTCGGATGGTCGGCTGAGCCGATACAACCTCTCGATGCAGCCTCGGCTGTTGTGGGAGAACGACTCGTTATTCTTGACAACAACCGATGGTGTGCTTGGAATGAAATACGCAGATTTTCATAGCCTTAGTGTTGAATCGGATGGTGTAATAAGTGGCGATGTGAACGGCGACGGCAGCACTGATACGCAGGATGTGCTGTGTATATATAATTACATGCAGACAGGCAGTGGTGCCTATCCATTGTCGGCACTCGACCTCAACGGCGACGAGCTGGTCGATACGCAGGATGTCCTGAGGGTGTATGAGGTTATGCAGCAGGCGGGTGTCAGACAACGTGAGGTGTCTGCAGTCAAGGCTTCGGGCAAGGACAAAATGGTTGTGATAACAGAGTGGGGCGATGTGTTGGCATCCGATGTTTCCGAATCGCCAATTTTGATGAGGGACAACGCCACCGACTCGCTCATACTCAAGACACATGACAGGACAATAAAGTTCGCGCCATCGGGTATCAAGCAGATATACTTCGAGGATAAGGCGATAGTGGATGACGACCCATACATCGCACCGAAGGCTACCGACTACATGAACCCTAACCTTATAACTCACGATTCGCTCGACTATGAGGTTGTCGAACTCGACACATTGCTTCGCCGGGCCACACTAAGGTTTGATGGAGAGGTGCCTGAAATGTATGTCGGACAGATATACGTTACAGCAAACGATACAATAGGTGTCGGAATGTACGTACTCACGTCTGACCGGAAGAGCAGTCGTGAGGTCGTGATAAGATACCGCCCGGCAATGCTCACCGAGATGTTATACAACTGTGTCATCACCCTCAGTTCCACACCTGACAAACCATACTTCACTCCCGACTCCGTGAAACTGGATGACAGCGGGGTGAAAGCGCGTAGGCAGAGGTTTAAGGTGGAACTCAACGACAGGGTAGATCTGGATGGCGATAACGACGAGATATCCGAAATCAAGGTCGCAAAGGCGTTGTATAATATATTCAAAAACTCTGACATAACTTTCGATCCGTCAGTTGATTTGAGTTTCAAGACCGACATCCAGATAGCAATTGGCGAGCCGGTGTCTGATGGAAGTCAATTCCGACAGATGAGGTCGAAGATAGATTTGTTCCAAATAGTTCTTAGCGGGAACGTAACCTTCAGGGAACGGTTCGGCTTCAACCTCAGTGCCAATCTTCTCGCTGTGTTCCCGTTGCCATACGAACAGCAACTGAAGCCCGCACCGCCATCAACACCCGTCGTACCGGTGGTGAACGGAGTGCCTGTGTTCTTCAAGGTTGTACCCGAACTGTGGTCGTATCTCGATGCAACGCTTCGCGGTCAACTCACTTATGCTCAAACCATGCGCCAGTCGTTGAGTGCATCGATTGGCGTCAGATACGAAGGAAAGACCGACAAGCTCACGCCGATATTCAAGATTACGCCCGAGCTGCAAGTAAACAAACCTGAAATAGCGACAGCTGCGGCTGAAGTGTCGCTGACTCCTTCATTCTTCCCACGAATAAACTTCAGATTCTACTACTTGATAGACTTCTATGTCGATTTGATGATGCTACCTACTATCACAGGATCGGCCTACAAGAGCTATGGCGACAAACCGTTCTACCAACACAAAGGCGAAATAGAGTTCAAGCTCAGGGGCGGAGTGAAAATGAAAACCTACTTCCGCGATAGTAACGATGTGTTGATGTATGACGAAAAGATGAACAAAGGATTGAACGTCACTGTATCGATGGGAAAGGCCGAGTTGTGGAAAAATCCTAAGAACATGGTCGATATCGACTCGCTCAAAGTGCTATATGCAGGATTCAAAAACAATCTTAACATAAAGATGCAGGTGAAAGGCGGCATCAGCGATGGTGTGTCAACCATGGATAATGCGCCACGTGATTATCCCGTCGATAAGGGAACGGAAATATCTACAGCAAGCCAATGCTATAGCAGCTTCTCTGAAGAATTGGCAAAAGATGTTCAGTTGGACGAAAACGACTTGAATATTGGTCAGACAATCGACATGGGCGGACTCATGGCCAAGATGCGGTTGCCAAGGGAAATAAGAAGCCGATTGCCAAAGTTCCTGCGAGGCAAGGATGAAGACCAATACAACCTCGTGGCACAGCTGCCTGAACCGAAAAAAGCACCACTATACATAAAGAAGCGTGAGCCTTCTGTATCAGTAGAAACGAATATCGGCGGTCTGGCCGAAGGTCTGTTCAAGGCAGGCGAAGCGAAGGGTACACAGTGCGATGAAAATTCAGTGGCCGATGTTGAGATGGAATGGCCTACACCGATAGGTTATAAAAACGTGATACGCACAAGTATAATCGATAGCTTGGCCAACCCAATCATGTCGATCGACCGTGAGATGCCGTGGGAAGTGAAGAACTTCGATGCTACATGGACCACAAGCGGGGGTGGACACGGAACCATCCAGTATCGTGAGGGTGGGGCACACGTCCACGAAACAGTCACAAGCGACGGTTCCACTGTCACGTTCGACTACAACAGGTCGAGAGGTACTACAACAGTGTCGGCACAAGGATTTACAACCACAATGCCACAACGAATGCTGCCAGGAACCAGCTGCATGGGAAGCCCCGACGTCATAATCAAGACATCGGCCAAGAACTTCGCTTTCAAGGGTTTCGTCAGTGCATGGGACATGATGTATTGGCAGGCAGAACACGTGAAGCCCAACCCATACGCCGGGTTCGCCTCGTTTGGCAGTGCAGAATACCTCGGTTATCCTTGTAAACTCATAGTTGCAGAAGGGAACACACTTATGTATTGGCAGAATCTCAACTTGCGTGTTATAGGAGAAAGCGAATTCAAAGTGACAAGCCTCACCATACTCGACGAAATCGACAATCCTGTTGTGATAGTAGAACACCAAATGACAGAATAAGCAGATAATTTATGCCATTTGTAAATGTAATCCAGTCAACTCAGTATATTCATGTAATTGCAACTTGTGATATGTGTTTTTCTGTGTTCGCACACAAAATGATGCACAAATGGTTGATTTTTCTTAAAAATAGTTTGGTGATTAACAAAAAAGAACTAACTTTGCAGCGTGAAATAATAATCACAAAGGTTTTAGAAGTATTAATTTGATAAAAAGAAAAAAGTTATGTTACAAGAAAAGGCAGGAAACATTGCAGGTCTTATTTGGCATGCTTTGGACGAAAACAATGCTCAAACTTTCAAGCAAATTAAGAAAGCAACTAAGTTGGCAGAGAAGGATTTCAACCTGGGTTTAGGATGGTTGCTCCGTGAGGACAAAGTAACAGTTACAGAGTCGGGTGATGAAAAGGACCCATATATCTACTCTCTGAAGTAATCTTTGTGATGTAGATATACAACCAAGATATATTGTCACGAGTTGCGTACTTGCAGTTGAACTGACTGTATTTGTTATGCAACGCCGCATATTGGTGAAGGATATGTTACGATATCGTAGATATATCCTTCACCTTTTTTTGTATCATTTAGTGATTTTGTGCCTTTAATGCAAAAAAACGTGTGGAGTGGGGCGTGGTGAACGATAAATTTCGTATATTTGCATTCGATAATGTGATATGATTATGTAATGAAGTATCATGACATTCGCAACAGGGTGTTATTGATGTAGAAGAAAACTGTCATGACATTCGCAGCGGGGTGTTATCGAATTCAGAATAAAGTATTGTAGTAATAAGGTTTAAACAACAAGGATTATGGAAGAAACTATTACTGTTGAGGACAGAAAGTATATGCGTGCGGCCATTGAGTTGGCCAACGAGAGTGTGGAACGCGGTGGTGGTCCGTTTGGAGCCGTGATAGTGAAGGATGGCGAGATAGTTGCAGGTTCGTCAAATAGTGTGACCCTTGATAACGACCCCACGGCTCATGCCGAAGTAAATACCATTCGTCAGGCATGCAAGAAGTTGAAGACTTTCGACCTCTCGGATTGCACCATCTACACCTCTTGCGAACCATGCCCAATGTGTCTTGGTGCTATCTACTGGGCTCGCCTGCGACACATTTATTATGGCAATACCCGTACCGACGCTGCAAATATAGGTTTTGCAGACAACTTTATCTATGAAGAACTTGAGCGCGACTTGACGGATCGCACGGTCCCCATCACCCACATGATGGGCGACGAAGCCATTGCCACTTTCCGCCGCTGGGAGGCAAAGGCCGACAAGACCGAGTATTGAGTCGAGTTCACGGTTTTGTTTGTTCACTCCATATTGCATTTTTACTATGTGCGCGACTAAATCGTGGCCTACACCTTAATTTAATAAGAAGTAGTAACGTCTAAACACGATAAAATTCGTACCTTTGCATTGCTAAACGCAGCGAATGAACTTTGTCGGTTAGCGTCGATACGTGGTTAAAAATGTATGGATTGCAGTAGTCAAAGTATATTTCAAGCGTGTAAAAATGTTTTAAGGATGACTCATCGGATATTCAATATATTGTGTTTCATACTTATCATGCTGCTCCTTGTGGCATGTGTTTCGTCGAAACATTATTGTAATTGCGGATAGTGACCCTTCACGAGTGAATATAGAACCAAATAGAAATACATTTAATATTAACTAAACAAAAATCAAACTAAAAAGAAATGGCAACAAAAGTAGCTATCAACGGTTTCGGCCGTATCGGTCGCCTCGCATTCCGTCAGATGTTTGAGGCTGAAGGTTATGAAGTAGTAGCAATCAACGACTTGACAAGCCCAAAGATGC
>CAMVDC010000074.1 GCA_947166155.1 uncultured Prevotellaceae bacterium | reverse complement strand
TCATCAAAGACACGCATCAAGACCCTCACAACCAACACCCTGCAAGCCAACAGCCGTTTCTTCGACAACGACATCAACAAGGTACCAAAACAGGCACTGACCGTGGGAGTAGGAACAGTGATGGCAGCTCGCGAAGTGCTCATCATGTGTAACGGCCATGTAAAGGCTCGCGCCCTGAAGCAAGCCATCGAAAACGGAGTGAACCACATGTGGACCGTCAGCGCACTGCAAATGCACCAGCACGGCAACATAGTGTGTGACGAAGAAGCATGCTGCGACCTCAACGTGTCAACCTATCAGTATTTCACCGACAAACAGCGAATCGAAGGACTGGTAGAACACTATATCGACATGTTTGACTAAGCGACTTCAACCATTCTGAAAAGCATTTCGCCCCGTGCGGCCAAGCATAAAAAGCATTTATCGACCGACACAGGGAATCAATAAATACAGAAGTGGCTGCTAAGGATTCAACCCCTTGGCAGCCACTTCTGCATTATATAAGAAATATGATTTCTATTACATGCTTATCCAATTCGATTACACGCTTATTAAAAACGATTGCACACCTATCAAATATGATTGCATATCTATCAAATATGATTGCAACGTATCAAAAATATGATTGCTGCGTATCAGTTTAATCCAAGAAGCCGATTCGCTTCCAGTCGTCAATCAGTGTCTGACAATCGCCCTTGGCCGTGTCGGCATCTACATCGTACTCCGACATCAGTGCAGAAACCATATCGTCAATCGTGAAGTCCTTGCCCACCACATTGTTCCACACCAATGCAGCCGACTCGTTGAGACTTATCACCTTCACAAAGTCGATATTCTCAATACCATGGCTCACGATAATGTTTTCGCCGCAAATGTTGCGCAGTTCAAATCCGTCTTTTATCTTCATAGGTTTTATGTTTTGAGTTTGTAAGTTCATTCATTTATAGTTTATTACACCATTTACCGCGGCATTTATGGTCATTGCCTGTGCATAAGTCGTGCCGGCAATTCGCCTCTCCACAAAAGGCGGTAGAGTGCCAACAGGTAACGCCGCATGGGAAGGAGGCGGGTCCACAGCCAGCTATATACTTTCCAGGTGCGCGACGATGTGGCATATTTGCGTCCTTTTCTCACTATCACGACCACCGTGGCACGCAGGTCACATGCGTTGCATTGCTCTGTCTGATAAGGATTTCCATCGCCACGTAGGCGTATGAGGTCGCCCTTGATGGCATCGATGCGATGAAGCACATAATGTCCCGGCTCCAGTTCTGCCAACACTACATCGCCCACCGCTGGTTGGGACAGGCGACTCAGCACCACAGCATCGCGATCCGACTCAATAAACGGCCGCATCGAATTGCCTTTTGCCCCAATTGTCACCTTATGGCCTTCCTGTACCAACTGACACACATGTGGCAGGAATTGGGCGTTATCCATCTGGATCGACGTCATGACTTCTGCCCAGAGGTTAGTGTGTTGAAACTGAGTTGAACGGCTTCCTCGTCGGGAAGGTTTTCGAGGAAGAAGGTTTTTGTGAGTTGCATCACACGGTTCACCGTGTCGCATACCCCTATATAATCGCGGCGATCCCACTTCATGACACTACACGACGGAAGCAGCGAAGCAAATGTCTCGATGACCGACATGCGACTTATCTTGTTGTAGGGCGCCTGCTTCAGTTGCACGAACCCACCGATTGGTGCCTCGATATTGCGATAGCATGGTGTCTTCCCACTCCAAGGCGAACCATACACCACTGCCTTGCCATCCACCACACGCACCACAGGATTGTCGTCGTTCATGAGGTCGGTGCCGTCGATGTATTTCAGCCAATTGGCAGTATGGGTGCTCTTGCCTGTCCCGCTCACGCCGAGGAAGAGGTATCCTATGCCTGCATGACGTATCACACTGGCATGCATGAGCAGTGTGTCTTTATCGGCAGAGGCAAATGCATACATCATCATGATGGCATTGTTGAGCCCAAACTGCCTCATATCGCGGTTGCCTCGCAGTGCCACGGTCCCGACAGAGAAGTCGCTGTTGGCCTGAATGAGACAGCACTTTGCATTACACACATCACTCACCAGTATTTGATAGCCTCCGTCATCGGTGATGTAGACCCCGTTGTTGCTGGCTCCAGTGTCAAACTGCCCTATTTCACGCCCTTTGTGTGGAGGGAGTGCGGAGTCGTCGACGGTCAGTGTGAAGAGCACCGGTTGGTCGTCGACCTCGGTCTCAAATGGCGGAAACGACGGCAACATCGACTTGTCGTTCTTGCCATCGGCAAATGAGATTCGGAATGAGAGGTGTGCTACTTTATATTGAAGAGTTGTGCCCATTGAGTCTTGAAGTATTCGTTGTAAAATGATTCGGATGAGTATTTCTCAAGCGGCAGGTACATGCTCACCCCGCTGCATTGCTCGTGGTCGAGTTCGACGAGCTCGACTCCATATCTGCCAAGTGCGGTGAGCCACGAGTTGCATGCATAGCACGACACCACGAGTTGGTCGAGCGATGACTGCCATGTGGTCATCTCGTCGGGTGTGAGCACACGTTGCATGATGCCTTTCATGTCGTAGGCATCGGGCAGGCGTGTAATGACACCTGGGTTTTCGTTCCACGAGTATTGATAATAGTCGAGACAGTCGGTGTAATCGGCCTCGAGCCATGAGTGTTGGTCGATTAGTTGTGTTGTAGTTTCGACAAATTGCGGGAACTTGCTTGTGTCGATTGCCGACATCACGACTCCGTAGCCATAGCTATTGTTATAGTATTGGTAGTATTCGCTGATAAGTTCGGATGGTGAAAACGGCTTCTTGAACAGGTGTTGCAGTATCTTGTTGTAGGGTGCTCCGTAGGACAGTATCTCGGCTGGCGAGCCTATGATGTATTTGGCTGTATTTCGCAATTCGTATGCCACTTCGATGGTTTGCATGAGGCATACGTCGAACATCAGGTATTCTATGTTTGTATATGCCTCAAGGACTTGCGCCATGCCGTCGATGTTCATTTTCGGTCCAAGGTTGGAGTTGGTGTTGGTTCCGTTGTCCACTCCGAATGTCTTGCGCCTTTTTATGTTTTGCTTTGCGTCGGCTTCTGTTGTTACGTCGGGCACCCATCCCGAGCCATGCGACCAGAACACTACTCCGTAGGTTGATGCCGGATAGTGAGTGGTGGCATATTGGATCACGCGGTCGAGTGTCGATGCATCGGCCGAGTTCATGTCGGCTGTGTATGTGTACTGTGGTGTGAGGTTGCTATATGACGTGACGTTGTTGTTTTTGTCGAGCACATAGATTCGGGGCATGCTCACATCGTCGACATATATGACGAGGTGGTCGGCAGGACCCATGGCCGATGCTCCGGCCATCATCTCCTGTATGTCGGATGCGACAAATGCGTTGAGCGAATTTTCGGCCACCATATACACCACCACGGTGCGGGCTTCTACTTCACGAGGCTCGTCGTCCTTGTGACATGCAGCCAGTGTGGCGATTGTCAGGATTGTGAGTATGGTAGTTCGTATGGACATTCAGGTAGTGATGTAGTGTTGTTTCACATGCCGAGGTTGGTGTAGTCCTCCACTGCCTTGAAGTGGAACTTGTCGGCTGTTATCATTACGATTTTGAATTCTGGGTTCGACTCATAGCGTTTCATCACTTTGAGGAAACGTTTCACCAACTTTTTCTTGTCTTTGTTGTAGAATATGCTTGTGGTTTGGTTGCTTGCGTCGAAGGTCTCGCCGAGGAAGCGTGTGAACTGATACGAGTAGTCGGAACGGAATGACAGGTAGTCGTACCTTCGTGTGAGCTGTGCGTTCTCCACTTCCTGCACTCCGGTGACATATACCGTAGAGTCGCCAAACTGGTTGGAGAATGAGAACATATAGACGGGCGTAGTGTAGGTCTCGGTCTTTCTTGTGTCGATTCTCAGTTTCTTCTGCTGGCGTTTGCTCATGGCTTGCACTTGCATCTGTTGCTGTCGGTCGGCCACGTTGTCGGCATCATATTTGCTGCCCTGCGATTCAGAGTCGACCTGTGCCCTCATGCTTACGGTCGAAGCAAGCATGAGTGTCCCCAGTATCGTGATTATTCTTAATGCGTGTTTCATGTTGGCCAAGGTGGTTATCCTAAGTACGACTTCAGTAGTTTGCTGCGCGAGTTTTGGCGCAGGCGGCGTATGGCCTTTTCCTTTATTTGGCGTACACGCTCGCGGGTGAGTCCGAATGTAGACCCTATCTCTTCGAGGGTCATTTCGGGTCCTCCAATTCCGAAGAACATGCGTATGATGTCTTTCTCGCGCGGAGTGAGTGTGTCGAGTGCCCGGTCGATTTCTTTCGACAGCGACTCGTTGACCAGTGTGCGGTCGGCCATAGGACTGTCGTCGTTCACCAGCACGTCGAGCAGGCTGTTGTCCTCACCCTCCACGAATGGAGCGTCGACACTGATGTGGCGTCCCTGCACCTTGAGCGTATCGCCTATTTTGTCGACAGGCAGGCCTATGAGGTTGGCCAGTTCCTCCGACGATGGTCGGCGTTCGTTTTCCTGTTCAAACTTTGCCAGGGCCTTGGTTATCTTGTTGAGCGAACCCACCTGGTTGAGTGGCAGTCTCACGATACGTGCCTGCTCGGCCAGTGCCTGCAGGATGCTCTGCCGGATCCACCACACGGCGTATGATATGAACTTGAAGCCACGCGTTTCGTCGAATTTCTCGGCTGCCTTTATAAGTCCCAGGTTGCCCTCGTTGATGAGGTCGGGCAGGCTGAGTCCCTGGTTCTGATACTGCTTGGCCACCGACACCACAAACCTGAGGTTTGCTTTTGTCAGTTTCTCGAGTGCACGGCGGTCACCCTTCTTGATGCGGGCAGCAAGTTCCACTTCCTCTTCTACGGTTATCAACTCCTCGCGTCCAATCTCCTGAAGGTACTCGTAGAGTGAAGCACTTTCACGATTGGTGATACTCTCGGTTATTTTTCCCTGTCTCATTCCTATCAATACAATTTAGCTGGCAAAAGTACAAAAAATATGCGACATGACAGCAAGCAAAAGGCAAAAACTTTGCATATTACCCCTAAAATTATTAGTTTGGAGGCAAAACCAAAGGCCCCGACGACAACCATGCCTACAGATACCTGTGGAGGGGTATAAAAATGAGTGCGCACTCGCAGGCCTGAGAGTGCGCACTCGCGGGCCTGTGAGTGCGCACTCGCGACCCCGAAAGTGCGCGCTCGCAAATCGGGAAATATACGGGTGAAAAAAAGCGGGTACACACAGTGTGTTTTCGCCCGAAAGGATAAAAGGGGCAAAAGCCGCCAGAAATCATGAGCCGACCTTGCTTTTTACAATGGAAAAGTTTTGCCGGACGACAGAAATTTACGACCTTTGTACCGACAAAAAAAGCTATGACACGCAAAGAACTATACCGACAGACCATCGAATACTTTGAGCAAGCAATGCCCGAAGCACAAACCGAGTTGCACTTTGCATCACCCTTCCAGTTGCTGGTGGCAGTGATTCTCAGTGCCCAATGCACCGACCGGCGTGTGAACCAGGTCACCCCTCCGCTGTTTGAGGCCTACCCCACCCCCGAAGCCATGTCGCAGGCCTCGGCCGACGACTTGCTACGCTATATATCAAGTGTGAGCTACCCCAACAGCAAGGCCCGGCACCTGGCTGCAATGGCACGCATGCTTGTCGCCGACTTCGAGAGCCAAGTGCCCTCGACCCGCGAGGAACTGACACGCCTGCCAGGAGTGGGCCGGAAGACAGCCAACGTGGTGCTGAGCGTGGTGTGGGGCGAAAGTGCCATGGCAGTCGACACCCACGTGATGAGAGTGAGCCATCGCATAGGGCTGGTGCCGCCACGATGCACCACCCCGCTGGCCACCGAGCGCGAACTGACCCGCCACCTGCCGCCCGACATAGTGCCACGAGCCCACCACTGGCTCATACTCCACGGGCGCTACGTGTGCCGAGCCATCAACCCACGATGCAACGAGTGTGGGTTGAGCAGTTGGTGCAAATCAAGCAGGAAAACCGACTAAATCACCCCCGTCACACCAATAAATAATGTGGATATGCTTGTCAATCCACTTTTTTTCACTACCTTTGCCACTGCTTAAACCAAAAGGTAAGGACTGAGGTTGAAACTATTCATCACAATACTACTGACTGCATGTGTGCTCAACATACAGGCACAGCATACAATACGCATCACTCTCGCCGGCGAAGTGAATGTGGGCAATAACTATGGAGTGACACATCGGCATGACACCGATGTGGCCAAACTATTCGACCATGTCACCCCCCACCTGAAGGCCGCCGACGTGTCGGTCGCCACCTTGGGCACTGTACTCATCGACATCGACGCCGCCCCCAACCGAGCCAACCTCATCGGCACCCACAAGCTCATCAGGGTATCCGAATCGTATGCCACAGCCCTGCACGAAGCCGGATTCACCGCCCTCAACCTGGCCAACAGCCATGTGGCCGACTTCGGAATCGAAGGCATACAGACCACCACCAGCTCGCTGCGGGCAGCAGGCATCGAGTATGCAGGAGTGAAAGCCATGCAAGACTACAAGATATTTGAGCACAATGGCATGAAATGCGGATTCATAGCGTTCGGCACATCGGTACACACACTGTCGATGGCCGACTCCACACTCATCCGCAACATGGTCACCTCGCTCAACGACCAATGCGACATCGTGATCGTGGCCTTCAGCAACAACCCACAGCCAACAACCACCTATCGCTACACATCCCACTCACGGCCACTGCCCATCAGTTTTGCACACACATGCATCGACGCAGGAGCCGACATCGTGCTGGGCAACGGCCAACACCTGCCACAGCCACTCGAACTATATCGCGACCGCCTCATTGTCTACGGTTTAGGCAATTTCTGCACACCCTACGGAGTGAGCTACACCGGCGAACTGGGCAATGCCCCACTCGTCGAAGCCACACTCTACGCCGACGGGACATTCCAGAGCGGACACATAGCATCGTTCCGACAGAAAAACACACAAGGACCGACTGCCGACCCCACCCACGAAGCCGCACGACTGCTGAAATCGCTCACTTCACACCACTTCCCCGACACCAAACTCAGCATCGACGACACCGGCAACATAGTGTCGACATCCGAATCGGCATACGCAATCGCCATGAAACTACTGACCGAAGCCGAACGCCACCGAGGCAAACGCTACCAAATGGGAGCAACGGGCCCCAACCGGTTCGACTGCTCAGGATTCACATCCTACGTCTTCGCCAAGTTCGGCATCAAGCTCAACCGCATGTCGGCAGCACAATACACCCAAGGCGAAGCCGTCGACCGCAAGGACCTGCGCCCCGGCGACCTGGTATTCTTCACACGCTCATCAGTGCGCGGAGTGGGACACGTAGGCATCGTCTACAGCGTCGACAAGCAACGCGGCAGCTTCAAATTCATACATGCAGCCGTATCGACCGGAATCACCATCAGCGACTTCGCATCCTCGGCCTACTACATCAAACGATATGTGGGAGCCCGACGCATACTGCCCTACGACAAAGAATAAACACACCCGGAAGCCTCGTATAAGTACACCAACCTTGCCACGACAGGCCTCAAAAGATGTGCTAAGCGCATTATTTTCGACACGAAACACATTTTTTCACACTTTCATTTCTTTATTTCCGATATATTTTATACCTTTGCATGCTCGAATACACATATATTTATTTATGCACACGTGCGTACGCACGCATGTATGTCACCAAAACAAAAGACAAAGGAACAAACAAAAAATTACTATAATTAATACTTTTGCCGACCAATAACCGGCAATCAACACACACAATGAAACCTATTATAACAATCATCACAACCGCTGCAATGGCCTTGAGCATCGAGGCCAACGCACAAACATGGATAGACGTAACCGACACTTACATCACCAACCCCAGGTTCGACAACAACGACGTATACACCGGATGGGAAGGAACCACATTCAGCATAAGCGGTAATCCAGGCGAAAACGCCGAACACTACCAGAAGTGGTTCAATACCTTCCAAACCATCCAGGGCGTGGAGCCAGGACTATACCGAGTAGGCCTTCAAGCATTCTACCGCTCGGGCAACCAAAACGACGACTACAACCGCTTCAACAGCGACGACCCAACACAATATCAGAAAGCACTGCTATATGCCACATCGGCCCTCGACGAACAATCCACCCGCATCGTACTGGCAGCAAGTGGAGCAACACCTACAAGCCTCGGAAGCGGGGCAACGGGCACCAATGGCGGATACATACCCAACACCCAGGCAAGTGCCAAGCTATGGTTTGAAGCCGGATACTACCAAAACTACGTGGAAGTAACCGTCGACGAAAGTCAGGAACTCACAATCGGAGTACGCTACGACGACAGCGACGATACCGACCCCTGGGGCGGATGGGGCGGATGGGGCCGCCGATACGACGGATGGCTTTGCCTCGACAACTGGACACTCGAACGCGAAGGCGAACTGGTGCCTGCAACCAGCATGACAATCAGCCAAACCGACATATCAATCAACATCGACGACTGGTATCAACTATCGGCCACAATACAACCCGACAATGCATCATTCAAACGAGTGGCATGGGAATCGTCGGACCCAACCGTTGCCACCGTCGACAACAACGGAAACATACATGCACTGTCGCGCGGAACAACAACCATAACCGCAACCACCATCGACGGAACCAACATAAAGGCAGAATGCCAAATAACAGTAATCAACAACGGCGCCACCAAGGAGTCTATGATTATCAACGAAATCATGGTTGCCAATATCGACATGTTTGTCGACCCATCGTGGAACTACGGCGGATGGGTGGAACTCTACAACCCAACCGACATGTCGGCTAAAATAGGCCTCTACTGGATAAGCGACGACCCGCAAAACCTGAAAAAAGCCATGCTACCAATGCGCATCGGCAGCATACCGGCACACGGATACTTCACACTATGGTTCGACCATGCCGACACACGCAAGGATGTAGGCGACAACTGGCTCAACACCAATGTCAACATGCAACTCAATGTCGATGGCGGAACCATATACATAAGCGACGACCAAGGCAACCTGATCGTAAGTCAGGACTACCCACCGGCAGTGATGAGAACATCGTGGGCAAGAACCACCGACGGAGGCGACACATGGGGACACACAGCCTACCCCACACCGACAGCAACCAACGCCACAAGCCAATTTGCAACGTCGCAACTGCCATTGCCCGAGGTCGACAAACCCGGACAGATGTTTGAGGGACAGATGCAAATCGTGGTCAACATACCCGAAGGAACAACCCTGAAATACACCACCGACGGTACAACACCAACCACCGACAACGGCTATGTGAGCGAGACAGGAGTATTCACCACCACTGAGTCAACCGTATATCGATTCCGACTCTTCCGCGAAGGATACCTGCCAAGTGGAGTCGTCACACGCTCATACATTTATCGCAACCGCGACTACTATCTGCCAGTCGTATCGGTAGTGACCGACCCTGCAAACCTATACGACGACATGATAGGTGTATATGTATCGGGCTACAACGGCAAGACAGCTAACCAAGACTACACCAAGCGTAACTTCAACATGGAATGGGACCGCCCAGTCAACTTCGAATATCTGGTCGACAACCAGGAAGTGGTAAACCAAGAAGTAAACTTCTCAATAGCAGGAGGATGGAGTCGCAAATACGAACCACGCTCGTTTAAGCTGAAAGCCAACAGCGTGTACGGACAAAACAAATACGAATACCCATTCTTCAGCGATAAACCCTTCAACCGCAACAAGTCTGTACTGATGCGCAACGGAGGAAACGACAACTACAACAAATACCGCATCAAGGATGCTGCATTGCAAGAGATAGCACGCCAGTCGGGCATGTACTTCGACCTCCAATCCTATCAGCCAACCCACGTATTCATCAATGGCTCATACCTCGCCATGCTCAACATGCGCGAACCAAGTAACAAGCACTACGGATATGCCAACTACGGCATCGACACCGACGAAATCGACTGCTTCGAGATGAGCGTCGACTCGGGATACGTGCAGAAAGACGGAACCCGCGAAGCATTCGACCATTGGTACGACCTCACCGTCGAACTATCGGCCGACCCACAAAATGCCGACATCTTCAGCCAGATATGCGACGTTGTAGATATCGACAACTACACCAACTACATGGCATTCAAGTTCTTCCTCAACGACTGGGACTGGCAACACAACAACTGCAAGGCATTCCGCGACCGCAACAATGGCAAGTTCCACTTCGTGGTATTCGACCTCGACAACTGTGTTGACCGAAGCGGCAACAACATAT
This sequence comes from uncultured Prevotellaceae bacterium, assembly GCA_947166155.1. Taxonomy (GTDB): domain Bacteria; phylum Bacteroidota; class Bacteroidia; order Bacteroidales; family Bacteroidaceae; genus Colivivens. The sequence continues at coordinate 2,832 of CAMVDC010000074.1, read as the reverse complement.
TCAACGACTTCCAGAACAAACAGACACACACATTCTACGGACGCCCAGAGTATGGAGGTTCAAGCCTCACCAAGGAGGTAGAACTTGTGACCATATTCCTCAACATGATAAAGAACGACGAATTCCGCAAGAAGTTCATCGACACATACTGCCTCATTGGCGGATGTGTGTTCCGCGACGACGACGAGAACGCACGCATAGTGAACGAACTGGCCGAATACGTACGTCCGGCCCTGCAATGGGAAGGCAACAACCCCGTGGGGTCAAATAAAGAACGCTCGCAAGGAATCATCAACGCCATCACCGGTACGTTCAAGCAAACGATGATGAATGTAATCAAAAACTACAGCACCTTCAACCTGCGCAACACAGAACTGCAAACACTGCAAATCAGCTCAAACGTTGAAGGAGCACACATAGCATACAACGGAATAGAAATACCGAAAGCCAAGTTCAACGGATATGGTTTTGCACCAATCACCCTGACCGCATACCCCATTGCCGGCTACAGATTCAAAGGATGGGAAGAAGCCGAAGCTGTGGTTCGCACATCACACGAGATATTCCCATTGGCCAGCACATGGAGCTACTACGACAAAGGTTCACTCGACGACACTGGATGGTCAAACCGCAGCTATATCCGCTCTGGCTGGGGGACTGCAAAAGCACCATTCGGATTTGGAAACGAAGGTAGACCGATGGCCAACGCAACAACGACTGTCGAGAAAAACGACACCATTAACACTGATGGAGTAATCACAGTTCAGAAGAAGCCTACATATTACTTCCGTCGTAACTTCACACTCGACAATGCACCAGCCGACAACGAGAAATATATCCTCACATATCAAGTCGACGATGGTTTGATAGCATACGTCAACGGCACGGAAGTGGGACGATTCAACATGCCATCAGGTGCAAAATACTCCGACTATGTACAGACTTACGAAGATGTGTGGGTAGACAACGACCCGTACATAGGAACCATAGTTATCCCGAATTCAGTACTTAGAAAAGGTACCAACGTCATTTGCGTGGAGGTTCACAACTGTAATGCAACATCTTCCGACATCTGGTTTGATGCATCTGTTGCTGTTGAAGTGAGCGAAAGCACAGATGAAGATCTTGTAAGTACCGATTCGCAATACGAAGTTCCCGCAACTGGCACACACAACATCATTGCCAGATATGAACCAATAAGTGATGAAGAACTCATCGCAGAAGGAAACGTTCCAGTTCGTATCAACGAAGTGAGTGCCGCCAACAGCATCTATGTCAACGAATATGACAAACGCAATGACTGGATAGAACTATACAACACCACCAGTCAACCATTCGACGTGGCAGGCATGTTTGTGAGCGACAACGAGAACAAACCTACCAAGTATCAGATTCCTGCATCCGACGACATAAACACCATCATTCCTCCACATGGATACTTAGTGATTTGGTGCGATAAACTTGATGCAATATCACAGCTTCACACATCATTCAAGCTGGATGCAGCAGGCGGATCTGTACTTATCTCTACAGAAACATGGGCCGACACACTGCACTACCCTGCACACGACGGCATCGTGAGTGTAGGACGTTATCCAGATGGTAACAACGACATCTATGCAATGGCTCAGCCAACCATAGGCGCAAGCAACGTGATAAGTAGTTACGACACACTCTACGTAGCACCTGTCGACCCCAGTGGCAACACTGGCATCAACGACCTCATAGCACACAATGGTACCATGAGGATGAGGTATGACAGCGGTTACATAACAGTGAGCAGCGAAGACGCTACAACCGCAACGCTCTTCATCTACACATCTACCGGCCAGACCATCAGGGAAGAAGGCCTCAACTTGAGAAGCAGCGGATATGCATCAACCTCGGTCGGCATCCTGCCACAAGGCGTCTACATTGCCAGAGTGAAGAATGCTGAGGGCGAGACATGCACAACCAAGTTTGTGGTGAAATAGCCCGACGAATACGTTTATTTGAGGTACAAGATGTGCTTGTACCTCAAATTTCAACCACCGACAAGAAGTAATAACACAACTAAATAACACTAATATTAACTTTTAAACTCATTAGAACAATGAAGAAGTATTTGGCAGAAATGGTGGGTACGATGGTTCTCGTACTCCTTGGCTGCGGCACAGCCGTTAGCCTAAATTGCGGTGTCGACACAGCATCAGTAGTAGGCACTGCTGTTGCATTTGGTCTGGCAGTTGTTGCAATGGCATACACCATCGGTGGTGTCAGCGGTTGTCACATCAACCCAGCCATCACATTGGGTTGCCTCCTCACTAAGCGTATCAGTGGCAAGGATGCAGGTATGTATATGTTATTCCAGGTTATCGGAGCTTTTATTGGCTCTGCAATCCTCTATGCACTTGTAGCCACAAGCCCAGAACTGGCTCAAGGCACTACCACCGGTGCAAACGCATGCTCTGGCACTGTTGTTAATGGCCTTATCGCCGAAATCGTGCTTACCGCAATCTTCGTACTTGTGGTGCTTGGCACTACCGACTCAAAGAAGGGAGCTGGCAACTTTGCAGGACTTGCAATTGGTCTGTCACTCATACTCATCCACCTCGTAGGCATCCACTACACTGGCACATCAGTCAACCCAGCACGTTCAATCGCTCCTGCAGTATTCGCTGGTGGCGATGCTCTTGCTCAACTTTGGGTGTTCATCGTTGGTCCGTTCGTTGGTGCTGTCATTGCGGCTGGCATCTGGAAGACCGTTGGTGAAGACTAATCACAACCAAACTCAGGGAGTTAAGATAAACGCATCTTGACTCCCTTTTTTTTACTTAAGTGCACGACACTAAT
>CAMVDC010000073.1 GCA_947166155.1 uncultured Prevotellaceae bacterium | reverse complement strand
TTATGCTGTCCCTTTGTCGTTGGTCTTAATCACAGCTTCCGCAACCGCCGCATCCGCCTTCGCTTCCGCATCCGCCACATCCGCCTTCGCTTCCACAACCACCGCATCCGCCACAACCACCGCTCAGGGCGTTGAGCATCTGTGTTATCTCGTCGTTGGTGGCCTCTCTATGTGTTACCACGGTTCCCACAAAGTGGAGGTCTTGCCCGGCACGCGGATGGTTGAGGTCGATGGTCACTGCGTTGTCCTTCACCTCAATCACCACACCGTTGAACCGACGTCCGTCGGCGTCTTGCAGTGGTATGATGTTGCCTTCGTATATATGGTCGGAGTCGAATTTGCCGCCATTGGTGAATGCCGACTTAGGCATGTCGAACATCAGTTCGTCGTCCACTTCGCCGTATGCATCGGCACATGGAATGACGAAATCGAATGTGTCGCCAGCCTTCAGCGGGTCGATGTTCTCCTCAAATTTTGGCAATACGCATCCCAGGCTGCTGATGAACATGAAAGGGTGTTCTGCGCTTGCTTCTTCTACCAATTCGTCTTTTATCTCGTCGCCGTCGGTCACATAGAGTTTGTATGCAACGGTGATGTAGTTGTTTTTTGTTGCCATAGTAGTTAAAATGCTGCTATTTTATTAAAAATCCTTGCAAATATACAAAATAATTGCCGAGGAATCACTAATTTTGCAGAGAAAATAACGATAAAGCATCAAAATAATGAAAAAGAACACGTGTAAGTATTATGTGATGGCCATTGCGGTGTCGATGTTGGCCGCTTGTGGCGGGCAGACAGATGGCGGCAGTGGCAGTGCCCCCGAATCGGGTGAAACACCGGTGGCGGATGCCGCAACTGTCGATGATGCCGCGGCCGATTCCATGCTCACCTCTGTGACAACCGTCATCCCGTTTGCGGGTCAGTTTCACAGCATCACCAATGTGAGCGACGTAGACATAGAATTTCGCGAGGGCGACTACAGCATCGAGGTCGAAGGTCCTGACTATATGACCGATATGCTGCGAGTGTCGGTCGATAGCGATGTGTTGACTGTCAGTCAGTTGGAGGAAGGTAAGTCGAACGCCTTTGCCCGAAAGATGGACTTGAGAAGCGGGGTGGTGCGTGTGTCGTGTCCCGACCTCAGGATGGTGGCTGTATGTGGTGGCGGCAATTTCCGTTCTGTGGGAGCCATACACAGCGCGTCGATGCATGTGGGAACGCTGTCGCATGCCAAAATCCAGATGGACACAGTGTCGGTCGATGGCACATTCCTCTATGAAACCAGCAACGACGGTGATGCCGAATTCCGATATATCGATGCCCGAGGCGATGCCACGGTGTATGCTTCCGACGGAGGCAAGACGACGCTATCGGTGCGCACCCTTGGCGATTTTACCCTCAATGGCGGAGCAAATGCCGACGTGAAGCTTCGGGTTGATGCATCGCGTGTGGATCTTCTTACTGTGGGCAACTGTCGCGTCGACATGGGTCTTGCTACCGACAGCCTGCGTGTCGAGGCTTTCGATAAAAGTAATGTGAAACTCACATGGCCGCAGGAACCACGCAACAAGAATATAAAGAAGGGAAAGAATGCAGTGGTGACAGAACAAATAGATGTTGACTTGAATGATTAAGACTGACTTTCGCAGACAATATGGCGAGCAACGAACTGTGGTTTCATGTCGGCTCGGCCTTGCCGTTGTGGTGCTGATGCTTTCGGCCATTGCGTCGGACCTTAAGGCACAGACGACAGGGGCGGCATCCATGCCCCAGCGGGTCGACAATGCCAGTGCAGGCTATTTCTGCAATCCGCCATTGCCTTGGCTGCCATATAAACTCGATGTGCTGTTCATCGGCAATTCCTTCTCAATCGACACGAGCTCGGCGTTGCCAACCATATTCCGCAGCATGGGGCTCACCACCGTCAATGTGTTTGTGCTCTACAAGGGCGGATGCTCCATGCGCCAGCATTGCGAGTATTTCCTTTCCGACGAACCCGTCTACGAACTGTGGCAATACAACATAGATGGCGAGAAACGCCTTGAGCGCAAGACCACCATACGCGATGTCATGGCTCGGTATCCTTACGACATAGTCGTCTTTCAGCAATACTCGTTGGAGTCGGGGCAGTATGAGACCTACGAACCCTATGTCGCACGACTCATACAGGCCTTCAAACTTGTCACCACATCGCCACGGACCACCTTTGCCTTCAATCAGACGTGGGCATACTCGTCGCGCCATGCCGACCTGGCTCGAGTGTATGGCTCCCAGGAAAACATGTGGCAACGCATCTGCACCGCCACCCGGCTCATGCGCCAGCAGTCGGGCATCGATGTCATCATACCCTGTGGCACGGCTGTGCAAAACGCCCGCAACCTGAAGTCGGTGACTACATCCAACGAGTGGACACGCGACAACCAGCACATAAGTCTCTATCAAGGCCGCTACCTGTTGGCATGCACGTTTTTCGAAGCCGTGATATCGCCATGCCTCGGCATAAGCATCGCCGACGACCACTCGCGCCTCGGCCGTAATGCCGACGAGATGGTCGACGATGCCACCCGTCCACTCATTCAGCGATGTGCGCGGGTGGCCGTTGCCAACAACTATGCAATAAGCGATTTTGTGAATTGGGAGCCATAGAAAATCACGTGTTTTCAGATGGCCCTACAGATACCTGTGGAGGGGGGTAAAAATGAGTGCGCACTCGCGGGGCTGTGACTGCGCGGTCACAGGCCTGCGAGTGCGCACTCTCGGCCTTGCGAGTGCGCGCTCATTTTTACGAAAATGTGCGGTCGTCTTTTTTTGTGGTCGCAATCACGGGGTGCCGACCTCCGGTTGCGACATGTAAATGCATGCCTATTCCTGCTTTTTTGCTTCGTTCCACAGGGCGTCCATCTCCTCCAACGTCAGGTCTTTCAGTTCGCGTCCCTGGCGGCGCGCTTCCAGTTCCACGTAGGTAAAGCGTCGTGTGAACTTCTGGTTGGTATATTCCAGTGCGGTGTCGGGGTTTATGTGATATAGGCGTGCTGCATTGACAAGGCTGAAAAGCAGGTCGCCAAACTCGCGGGTGGCATGGTCGCGGTCCATGTGTTCCACCTCTGCCTCAAATTCTCCTATCTCCTCCTTCACCTTTGGCCATACGTCCTCGCGCTCGTGCCAGTCGAATCCCACGTTGCTGGCCTTCTCCTGTATGCGGCTGGCCTTGATGAGCGATGGCAGCGACTTGGGCACCCCGCTCAGCACCGTCTTGTTGCCGTCTTTCTCGTGGGTCTTCAGCTGTTCCCAGTTCTGAAGCACCTGGTCGGTGCCGTCGACTTTCACGTTGCCATATACATGTGGATGGCGGTAGATGAGCTTGTCGCACAGTTTGTTGCACACGTCGGCTATGTCGAAGGCATCCTTCTCGCTGCCAATCTTGGCATAAAACACAATGTGGAGCAACACGTCGCCCAACTCTTTGCAAATGTTGGGTTGGTCTTCGTTGAGCAGTGCGTCACACAGCTCGTAGGTCTCTTCTATGGTGTTGGGACGCAGGCTCTGGTTCGTTTGCTTGGCGTCCCACGGGCAGCGCTCGCGCAATGTGTCCATCACGTCGAGCAGGCGCCCGAAAGCTTGTAGTTTTTCTTCTCTGCTATGCATTTTAGTTTGGTTTTTACTCAACTTTCGTAAGGGCTTAACGTAAACGTTCGCTTAGGAGCTGGAGGACGATACCTATCCCGAGGCAACAATCGTTAATAACTCCTGTTACTTCTTTCACTTCTTTAACTCCAACTGGCATGCGAAACTTGTATATGTTTTATTTAGTGGTGCAAAGTTACGAAAAAAAGCTGACTCAAGTGTGCCTTGCATGCTGGTTTCAACTTTTTTGTGACTCCGTGGCTCCTTTTTTACAGCTTTTGTGAAAAAAATACATGCCGATTCTTTGTCCTTTCGATTTGAAGTTGTAACTTTGCAGTGTAAACACAAGAAAGGAGAAAACTATGAGAAAACAGTTTCTGACAACATTGGCCCTCGTGGCATTGATTTGCGGCATTGTGTCGTGCTCAATGGATACCGACAACGAGGCCGAAGCATCGGTGTCGTACATCGGAATGTGTGACAAAATCGTATTTGCCGACTCGGGCGACGTGGCGTATGTAAAATACATCACCAGCGCCATCTCGACCGAGCGCCTGCCACTCGTGGGCGACCATTCACTGTTTACCGAGAAGGCAAAAACCGACGACGGATATGTGCAAAATGCCGTAGCGAAGTGCAACCAACAAGCAATCGACACCTACGACCATGTGCTTGCCAATGTGTCGTCGAACTACCTGCGCTCCACTCTCATCACTCTGTATGGCGACTCTGTCGACTTCGATACCCTCGATGCATTCACCATCCACTACAGCCTCAACTCGTTTGTCAGCAACAGTACGGTCTTTGTGGCAAGCTATGTAAAGACATATAATAAATAATAAACAGAGAGCAAACCCGAATACCGAGCCGCTCACCAACTAAATCAGGACTAACACTATGAAAACATTCATCATCATGGCTGCCTGCATGATTTGCAGTGCAGCATTTGCCCAAGGAACGCGCTACGACTACAAGAACATGCAGCGCGAGGCGTTGGGGCGCGGCGTAGTAGCTGTGCGCACCCAAGGGGGCGACAGCGCAATCGTCTCGTGGCGATACCTCGAGGAAGACCCCATGACCACCGCTTTCAATGTCTACAAAGACGGCAAACGTATCAACAGTAAACCCGTAAGCGGAGCCACACACATGATGGTGGCAGCAGCCAAGGGCATAGAATCGAAGTTTGAAGTGAGAACCGTGGACGGTGGCAAAGAGTCGCACCGAAAGGACGGCAAATATACCCTCGGTGCCGACGCTCCTGGTGGATACCTCTCCATCCCGCTCTCCATGCCCGAAGGCGGCACTACACCCGATGGCCGACGCTATTCATACAGCGCCAACGACTGCTCGGTGGGCGATGTTGACGGCGACGGTGAATACGAAATCATACTGAAATGGGACCCAAACAATGCGCGCGACAATGCTCACGACGGATACACTGGCAACGTCATTTTCGACTGCTATAAACTCGACGGTACCCGACTCTGGCGCATTGACCTCGGCCACAACATACGCGCAGGAGCACACTACACGCAGTTCATGGTATTCGACCTCGATGGCGACGGACGTGCAGAAGTGGTGATGAAGACCAGCGACGGAACCACCGACGCACGTGGAAAGGTGATTGGCGACCCGGATGCCGACTATCGCACCCACGAAGGACGTGTGGGGCGCATACTCTCGGGCAATGAATACCTCACCGTCTTTAACGGATTGACGGGCGAAGCCATGTGTACAGTCGACTACGTTCCAGCCCTCAATAGCGGCGACTGGGGCGATAACTATGGCAACCGCAGCGAGCGATACCTGGCTTGCGTGGCATACCTCGACGGACGCCACCCCAGTGTGGTGATGTGTCGTGGATACTATGCACGCACCACACTCACCGCATGGGATTGGGACGGCAAGACCCTGAAACAACGATGGGCGTTCGACTCACAGAAACCCGAACTGCGCGCGTGGGGCGGACAAGGCAATCACAACCTGCGAGTGGGCGACGTGGATGGCGACGGACGCGACGAGATAGTATACGGCTCAATGTGTGTCGACGACAACGGAACCGGTCTGTGGAACACACGCATGGGACATGGCGACGCAATGCACCTCATGGCATTCTTCCCCGATAGCGACAAACTGCAAGTATGGGACGTACACGAAAACAAACGCGACGGATCGACACTGGTCGATGCAGCAACCGGCGAAGTCATTTTCCAAATAAAGTCGAACACCGACGTAGGACGAGGCATGGCTGCCGACATCGACCCTACGAACCCGGGACTCGAGATGTGGTCGTCGGCATCGGGCGGAATACTCAATACCAAGGGCGAGGTGGTGAGTCATGCACGTGTGTCAACCAACTTTGCTATATGGTGGAGTGGGGGACTGAACCGCGAACTGCTCGACGGAGCACGCATCACACGACTCAACCCCAGCACACAGGAAATGGAAGTCATAGCCGACTTCACCCGCGAATGTGCATTCAACAACGGCACCAAGAGCAATCCGTGTCTCGAAGCCGACATCGTGGGCGACTGGCGAGAGGAGGTCGTGGTACGTACACGCGACAGCCGTGAACTGCGCATATACGTAACCCCACATGCCACACCATACCGCTTCCACACATTCATGCAAGACATACCCTACCGAATAAGTGTAGCTACACAGAATGTGGCATACAACCAACCATCGGAACCTGGATTCTATTTCGGTTCCGACTTCAAGAAAGGACAAACATGCAGAGGATGGCAGTTCTGAACTATACCGACATCATCAATAAATACTACCCAGAGGACAACGAACTACGTCGCATCCTCTGGGTACATTCGCGCCATGTGGCCGACAAGGCACTCGCTCTTGCACACCGACATCCCGAGATGAATATCGACATGCAGTTTGTGGAAGAAGCAGCCATGTTGCACGACATCGGAATCCTGCGATGCGATGCAGCAGGAATACAATGTTTCGGCACCGAACCCTACATCTGTCATGGAACAATCGGAGCCGAGATGATGCGAGCCGAAGGACTGCCGCGGCATGCACTGGTGTGCGAACGCCATACAGGCACCGGACTTACGTTGGATTATATCGTAAGCCACAACCTACCGTTACCACATCGCGACCTTATTCCCGTCAGCATCGAGGAACAACTCATATGTTTTGCCGACAAGTTCTTTTCGAAGACACGGCCCGACGAAGAAAAAACGGTGGAGCAAGCATTGAAAAGCATTGCAAAGTTTGGCGACGAATGTGCAGAAAAGTTCAACCATTGGAGTCAAATGTTCCTCTGATAACACCCATTTAAGATTATTTAAGACTAAATCTGAGCCAACCCCATCCCTATGTCGTCAATTTGTAGTAACTTTGTAGGCTGCAAAGTTATGCGTCATTGCGTATCTCGTGCAAATTGAATAAAAACAGGCATTACGACTTGAACCAGAAATCATACATATTGCTCATGCTACTGCTTGCCGTCGTTGTGATGGCGCAAGCAGGTCGGTACGTACCACGAAGTGTGGATGTGGGCGACACCATACCCTCGGCCGCTCAAGGCTCGGTACCGACACATGCCCTGGATTCGGTGCCGGTGAATGCCCACGACTCGATACCCGTAGCCGGTGCCGACAGCGCAGAGCAGCAGATACTGGGCGATGAAGCAACGCAGCGATTGTCGGAACTCGATACTTTGCGTATGAAATTCGACCGGGAGCATGGCATTACTACCGTCGACCGCACAAGCAGAAAGCCGCAGGCAACCCAGTGGAACGACTCTATTGCTGCTATCGAAGACTCCATAAGCCGTAATACCAAGAAAAGCGCGCTCGAAGACCCTGTGGAGTACGAGGCTTCCGACTCTATCGTCTTCTTTATGGATTCGAAAAATGCATACCTGTTTGGCAATAGCAGGGTGAACTATCAGAACCTGAAACTCACGGCCGAACTCATCTCGATGAATATGGACAGTTCGGTGGTACATGCCACGTATGTCGAAGACTCATTAAAGCAGAAGATAGGTAAGCCGGTTTTCAATCAGGGAGCAGAAGAATACCTCATCGACAGCATAAGCTACAACTTTGAAACCCGCAAGGGATTCATGCATAATATCTATACTACACAAGAAGAGGGCTTCATCACAAGCGAGGAATCGAAGAAAGGACTTGACGATGAAGTCTACCTTTATAAGGGCACCTATACCACCTGTGACGAAGAACATCCTCACTTCTACATACGCCTTTCGAGGGCCAAAGTGCATACAGGTAAAAATGTGTTTTTCGGACCTGCATGGCTTGTGGTCGAAGATGTACCCCTGCCGCTTGTGGTGCCGTTCGGCTTCTTCCCCTTCACTCATAAGTATCAGTCGGGATTCATCATGCCAAGTTATGGCGACGAGTCGTCGCGAGGATTCTATCTGCGCGATGGCGGTTACTACTTCGCCGTGAACGACAATATCGACTTCAGGCTTACAGGCGAGATATTCACAAAAGGGTCGTGGGGCATAGGCCTGCAGACCACCTACCGCACTCGATATAAATATTCCGGTAATTTCTACTTCAACTATCAGGTGACGAAGGATGGCGAGAAGAATATGCCAGACTACAACGTGGTGAAAAACTTCAAGCTGCAGTGGTCGCATCGCCAAGACTCGAAAGCCAACCCCAATAGCTCGTTCTCGGCAAGTGTCAACTTCGCTACACAGAGTTATGAACGCAACAACCTCTCAAGTCTCTACAATCCTGCATCTTATTCGCAAAGTACCAGAACATCGAGTGTGAGCTACTCGCGCACATTCGACAAGTTGGGACTTTCCTTGTCGTCGAGTTTCAATGTATCGCAAAACATGCGCGACTCGACCCTCTCCCTCACATTGCCCAACCTCAGTATTTCGGTCAGCCGTTTCTATCCATTCAAGCGTAAGCGTGCGGCTGGCAAGGAGCGATGGTATGAGAAGATTGCGATGAACTATACCGGAACCCTGTCGAACAGCATATCGACCAAGGAAGATCAGGTGCTCCACTCAAACCTGATCAAGGACTGGCGAAACGGCATGCGCCACAACATACCCATATCGGCTTCGTTCAATATACTGAAGTATATCAATGTCACACCGTCGCTCAACTACACCGAGCGATGGTATACAAACCGCATTGAACAGAGCTGGAACACTGCAAAGCAGGCAGTGGAGCGCGATACGATTTGGGGGTTCAATCGTGTCTACAACTACAATATGGCCGTTTCGGCAAGTACCAGACTTTATGGCTTCTACACTCCCAATCCTAAGATATGGGGCGACAAGATAGTGAAGGTGCGTCATGTCTTTTCTCCTTCCATCAGTTTCAGCTATGCGCCCGACTTTGGCGCCAACCGCTACGGATACTGGAAAACATATACCAAGACCGACCTTGATGGCAATGTGAGCCTTGTGGAATATTCGCCATATTCCAATTCCCTCTATGGCACTGTGGGTAAGGGTAAGACTGGCTCTATCACGTTCGACATGTCGAACAATATAGAGATGAAGATAAGGGATTCGAACGATAGTTTGAAGAAAGTGTCGATTATCGACGAATTAGGAGCCAATCTGTCGTACAATATGTCGGCAAAGACCCAACCTTGGAGTAATCTGTCGACACGTCTGCGACTGAGATTCGGTCGTACCACCCTCAACCTCAATGCCGTGTTTGCTACCTATGCCTACGAATTCGACAACAACGGCAATGTGGTTGTGGGCAATCGTACTGAATGGTCGTATGGACGTTTTGGTCGATTCCAGGGCATGAGCAAGAACCTTTCATACACTTTTAATAACCAGACGTTGAAGAAGATAAAGAAATTTTTCAACAAGTTGAGGCATCGTGACGAGGAGGAAGGAACCGAAGGTGAGGACAATGGCGAGGAAGAAGTGGAAGAAAGCGGCAATGGCAGCCAACAGAAGCAGAAGAATAAGGGAGACGAACTCGATGAATATGGCTATATGAAGTTCAGCATACCATGGTCGTTCAGCATATCCTATGGTATCACCATGGCTGAGGACCGTTCGGCGAAGATCAACATCAAGAGTATGAGATACCCTTATAAGTTTACTCAGAACCTGAACTTCTCGGGTACGCTGAAACTCTCGAATGCATGGAATGCCAACTTCTCTTCTGGTTACGACTTCAACGAGCACGGCATATCGATGACCACGGTCAATCTCTCGCGCGACATGCACTGCTTCAATCTCTCATGCGGCTTTGTGTTTGGTACGTTTACATCATACCACATCACTATGCGAGCCACTGCCAGCGCACTGACCGATGCCTTGAAATACGACAAAAAGAGCAGTTACTCCAGCTCTATACAGTGGTATTGATAAAGGGGGGGAATGTTGAATGTTGAATGTTGAGTGATGAATGTTGAGTGATGAATGTTGAGTGTTGAATGATGAATGAAGATTGAAGATTAGCCAGCCGGAAGTGTCACATCCACTATTAATTATTCATTATTCATTATTCATTAAATAACATTCATTATTCATTAAATAAAGAGAGCCGCATGCGGGACTCGAACCCGCGACCTACGCATTACGAATGCGTTGCTCTACCAACTGAGCTAATTCGGCGATTTGCGGGTGCAAAGTTACAAAAAAATAACTGAACGAAAGAAAGAAAGGAGAAAAAAATGAAGAAAATCATGCTTTCGATACTTTTTAGTGCCGTCTGTGCGGTGGTGATGGTCGGGCAACCGACTATGAAATACGAATTGCCACGAATCGCTAAGTCGGCAAACGAGCGTGTCATACGTCACGACAATTTCACTATGTCGTACAACATCGACCGACTCACACCCACCTATGTGGCTTGGTGTCTGACTCCACAGATGGTCAATGGCAAGGCAAAGCGCACCGATTTCTTCAATGGCGACCCAAGCATCGAGGCGAAGTACAGGGTAGTGCATGCCGACTACTATGGTTCGCGTTACGACCGTGGACATATGTGTCCCGCTGCCGACAACCGCAACTCGACCAAGGCTATGGAGCAATGTTTTTACATGACCAACATGTGTCCGCAAAACCATGCCCTCAATGCCGGTGGATGGAACGACCTGGAGGTGCAGTGCCGCTCGTGGGCAAGAAACTATGGCAAGATATACATCTGCGCAGGTCCCATATACGACAACAAGTCGTCTATGCGGCGAATAGGCACACGTCGCAACATCCGTATTGCAGTGCCCGACCGCTTCTACAAGGTGGTGCTGATGGTGGAAGCCAAGACCACGAAGGCCATCGGATTCATTTACCCCAATGCGGCAGCCAATCGTGATATGCGGTATTATGCCGTGAGTGTCGACGAGGTTGAGCGCATTACCGGCATCGACTTCTTTTATCAACTCGACGATGCAAGTGAAAAACGTGTTGAGGCCGAATGTAAACCTGCTGCATGGGGGATTTAGATATCCCTCCATGCGGATGCACTCCTAAACTCGCTTTACTCCTTAGGGGGGAGAGAAGAGAGGGGTTTTCAACAATAAACAAATTGTAAACTATATGAAACAATGTAGAGACTTGAAAGTAGCAGCGGTGGAATATCCAGCCACCGACCATGTGTTGCTGAAGCTCGAATCTACCGACAGCCCATTGCCTGCAATACGTGCAGGGCAGTTTGTCGAGGTGAAGGTCGAAGGCAGTCCACACACCTTTCTGCGCCGACCCATATCGGTCAACTATGTCGACACCGACAACCGCCAGTTGTGGCTGCTGATACATGCTGTGGGCGAGGGCACACGTCGGCTGATGCAACTCGTTCCTGGCGATATGCTCAATGTGTTGATGCCGCTGGGTAATGGTTTCTCGACACCCACCCCTGGCGAGAGCGTGCTGCTCGTAGGTGGAGGCGTTGGCACAGCCCCCTTGCTCGAATACGGTCATCAGCTGCTCCAGGCCGGTGCCACACCCATATTCCTGCTTGGCGGTCGTACGGCCGATTCCATATTGCAGCTGCACGAGTTCGAGGCCATGGGTCAGGTGTTTGTCACTACCGAAGACGGGTCGATGGGAGCGCGTGGGTTTGTGACCGACAGCCCACTGCTTGCACACATCGTCGACGAGTCATCGACAGCTGGCGACTGCCGACCCGCAAAAGCCAACCTGCGCATCTCGACTTGCGGACCCACCCCCATGATGCGAGCTGTGGCGCGATGGGCCAGCAGTCATGGAATAGAATGTGAAGTATCGCTCGAAAACATGATGGCATGCGGACTCGGAGCATGCCTCTGCTGCGTGGAGCCCACAGTGAGGGGCCACGTATGCATCTGTACCGAGGGACCCGTATTCAATATAAAAGATCTGACATGGCAAATCTGAACGTAAACATCTCAGGGCTGAGCATGAAAAATCCCGTCATGACAGCCAGCGGCACCTTCGGCTACGGACTCGAATTTGCCGACCTCAGGCCGCCCGACAGCCTCGGAGCCCTTATCCCCAAAGGCACAACTCTCAATCCGCGCGAAGGTAACCCACCCCCACGTATGGCCGAGACCGCCAGCGGCATGCTCAACTGCGTGGGTCTGCAAAACAAGGGTGTGGATTATTTCTGTTCCAATATCTATCCCAACATAGCTCATATCGACACCAACATCATTGTCAACGTGTCGGGCAGTAGTCCCGACGACTATGCCGAGTGTGCACGTCGCATAGCAGCCTTGCAACACATCCCTGCCATCGAACTCAACATATCGTGTCCCAATGTTCGCCAGGGCGGAATGGCATTCGGAGTCACCACCCAGGGCGCGAGCCAGGTGGTGAAAGCTGTGCGCGATGTCTATCCCAAGACACTCATCGTCAAGCTCTCGCCCAACGTCACCAACATAGCCGACATAGCTATGGCCGTGCAGGATGCAGGAGCCGATGCCGTGAGCCTTATCAACACCCTGCTGGGCATGTCAATCGACATCAATCGCCGCCAGTCGCGACTATCCATCGGCACCGGCGGACTCAGTGGTCCTGCCATAAAGCCCGTCGCACTGCGGTGTGTGTGGCAGGTGGCACATGCCGTAAGCATACCCGTAGTCGGACTCGGGGGAATCACTACAGCCGAAGATGCCATAGAGTTCATCATGGCAGGCGCTTCGGCCATCCAAGTAGGCACTGCCAACTTCCTCGACCCAGCCGCATCACTCCACATAGCCCAGGGCATCGACCGCTGGCTCGACGACCACCACATCGACAGCATTGCCGACATCGTCGGCGTGGTGAACTGACGAATCCTCCATGCGCTCATACACCTTATTATATATATAAGGGCACGACGCCAGTAACAAACAAAGCAGGCTCGCATAAAGCATTTCACTTTGTGCGAGCCTTCATTTTTTTGGGCCCCGCCCATCGTGTGACGAGGTCCCCTTTCTGTTGTAACCCAAACCATGCTTGTAGGTACCTGTGGGGGTACCAAAAAATGAGTGCGTACTTTCGGGCCTGCGAGTGCGCGGTCACAGGCCTGCGAGTGCGCACTCTCAGCCCTGTGAGTGCGCACTCTCCGACACACCCGCACACCATCTCGCTTTCATCGTCCCGATTAATCGTTCATGAGATGCTCGAGGAAGTTGTCGAGGTCTTCGTCCATGCCGCT
>CAMVDC010000072.1 GCA_947166155.1 uncultured Prevotellaceae bacterium | reverse complement strand
ATCTGAGCCTTTATCTCGTCTATTTCTCGACGCAAGTCGGCAGCCGACTCTTGAATCTCGCGTCGCAACTGCTGAGTCTTGCCACGCAATTCATCGTTTGAGAGTGCTGCCATCTGTGGGTATATCCTGTTGATTTCTTCCACAAAGGGGCGTATTGCCTTGATATCTCTTTGCGCTTTGTTGCCAAAGAGTTTAGTCATAAATTCGTTAAAACCCATGTAATTATTTACGATTTGACAATTTACTATTTACGATTTATTTATTATTTACGATTTCTCGATTTGACAATTTACTATTTACTTATGGTTTGCAAAGTTACATATTTTTGATTACTTAGCCAAATATTTGCAGCAACTCTTAGCAACAAAGTCGATACCAAGGGCCAAAAAGCGAAGTCGACGTGTTGTCCGACTGCAATAATGGCAATAAAGAACATAATGAACACTGCCAATATTGCATATGAAAGAATGCGAATCTGTCGTCGCACTACGAACGGAATCCACAGGAATGGCAGTGGGTTGAAGATAATGACCATAGCATTTGAGCTGACTCCTGCATGCTCGGAAAAAAAGAAGAGAAAGGTGACAAGAAGTCCTGCCATCCCTGTGAGCACACAGAAGATGACATCTATCCACTTGTAGGTCTTATGGCGACGCAGTTCCATCACACACACGATGAGTGTAATGATAAACAACAGCATAAAGGTGACAAACGGAGGGTCGAACGGCCGTGCTTCATGGTTGTTGCGCACAGGCAACAGCTCACGTTCGGTGCTGATGAGTGGCACGATGTGCACAAAGGTGTCGGACGACATCACTATCGGTCTTCCTAAAATCGTATCCACCCGGTTCACTATCTCTATGCGATCTATGTTCGACAAGTTGGCATAAAGCTCGTACTGACGAGGCAGGAACATCGACTCTCGGGGAGTGAGCATACGGTCGATTTCGCATCCAAGCACGAAGTTCTGCCCGAATTCCACCCATCGATTACGATATGATGCAGTGGGGTGCAACATCTGTCGAGCCGACTGAGGGACCCATTCCTGCTGACCATCGGGATGATATTTATATGATACATGCCCGTTCAAAGCCCGTTCCACTGCATCGCGCGAACGAGTTGTGCAGTTGTCGTAGAGCCAGTTATAGCGATAAGTGCGGTTGGCCGGCTGTATGTTTTCGAGCAATATGTTGCCCAAACGCAAACACTCCTCTTGAGTAAAGTTGAGCACCTGCTCCTTAATGCCCATTCCCCGCTCTGCATATCGACTGATGAAAAAGTCGGTTGGTTCGGCTCCGAGTATGTAGTCGGTCTCGCCCTTCACAAACTTATATACAAAACGGTCTTCATCAAGGTTAAACATGCCATAGTTGAACACCATATCGTATCCTGTAGTGAAGTTGTGAACACGCAGTGCTGTGTGGCCATACATGGTGTAGGCTATATCGCCATCCGAGCAAGTGAGCAGCGACACCTCGAGCGAATCGGCACGTGCACTCATGGTACACACATGAAATGTGCATACTACCAACAGCAATAATGTTTTTATGAAGTGTCTCATTATCTTGATTTGGGTGCCTAGTTGTTTGAACCTCGCGATTGGTTTGACGAGTTGTTTGAACCTCGCGATTGGTTTGACGAGTTGTTTGAACCTCGTGATTGGTTTGACGAGTTGTTTGAACCTCGCGATTGGTTTGACGAGTTGTTTGAACCTCGCGATTGATTTGACGAGTTGTTTGCTTCTGACGATTTTGGTTGAGAGCCGTTTGACTCTAATGACTCAAGTGCCTTAAGTTCTTTGCCCATATTGAGTTTAAAGTATACCTCAGACAGAGGTGTGAGCCACAACGACGAATCTTCAGGACTGTATTTTCGAGCCTTCTCAAGGTTGTTCCGCGCTGTCTCGTAGAGTTTGTCCTGTGTTTGCTTAGCTTCGGCATATTCGGGTGTACCTATAGCGTAAGTATTGATATTGTATACACCTCGGGCTTTCTCTATATATATGTTTCCAAGGCTGCTATACGACAGTGCATCCTCGGGATTGAGTTCGAGGGCCTTCTCGTAGCTCAATACTGCGGCATCGATACTGTCCATGCATTGTTGACACTTTCCGAATATATACCACAAGCGATGGCTGTCGGGGACCTCAAGCAACTGAGCCGCCACGATGTCGTATGCCTCTTGATAGTTGTGTTGGTTGATGTTGTAGTCGACGAGTGTGATAAAGAAGTAGTCGTGTGTGGGTTCGTTTTTCCATCCTTCAAACAGGTAGTCCATCGCACTGACAGTATCTTTCAGCTCCATAAGAGCCTGACTTCCGAGCTGACAGAGATATGAGAACTCAGTCGTGTCGTTGAGTGCCAACTGAATGTATTGCTTCACATGGTCGTATTCTTTGGCTGAATAGGATGCATATACTGCCATGACAGCCAGTTCGGTTGTATCTGTGCCTACCGTGTAGTTCTTTGCTGATGTGAGCAACGGATGATGTCGCGTCTTCAGATACATGTCGAAGTACTTGTAAGCATCGCTGAACCGGCGTTTCTTGTAGAAGAACTTGCCGGCACTCTTTATGTTGTTGCGGTATGAGAGTAGTTGCGACTGGATGTTTGAGCTATAGTGAGTCTTCACCCTACCCTTCTCGTTGGGCAAGCGGTCGAGACTGTCACACCTGATTCCATAGTCATACACCTTATATATATAATCAAAGTATTTAGCTGTGTCGGGGCGGTTGTTCAGGAATATCTTTTTATTCTCTGCATTGGCCAATCCGCGCTGAGCATTGACCATGAGGTTGTATAGTTCTGCATCACGCACAGCCTCTTCGCTCTGCTTCCATGCCTTCTGTATCTGCTCGTCTGCCTGTGCGTAGCGCTCAGCCTTGAGGTTCGAGCGTACATCGCGCAAGGTTTTCTTGCGACTGTAGGCAGGCTCGGCTTGCTGCTGTTGTTGCTGCGCACCATTTTGTGCCTGCAAGCCGGTCACCGCAAGCACAAATAGCAGAAGTATGTATATTTGTTTCAACATGTCAATGTATTTCCTTTATTCTCATCTACACAAATCGGGTTATCAGAATGTCATTCGCACCATTCCACGTATGCCCCACGAGTTGGTTTCCGGGTTGTCGCGATAGGTCAGTCGGCGTACATACTCTATATGTATCAACTTGAAGATATTGTGTATTCCAAGTCTCAACTCTATGTAAGGGGTCTTCTTGTCCATCACCACGGTGTTGCACTCGTAGCTTCCGTCTTGCCTGAAGTGGCCAGGGAAATAGAAGATGTTGGTGGGGTCGCCCGTCTTGAATGGGTTGTTCTTGTCGGTAAGGTCGCCCCACAGCAGGTTCACTCCCACCATTTCGCGCCACTTCAGTCGGCGAAGCAGTGGTATGCGGTTGAATATCTTTCCGTTCAAGTCCCACTGATACATCACCGAGAGGTATCGGTCGTTGAGGAACTCAAGGTTGCTGATGAGTGAGAATGTATTGTCCTCGAGTATGTACGACTGGTTGGCAGCCGGATGTATCAGCAATGGGAATGGTACTTTCTTCCATTGTATGCCACCCTTGATATCGAGGTCCATCTTTCCCCAGCTGTTGGGAATCCAGAGTCGTTTATACAGTTCGGCCTCGGTCACTGCATATTCGTATTCTCCTCCCAACACGTTGTTGAAGCCCATCGTCTGGCTGATAGTGATGATTGGTGCATCCTGGTTTATCTTCAACCGTCGTTGCTTTGTGTTGACATATGTAGCTCCCGGCTCAAACGAGATGCTGGCTTTCACCTCACTGGTGGTCATGCTACGCTTCCACTTGGTGGGGTCGTAAGTGGGTTGCGGGTCGGTGCCGAGTGGCTGATAAAACATTGCATCGACTGGCTTGTTCTTGGTGTGTGTGGCTGAAAGTCCGAACTTCAATCCGTTTTCGAATTCGCGGTCGTACTGCACCTTCACTTCCTTCGTGTGGTTGAACTGGTCGACACTGCTTGCCTTTATCGACATGAACATGTTGTCCTTGTCGGTAGGTATGAACTTGTCAAACGGGCTCACGATATCGTTGAGATATGTTATCGACAGGTTGTTCATTGGGAACTCGCGCGGCAGGTATGCCTTCTTGTTGAAGGAATATGTCAGTTGCAGCTTACCATACACATTGTGTGTCTTTGTGCCATACGCCACATATCCACTTGCAAACAAGTGTGGCGAGAGGTTGGCGTTTGTGAGGGCCGACACACGCAGTCGGAGTCCGTCGTAGTGGTTACTCGATATGATGGTATTTACCGGACCTATATCGACATAGTTGGGATGCACAGAGTCGCCTGTCTCGACAAAGTTTTCGACCAGCGACTTGAAAGCGAATATCACATATTTGAATCCCTTGATGTTTTGCAGGCGGTCGAGGAATGTGCCAATCTGGCTTTCGCTGCGTGTCAGTTTCACTTCGCGATATTCATCCCAGTATTCTTCGTCCTGCATCTCGGCATCTGGCTCCTTAAACACACTTCCCTTTATGTGTTTGAACACCTTGGGCGATATATCCTCGAACGAGAAGTTCTTATTGCGAATCACACGCTGCACTTGCAACTTATTGAGGAACGACGCCAGTTTCAGTTCTACGAGCATGTCGTTGTTGATTGCCACACGCTCACCTGTAGGCAGTGTCACGAAGTCTTGGGTGATGAGCATGTTTTCTACGAAATTGACATCGCTGCGCGCTGGTATCTGCAGTTCCACACGTCGCAACTGATATGTGGAGTCGGCCATGATGTATAGGTGGCCTGAGAATCCGAAATCCTGCTGATTGTTGGGCGAGAAGGATAGGTGAATCACCTTGTCGTCATCAATCATGATGGTGTCTTCGATATAGTATCGATAGAACGAAATGGCGCTGTTGGCAATAGGACTTTTGAATGGGTATTGCAGCAATCGGCATTCGTTGTCGTAGACATTTACATCGGTGAACACGTCCTTGAGCGTGGAGGTAAGTATGTCGCCGGTGTTCACCAGTTCGGTCACTCCCTTGTTGCTCTGTGCTTTTATGACGGTCTTCTCGGTCTTGGGGTCTTTGCGATAGAGCACCTCGGATATTGTCTCGTCGACAGTGAGTGGCAGTATTAGTTTTCCCGTCTGCGGGCTGCGTTCCACATGGTCCTTGAGGAATGCGAATCGCTTCATTTCTCCTTCCTCAAACACACGCTCGGTGAACTCATTGAGCGAGAACACCATTTTTTCATATTTGGTATATGTGTAGAAGTCTTTCTCGTGCAGGTCGTTCACGCGTTTGTGATCTATCACTTTGCGCATGAGTTCCACGGCGGGGTTGTCGCGTCGCGAATATCGTGTGCGTGTGCCTTGTATGGTCACGCCTTCGAGTTGCTGTGCATGGCTCACGAGCCTTATGGTGATGTTCTTTTTGCGACCGGGTGTGAGTTTCACCTTCTGGGTTTCATATCCCAGCATACTGACGGTCAGCGTGTTCCAATCGTTGCGCTCACGCAGTTCGAAGCGTCCGCGGCGGTCGGTATTAGTTCCTACAGTCGTTCCCTCGTAGTACACGCTTGCATAGTCGAGCGGGTCACGAGTCTTAGAGTCAATAACAACGCCTGTCACTTGTGCCGTAGCATCAAGTGACAAGCATATCATTAGTATTGTGAATAATAATTTCAATTTACAATAGCGAATGAATTTATAAAAAACGGAAATGCGCTTCCTTAGTCAATCTCCTCATCGGCTTCATAGCCACCCATTTCGCGCAGTGCGTTTTTGAGCATCACATACTGCTGGAAGAGGTGGTTTACAGGCACTTCACCCTGAGTGTAGTCGTGCATTGGGCTCTTGAGGTAGAACGACAGGAATCGCTGTATGCCATAGCGTCCGGCACGTGCAGCCAGGTCGCTGAGCAGACAGAGGTCGAGCAACAGCGGAGCAGCGAGGATTGAGTCGCGGCAGAGGAAGTTGATCTTGATTTGCATTGGGTAGCCCATCCAGCCAAAGATGTCGATGTTGTCCCATCCCTCTTTGTTGTCGTTGCGTGGAGGATAGTAGTTGATGCGCACCTTGTGGTAGTAGTTGCTATAGAGTTCGGGCTGTTTTTCTGGCACGAGTATCGACTCGAGTGTTGAGAGTTTGCTCACTTCCTTGGTGCGGAAGTTGGCTGGCTCGTCGAGCACGAGTCCGTCGCGGTTGCCGAGGATGTTGGTCGAGAACCATCCGTTGAGTCCCAGGCAACGGGTGCCAATGATTGGTGCGAATCCGCTCTTGACGAGTGTCTGTCCTGTCTTGAAGTCCTTGCCGGCTATTGGCATCTTGGTCTTTTCGGCCAGTTCCCACATGGCTGGTATGTCGACTGTTGTGTTTGGTGCGCCCATGATGAATGGTGCACCTTCACTCAGTGCTGCATATGCATAGCACATTGATGGAGCTACATGCTCGCAGTCGTCGGCCTTCATGGCAGCTTCGAGTGCGGCCAGTGTTCCGTGAACTGGTTCGTAAACAGGCACGTAGATTTCGGTCGATGCAGCCCATGCAACCACGATACGGTCGCATTTGTTTTGCTGCTTGAAGTTGCGTATGTCGCTGCGCAGTTGTTCCACCATCTCCCAGCGTGTCTTGCCTACCATCACATTGTCGCCATCGAGGCGCTTGGCAAAATTCTTGTCGAAAGCGGCCTTCATTGGCACTATCTTCACCAGTTCGTCCTTCACTGGCTCTATGTCTTTCTCTTTCAGTACCTCGGCATATATTGCGCTGTGGTATGCGTCGGCTGGATATACGTCCCATGCTCCGAACACGATGTCGTTGAGATTAGCGATTGGAACCACTTCGCGATACTTCAAGTATTGTTTAGTGTCGCCCTTGCCTACACGGATTTTGTCATATTCAACCATTGAACCGACAGGTTTGGCCAGTCCTTTACGAGCCATGAGCACACCTGTCATAAATGTACTTGTAACGGCACCAAGGCCTACGACCATGATGCCAAGCTTACCTTCTGCGGGTTTTACTGTTTGATTAGTCATTATAGTGTATGTTTATAGAATTATCAAAAGCGCGCAAAGTTAAGAATTATTTTTCACATACGTCTATTTTTTCACATTATTTCACACAGTGCATCGGTTTTTGTGCCATAAACCGTTCTGTTTCATAAGGGGGAATGACAAAAGCAGCGGAGTTTTTGCATTTGGATTGATTCACTTGAGTGAGTTCGAAACAATGCTTTTCGATTTCATACATCGACTGTGAGATGTTTCATGGCATGGCCGCCCCAACTCGAATCGTTGACATAGCAGAATCCGCACGTGGCATAGAGTGCTTCGCCGTCGGGGTTGCCTTTATCGACCAACAGGCCCACGCGACCTATCGAGAGGTCGGCGGCTCGGTGTTTCATGGCATTGATGAGCATGGTAGCGATGCCGCGTCGCCTGAATGCCGGCTCGACGGCCAGCGAGTCGAGATAGAGTTCGCCCGCCGAGGTCTCGTCGTCGATGTCGGAGTGGTCTTTGTTGAGGTCTGTTTTTGCCTGACTGATGAATGCACGGCGCAATTCGTGGAGCCGGCCGCCATCGTAAGCCACGATAGCACCCACCACTCGACCGGCATCCTCAGCCACTATGGTGTTGAGGTAGCTGTATTGCGAGTCGTTGCGCTCAACCAGTGTCTGCATCATGCGGCGGAAGTCGTCGAGCCCCCTACCCTCGCCGCAGAAGTACTGGCAGCACTCATGGGTCATGGCCATCATGATGAGGCGGGCAACCGCAGGAGCATCACTTATTTCGGCATTCCTTATCTGTATCATCATCGTCGTATTTGCCTGCAAATTTAATAAATAGTATCGAAACAGGCAAATCGGCATTACAAAAAGCTGCATTCATGATGTGTTTGCACTCCTATTCGGGTAAATTGCGGTCGCTGCGTGGCATCGCGATTCACAATAAGGCATGGAAATAAAGCAGTCGCAGATATCGACACACGCCGACACATGCTGGCAAAACAAACAGTCCGAGCGGTGAAAACTGTCAGTCCGTGCGGTGAAAACTGTCAGTCCGAGCGGTGAAAACTGTCAGTCCGAACGGTGAAAACTGTCAGTCCGAACGGCTCGGACTGTCACTACATGCGGTGTGAACTTTTCGTTCGAGCGATGGAAACTATCTACCAAAGCGGCGATTATTTATTTCAAATGCACATTTTTCTTATTATTTGCTTTGCTGTATCGAAAAACATTCGTAACTTTACAACCGAAATTCATTACGTAATCTCACATTATACTTTAATCAATTTAACTATGACCAACACATCACATACATTTCTTGCTGTCGACCTGGGAGCCACGAGCGGACGCACCATCGTTGGCAGCATAACCGACGGCATACTGAATCAACGCGAACTGACCCGATTCCCCAACAACATAATCGAGGTGGGAGGCCACTACGTGTGGGACATTTATGCGCTGTATGCTGAAATCATTCGTGCACTGCGACTGTGCAGCGACGAGGGTATCAGCCTCACATCAATCGGAATCGACACATGGGGAGTGGATTTCGTGTGTATCGGAGCCGACGGACATGTGCTGCGCAACCCACGATGCTATCGCGACCCCTACACCGACGGGGTGATGGAGCAGTTCTTCGCGCGTATAAATAAGAATAAGGTGTACGAAAAGACGGGAATACAGTTCATGCAGTTCAACACGTTGTTCCAAATCTACGCACAACGCATGAACAACGACTCGGCTCTCGGGGCAGCACAGAAAGTCCTATTCATGCCCGACGCACTAACCTATATGCTCACCGGCGAGGCTGTGTGTGAATACACCATACTGAGCACCAGCCAGATGCTCAACCCCGCAACCCGACGCATCGACCCCGAGCTGGCCGGCGCCGTAGGCCTCGGCGAAGAGAACTTCGGCCGCTATGTCGATCCGGGACAGGTGGTGGGTGTGCTCTCCGACGAGGTGCAACGCATCACGGGTCTCGGCCCTGTGCCGGTGGTGGCTGTTGCGGGTCACGACACGGCAAGTGCCGTGGCTGCCGTGCCGGCACTCGATGCCAACTACGCCTACCTGAGTTGCGGCACGTGGTCGCTGCTCGGCGTCGAATCGCCCGTGGCTGTCATCAACGAACGGAGCATGGCTTACAACTTCACCAACGAAGGTGGCATCGAAGGCACCACACGACTGCTGAAAAACATCTGCGGCATGTGGCTGCTCGAACGCTGCCGGGGCGAGTGGACCGACGCTCCTGCCGATGTGAACGATATAAACCGCAATGCCATGGAGGCCAAGCCGATGCAGGCTATAATCAACCCCGACGACCCTCGCTTTGCCAATCCGCCATCGATGGTTGAGGCAATACGAGGCTATTGCAAGGAGACGGGGCAGCACATTCCGCAGGACTATCGCGAGATGGCACGCTGTATATTCGAAAGCCTCGCACTGCGCTACCGTGAAGTGATTGGCTATCTGCGCGAACTTTCGCCAGTGGAAATCAAGCGTCTGCACGTCATCGGAGGCGGTTCGCGAAACCCATACCTCATGCAGATGACGGCCGACGCACTACAGATGCCTGTCATCACCGGACCTGTCGAGGGCACTGCCATAGGCAACATCATGCTCCAAGCCAAGGCTGCCGGCCTCGTTGCCGACCGCTTCGAAATGCGCAGCATCATTGCACGCTCGATAGAGACTAAGACTTATGAACCGAAAAACCTCTCTGCTCCCGTTTAATTATTTCTAAGGAGTAGAAAGAGAAAAGGAGAAACGAGAAAAAAACTCCTATACTCACAAGACTCCTTAGAGAAAAAGAAGCCCCCGCCTCAGTTTAATTGTCTCTAAGGAGTAGAAAGAGAAAAGGAGAAACGAGAAAAAAACTCCTATACTCACAAGACTCCTTAGAGAAAAAGAGTGCGACGGGGGAGAAAGACCTTCCGGATGGAAATAACCAAATTACTAAATAGTAAATAAATAGTAAATAGTAAATCTGTAAATAGTAAATAATATGATTAAAGAACAACTAATCAAACAGGCGTACGACATAGCTCGTGAACGCTACGCAGAACTCGGCATCGATACCGAGAGAGTATTGACACAACTGCAGGATTTCCACCTGAGTATGCATTGCTGGCAGGCCGACGATGTGGCAGGATTTGAGTCGGCAGGCGACCTCACCGGCGGCATCCAAACCACAGGCAACTATCCTGGCAAAGCACGCAACATCGACGAACTGCGTGCCGACATCCTCAAGGCTAAGAGCCTCATACCTGGTACCCACCGCCTCAACCTGCACGAAATATACGGTGACTTCGGCGGCAAGTATGTTGACCGCGACCAATGCGAACCTGCTCACTTCCGCTCGTGGATGGATTGGGGTAAGGCTACCGACACGAAGCTCGACTTCAACTCGACCAGCTTCTCGCATCCCAAGAGCGGAAACCTCTCGCTGGCCAATCCCGACAAGGGTATCCGCAACTTCTGGATTGAACATACCAAGCGCTGCCGCGAGATTGCAAACGCGATGGGCGAGGCTCAAGGCGACCCTTGCATCATGAACGTATGGGTACACGACGGATGTAAAGACCAGTCGGTCAACCACTACATGTACCGCGAACTGCTGCGCGACTCGCTCGACCAGATATTCGCAACCCCACAACCGATGATGAAGGACTGCATCGAAGGCAAGGTGTTCGGAATCGGTCTTGAGAGCTTCACCGTAGGTTCACACGACTTCTACACCGCCTATGCAGCCAAACATGGCAAGATACTCACTATCGACACGGGACACTACCACCCAACCGAAAGCCCTGCCGACAAGGTGAGTGCCGTGCTTCAGTTTGTGCCCGAACTGATGTTGCACGTGAGCCGCCCGGTGCGTTGGGATTCCGACCACGTGACACTCATGGACGACCCCACCCTCGAACTCTTTGCCGAGATCGTACGTGCCGGAGCTCTCGACCGCGTACACTACGGCCTCGACTACTTCGACGGTGCCATCAACCGCATCGGTGCATACGTAATCGGTAGCCGTGCCGCACAGAAATGTATGCTGCGCGCCCTGCTCGAACCAACATCGCTCATCAGCCGCTACGAACTCGAAGGCAAGACATGCCAGGTGCTCACCCTGCTCGAAGAGTGCAAGACCATGCCGTGGGGTGCTGTATACGACGAGTTCTGCCTGCGCAACAACGTGCCGACAGGATGCGACTACATACCCGAGATTGAGAAATACGAGAAGGAAGTAACAAGTAAGAGATA
Organism: uncultured Prevotellaceae bacterium; assembly: GCA_947166155.1. Classification (GTDB taxonomy): domain Bacteria; phylum Bacteroidota; class Bacteroidia; order Bacteroidales; family Bacteroidaceae; genus Colivivens. The sequence goes on along the minus strand of CAMVDC010000072.1, from coordinate 2,001 downwards.
GTATAAAAGGGAAGTTAAAGGGAAGTTGAAGGGACGACACCTACTCCGATGCAACATCCGTCCTTTTAACTTCAGAGCGAAGCGATAACTTCTTTTCCATTCCTTTCCATTCCTAAATAGTAAATCGTCAAATCGTAAATAACAAGATGGTGAATAACAAAAGCAGTCTTAAGAGCACCATTGCGGTGTCGCTTACCAATTATCTTGATGCAGGAGCCATCGTGGCAGGAGCCAGCGGATTGACCCTGTGGCAGAACTACCTGGGGTTGAGTGAGGTTCACCTCGGTTGGCTCAACTTCATTAGCGCCAACTGCCTCGGTGCAGCTATCGGGGCCATCATCGGCGGATTCCTTGCCGACAAGTATGGCCGCAAGTTCATTTATACCTACAACCTCATCGTATATATGGTGGGTGTGCTGACGGTCATGTGTTCAGTCAACTTCCCGATGCTGCTTGCCGGATTCCTCATCACTGGCATATCGGTCGGTATCGGTGTGCCGGCATCGTGGACTTACATATCCGAGAGTTCGGAAATATACAACCGCGGACGCAACATCTGCATCTCGCAAATGTCGTGGGGCTTTGGTCCGATGATCATCTTGCTTCTTGGAATGCTCTTTGCGCCCGACGGCTACCTCTTCAGCTGGGTTGAGAGCGTGGGACATGCAATCGGAGGCGAGTCGCTCGACGGTGCTGCCCTCAACGTGTTCAGCTCACGCGTGGTATTCTTCTCCCTCTTCGTTGTTGCCTTCATAGCCTGGAACCTGCAACGCCGACTCGAAGAAAGCCGCGACTGGACAGAAAGCAAGAAAGCAGCTGCCGCTAAGGGCGAAGACACAGGATTGATGCATGCGTTCAAGGTGCTGTTCACCAACCGTACAGCCATCAAGACCGTAGCATTCCTCACCGTCATCTACCTCACATGGAACCTCGTGGCATCGGTCATGGGATTCTTCCAACCACACATCTACGAGACAGCGGGCGGACTCAGCAACGAGTATGCCAACATGCTCAGTTGCGTGGGTTGGGTCATCGTGGTAGCCGTGACATTCAACATCTCGTTCTTCATCGACAGGGTGTCGCACAAGCTGCTGTATATACTCGGACTTCTTGCCGCACTGGCCACATGGGTTGTCATCCTTGGCGGAGTGAACGGCATGGGAAGCCTGTGGGCATTCTCTATCCTGTGGGGCATCAACGGCGGTATATCTGTGCAGATATTCTATGCATTGTGGGGCTCTGAGCTCTTCCCGGCAAAGTTCCGCGCCGGCGCACAAGGCCTCATGTTCTTCATCGTGCGCGGCCTTTCAGCCGTTTGGGGACTTGTATTCACCTACATCTACGCAGGAGGCGAGGGATTCACCGTGGCTGCATACTGCATGATAGCACTGCTGCTCATCTCGCTCATAGTAGGTGTCATCGGATGTCCGAAGACACGAGGTAAGTCGCTCGAACAAATAACTAAAGAAAGATACGGAAATATATGAACAGCATTCTGGATACAAGGAAAAGCTTGAAAGAAGTCATCGACCAGGTGGCCGAAGTGACTGGCTACTTATGGGAGAAAGGATGGGCAGAGCGCAACGGCGGCAACATCACGGTGAACATCACCGAATATGTTGACGATGAAATCAGCCAACTGCCCGCCATCGCTCCCATACAACATATAGGCAAAGTGTTGCCCCACCTGAAGGGCACATACTTCTATGCAAAGGGAACGGGCAAACGGATGCGCGACCTCGCACGCCGCCCAATGGAAAACGGAAGCATCATACGCATATGCGACGACTGCGAGACCTACGAAATCATTGCCGACCTACCGGTGATGCCTACGAGCGAACTGCCTTCGCACCTCGCCATGCAGAACTACCTGCTCGAGACAGGCAGCCGCTATCGTGCCACACTCCACACCCACCCCATCGAGTTGGTAGCCATGTCGCACTCACCACGCTTCCTCGAGCCGGGAGTGATGACCCGAACCCTGTGGTCGATGATACCCGA
>CAMVDC010000071.1 GCA_947166155.1 uncultured Prevotellaceae bacterium | reverse complement strand
TCGCCACGACAAGACACAATTCTTCGACCTGCCCATTGACCGCACCCGTCTCTCAGGCATCCTTGGCGGTATGGCTGTGGTGAAGTTCTCCCAGCGGCACAACATCCAGCTCATCCTCAATCCCTTCTTCCAGACCAAGTCCATTCAGGGTCTCTACGACATTAACCCATTCCTGCGGCTCAATGCTACGCTCCGCTACACCTCGAAGAACGGCAAGTGGAGCCTGGTGGCCAAGGGCGAGAATATCCTGAATGCCTACATAAGCACCAGCTCCACCATCGCCCATCAGGACTATACCATGCGCGTCTGGATGCCCTACACCAACTACTCTCTCACCGCCATCTACCGCATCGGCAACTTCAAGGAGAAGCAGAAGAAGCAGGTGGACACCTCGCGAATGGGATATTAGGACTGACCATACCCAAAGCCTCTGTATCTCTTCCTGATGCTCCGCTTCGTCGGTATAAAGGTATTAGATTAGGTCTGCCTTGTCAGCCCATTCCTTGTTTTGCCTTGCTAATTCGCGCAGCAGTACATACTTCTTTTGGATGGTATGCAGCTTGGCATTTTAATAATTCCATTAAAAAGGCAGAGAGGTGAACGACAACAGTGTCGTTCACCTCTCACTTTTTATCTTCATAACCCGATTGACGGTGATTGGCTCAGCGGCTATACATCGCCCCGTCTTATCCCCTTTAACTCCTATTCAACTATTGTGATGCGTCCTGCAGGCTTTGAGTATTCCTGCCCGATGTGGCCGTTGAGGTGTTGTGTGACGTATTGCACGAGACATTCGCAGTAGGGCGCGATGTTGTTGCGCAGCATCTTGTTGTTCTTCAGTATGCCATAGAATCCTCCGCCGCTGATGCAGTAGTCGATGGTGGCGAGGGTGTAGGTGGCATCGGGACGTACGGGTTGATAGTTGCCGGTAGCAGGGTCGAGGATGCGTAGGTCGGAAATGGTGCGTGTCGAGGTATGCACGGTGAACGTGATGCCCGACACTTGCGGGAAGTCGCCGCTCTCCGTCGGTGTGGCACTGGTGCATCGGGTGAGCAGTTCGGTGAGTTGGCTTCCTGTGACCTCCACGGTGCACACGTTGTTGTCGAATGGCAAGAGGCTGATGAGGTCGCCGTAGGTGAGTGTGCCTGCTTTGAGTGTGGTGCGTATTCCGCCACCGTTGCTCATGCCTATCTGTGCTCCGGTCACAATGCGGTAAGCATCGGCCACGAGGTCGCCAGCATTGGTTTCTGCATAGCGCACCATCTGTCGCCCTTCAGCGTCGTGTATGCTCAGTGCGGCCTCGCTTTCGCATACCACACGGCTTGTGATGGCTTCGAGCAGTTGCTTCACGCTGTCGGTAGTATGTTCTACGTTGGGGTTGGTTTTTGAAATGGAGGAAACGGGTATGAGTTGTGTGGAAAGGCGCCTGTCGGGGGTGATGAGCAGTTTGCCTATGTTGGCAAACTTGGTTCCTGTCTGGCTTATAATAACTGGACGTCCGTCGCGCGAAAGCACCGTGTCGGATGGGATGGCCGAGTGTGAATGGCCGTCGAGCACCACGTCGATACCTGTTGTGTTGGCAATGAGTGTGTGCGATGTGATGTGCATGTCGTTATCTATCTCGCCCATGTGTGACAGCAATACCACATAGTTCACGCCTTGTTGGCGCAACTGGTCGACCGCCTGTTGCACGAGTGTGTAGATGCTGTCGGGATATAGGTCGTAGAGTTGGTTGCCCGCATCGTCGTAGAATGCATATTGCTCGGTGGCGAGGGTGGTGGGTGTCACGGCTCCCACGAACCCCACCGTGATGCCTCCGTAGTTCTTCACGATAGTGTTGGCAAATGGGCGCTGGCGTGTGTGGCTGTCGACTAAGTTGACGCAGGTGACCGGTGCGTTGAGGCGCCCGATGAGTTCCATCATGCGTGGGGTCTTGTAGTCGAATTCGTGGTTGCCCAGCGTGACGGCATCATACCCCACGGTGTTCATGATGTTGATTATGTATTCGCCTTTCGATATGGCTCCGGCCGATGCACCTTGCAGGTAGTCGCCGTTCGATACGACTGCCACGAAAGCCGTGTCGGCCACTGCGTCGCGCAGTGCAGCCCGGTGTGCATAGCCATCGATGGCGCAGTGCACGTCGTTTTCATATCGTATCACTATGTTGCGGCCCTTGGTGGTTGCAGTATTCTTGCTGAGGTCGGTGGGCAGTGAGCGTGATGTGTGGCATGCCGTCATTGCTGCCATGATGATGGCTGCACTGCATGCGATGTTGAAGATGTGTCGTCGGTTCATAATCAGTAATCGGTGTGTATGACATCGAAGTCGTCGTCATCGTCGTCGGTGTCGGGGTAATGTTTTGATGTGTTTTTGATTCCGAGTGTGTTCATGTAGGGCGTGATGTTGCCAAACACCACGACCCACTGATGCAGCATCTGCGGGTTGGCATGTAGGTTGAGAGCATTTCTCACCTCCACATATTTGCTTCCCTTCGCAAGCTGCACGGGTATGGTGTTTCTTGCATCAAGTTCGTCGGGCGAGCCGGCCAGCACTATGTTCGACTCCACTTCGCCAGTGCCAAACACCACATGGTCGGCTGTCATGCCTTCCACGTAGCCTACTATGTAGCCCTCCACCCAGCAGTCTTGCAGTTCGGCACCGACGGTGGTGAGGTAGAGTCCGAGGCTTCCATGGGTGATGTCGTAGACGTTGAACGGATATTCGAGTGTTCCGTCGCGCTCTCCGCTGCCCCGATGTATGGTGTCGGGCTCTTCCGCTTCGGTCTTGTCGTCGCTTGTCGTATGGCCGGTGGGCAGTATCTCTGCCTTCTCACAGCTGCTGCACATTAGCAAAGTGGAGATAGCAAATGATATTATATGTATGCTTGCTGATTTCATTTTATCGTAATTCGATTGCAAAAGTACAAAAATAATGTTAATTATCAATTGCCAATTATCAATTATTTCGTAACTTTGCACCTGATTTCAGATGCAAAGTTACGTTTTATTGCGTTTCTGGGCACCTGAAATCAGATGCAAAGTTACGTTTTATTGCGTTTCTGGGCACTCGAAATCAGATGCAAAGTTACGTTTTATTGCGTTTCTGGGCACTCGAAAACGTGTATTATACTAAGCACATATAATATTAATAATTATGGTAAGTTACAAAGAACTTGGTCTCGTGAACACTCGCGAGATGTTTAAGAGAGCAGTTGCAGGTGGATATGCTATCCCAGCCTTCAACTTCAACACAATGGAACAGATGCAGGCCATCGTAATGGCTGCTGTTGAAACTAAGTCGCCTGTCATCATGCAGGTATCGAAGGGTGCACGCAACTATGCTAACGGCACCATCCTGCGCAACCTGGCTAAGGGTGCAGTGGAATATGCAAAGGAACTGGGATGCGAGCATCCTGAAATCGTGCTCCACCTCGACCACGGCGATAGTTTCGAACTCTGTAAGGATTGTATCGACAACGGTTTCTCTTCTGTCATGATCGACGGTTCGTCACTCCCATACGAGGAGAACATAGCCCTGACAAAGAAGGTTGTGGAATATGCACATCAGTTCGACGTTACTGTAGAGGCTGAACTCGGTGTTCTGGCAGGCGTGGAAGATGAGGTTTCATCGGCTGAGAGCCACTACACAAAGCCTGAGGAGGTTATCGACTTCGCTACCCGCAGTGGTTGCGACTCACTCGCTATCTCAATCGGTACCAGCCACGGTGCACACAAGTTCACTCCTGAGCAGTGCACACTGGTCAACGGCGTACTGGTTCCACCACCATTGGCATTCGACATCCTGCACGAAATCGAGAAGAAACTCCCTGGATTCCCAATCGTGCTCCACGGATCTTCATCTGTTCCTATGGAAGAAGTGAACACAATCAACAAGTATGGTGGTCACCTCGAGGCAGCTATCGGTATTCCAGAAGAGCAGCTCCGCGAGGCATCACGCAGCGCAGTTTGCAAGATCAACATCGACTCCGACTCTCGTCTCGCCATGACTGCTGCTATCCGCAAGCATCTGGCTGAGCATCCGGGCGACTTCGACCCCCGTCAGTATCTGAAGCCTGCCCGCGAGAACATGAAGAAGATGTACATCCACAAGATTGTGAACGTGCTCGGCAGCAACGGCAAGTTGGCTCAGTGCTAAACTGAAATAAGATTTATTAAGCCCTAATCGGGTTAAATGTAAAAACAAAAGGGAGATGCATCGTTGTTTGGTGCATCTCCCTTTGTTTTGTATATATTATACGCTGATACAATTATAAGATTCAGCATCAATACAGAACGTCTGAATCTTGTTGACATTAGTGTCGCCGACTTATGTAGTATCTCGTCTTCTTGTCTGTCTGTGGTCGTTGTGTGGTTGGCGCAGGTTCGAACCGACATATTACGGCACTGTTCGACCACTGTTCCAGTCCTGTGTATTTGAAATCATAGTCATTGTACCTTGACAGATAGTCGTCCAATCCGCACACTTCTTTCTTGTTTATATTAAGGTCATACATGTAGCTTGTTGCTTGCTGATAATGCCATTGTGGAGCGTCTGCTGCATCTGCATCGGTTGCAACATGATCTTCATTAATGTCTGTGCGAAGACCATTGGCTGTGTAATCGGCGATTATGTTGTTTGAGTCGTCGTAGTATAATGTATGGTTTATGGAACTTTTGCCGTTGCCTGAGGCTTGAGAATAGTTGGTCAGACGACGCTGCCCATCATATCCGTATGTCTTTATGCCCACTGGTTTACCAAACATCAGAAGGCGCAGCGTTGTGAGATTACCGCTCTTGTCGTAGGCGCGCTCCACTTTCATGTATTCTTCGTCTCTGTCCTGATGGTGCTTAATATGAGTCATGCACGTCTGGAGTCCAGATTGATTATATTCGAATGTAATATCAGCCGTTTTCCTCTTAGTGTTTTCTGCAGTAACTCCGGTTTCGCTTATGTGAATTAATTGCCCGTCAGCGTTGTATTCATACACTTGGGTGTATGGAAAGTTGAAACGGTAGTCGGGTTCATTCGGTTTGTATTCAATTGCAGACAGTCGGCCTTTCTGGTTGTATGTGTATTTATATGTGCATTCGGCAATCCATTCGTCTTGGAATCCAGGTGCTGTATGTATGAAGTCTTTGCGCTCAACTAGTCCGCCGTTGTTGTAAGTGTATGTCCTCATTTCACTTGGTCGCCATAATCCTTCTTTTTGTTCGTATGTGGTTTCTTCTTTCAGATGGCCTTCATCTGTATACTCGAATAGCAATTTCATACTCTTGTCATAGTCATTGATATATATGCTGTCGAGTTGGTGAGTGTAAATACCTTGTGCATGTAAGAACTGGCTTGTCAGTAGTGCAAAGAAAATGTTTGATACTCTTTTATTCATTATCTAACTATTATTAGTAAATGGTTTCATTTAGTTATTATCTAACCTCAAATTGGCCTTTATATGTCGCTAAGGCGTTACTGTTTATACTTCTGTTCCATAAAGTAAATGAAGGGCAATGTATGCAGTGACATCTTTCTAAGACACTGCAAAGTTATGAATTTTTTTTGAAACATTGTCACTAATATTTGATTTTTTATATTTATGCAGCTGTAATACCTCAATGTGGATTCAATAAGCAAGTACAAATTTACAATAATGAGCCCACCATTTGTCGGTGGGCTCATTATTTTGTTTACTCGAATCCGTTGAATCGGTATGAGAATGAGATGATGAACATGGATGTGTTGCCGAATGTGCGGCTCTCGTTCCAGAAGGTGTCGGACATCGATGCCGAGAAGCCCTTGTTGGAGTTGAGGATGTCGCGCCAGCTGAGGCCGAGTGTAGCTCGTTTGGCTTTCAGGAAGCGGTATTCGGCTTCGATGTCCCAGATGCATTCGGTCTTGTTGGCTGCTGCCATCTCGTAGCCGAAGTGGCGGGTGAGGTTGCATCGTGTGTTGAGTTCGAGTCCGAATGGTGCGGTGTATTCCACCGATGCGTTTGCCATCACTTGGTTGCCGTTGGTGCCGCCACCGTTGATGTAGTCGCTCTTGCTCTTGTCGAGGTTGTAGCCCACACCGCCTTCGAGCACCCAGAAGCGGTCGCTGTAGCTTGCCGAGAGGTTGGTGTTGAAGTTGTTCCACCATGTGGCGCTCTTCACTGGTTCGGGGTCGGCCGTGTTTTGCACGAACGACACGTTGTGGCGCAGCGAGTGGTTGGCTGTCAGGTTGAGTGTCACGTCGTGGATGGGTATGGTGAAGAACATGTATTCGTTGATGTTCCAGTTGCCGTTGATGTTGGCAGGGCTGGTGCGTCGTGCACCTGTGGCGCGGTCGATGATGGTCTTGGTTGTGATTGAGTTGACCGATGTGGAGTAGTTGAACCTCAGTCGCATGAGTGCCTTGAGTTGGAATTCCACTCCCATGTTGTGGCTCACGGTCTTCTTCAGGTTGGGGTTACCTTCGCGTATGTTCATCGGGTCGCTATAGTCGGTCACGTTGGTCAGCTGGCTCACGCTCGGCAGGTTGTTTGATATGTTGTAGTTGAGGCGTATGCGGTTGTCCTTGATGCGGAATCCCAGGTTGGTGCCGGCATTGTAGCGCAGTCCGTTGTAGCTCACGTCTTCGTCGAGGTTGTATTTCTGTTCCTTTATGTTCATGTGTGTAGGCACGAGGCTTGTGTTGAGGTTGAACTCGATGGTATCGTTGTCGTATCGGAACATGATGTCGGCCGAGTTGGTCACGTTGATTTGTTGCTGGTAGGTGTGGAGGCTGTCGACGTATGCTATGCTCTCGCCTGTGGGAGTGATGTCTTCGTAGGTTTGCTGGTTTTTGTTGCGGCTGTAGTTGAAGCTGTATCCAGTGCGCAGGAAGGCGTGTTCACCAAATCGGTGCATGTAGTGTATGCCTGCGTTGTAGTTGTTGTTGTCGCTTGGGGTTGATATGCGATGGTTCACGTCGCGCACACTGTCGCCCAGTTGCAGCAGTCGGCTGTACGACTGGTTGTAGTTGGTCGATTTGTTGTCGCTGGTGTTGAGTCCGAAGTTGAACGACAGTTCGTCCCTGCGTTCTTCGTCGAACCACTTCGACAGGTTGGCATTCAGTCCGTAGTTGTTGCCGCTGCTGTTCGACGAGTTGCGCTGGCGGGTGGTGCGGATGAGTCCTTCGCCTTCGTTCTCGACCGAGTCGGTCGACTGACTCCAGTTCTCGCTCTTGTTTTTCGAGTAGTCGAGGTTTATGCCCCAATATGTTGTCTTGCCTGCCCAGCTGTTGACGTTTGCTCCTGCGTTGTAGCTCTTGTTGTTGTTCGAACTGCGCGACTCGCTGGTCGAGTTTTGTGTGTAGTCGGGCATGAACATCTTCGAGTAGTTGGCCGAGTGGTTGTCGTTGCGGTAGTAGTTGTGGCCTATGTTGGCATTGGTCGATGTCTTTCCGAAGTTGTATTCATAGTTGGCACCGAAGGTGGTGTTGACCGTCTTCTCGATTATCTGTCCCGAGTAGGGGATGTCGCCTGTGTTGAAGTTCACGCCGCCCTGTCCGCCTTTCTGCTTCCACGACGAGAGCGAAAATCCCAGTCCATAGTTCTTGAACGACTCGTTGGTGCTCACGTTGCCTTCAGCAAAGATGACGGTGTTCATCGGATTTTTGGTTTCCATGTCCATCACGTAGTGCTCGTCGCTCAGGGCGTTGAGTGTGTCGTCGGGCACTTCATATACCTTCAGTGCCTTCAGCTTGTCGTGTGGCATGTTGTTGAGGGCTATGCTCATGTCGCGCTTGAAGAACGACTCGCCGTTGAGGCGTATCTCAGTGATGTCTTCGCCCTGATAGGTCATCTTTCCGTCTTTATATTCAAGGCCTGGCAGTCGCCGCACGAGGTCGAGCAGCACACTGCCCGAGGGCATGTCGAACGCATCGGCATTGAAGATGACGGTATCGCCTCGCTGGTACATCTTCTTCAGTTCGGCCACAATCTCCACTTCGGCTGCCGTGATGGGGTTGCTGTGCATCACGAGCGAGTCGAGGTCCACGGTGTATTTGTCGATTCCGTTTTCCTTCGAGTGTACTGGTGTGTAGTCGCCCTCGATGGTTTTCATGCCTATATACGATATCTTGATGTGCAGTCGTGTGTCCTTCAGTCGGTCGCGGCGCTGTATGCCTATCCACACCTCGCCGTCCTTGTTGGCAGCGGCGCCCTCGGTCTCGGTCGTATCGCCCAGGCAGGTCACCCTCACGTGTGCTCCCTGCAGGGGGTAGGGGGTGGGTTCGAAGTCGTCCACTCCGTATATCTTTCCGGTGACTTCATACCATTGTTTCACGTATGTACGCATGTATGCCTGCATCTCGGGCGAGTTCCAACCCTGGGCATTGAGCTGGCTGCATCCTGCTATGGCCAGCAACGAAAGTAAAATGAGTTTTGTTTTCATCTCTATGTGTGATGTCTTTTTTTTTAGTCTTCCGATTCAAGTGTGAAGAAGTCCTCCACATGTTTGCCAAACACCCGTGCCAGCTTGAGCGACAGGGTGGTCGACGGTATATACTTGCCTTTCTCGATGGCGTTGATTGTCTGACGGCTCACTCCCACGAGGTCCGCCAGCTGCTGTTGCGTGTAGTCCATTATGGCACGCTCCACTTTCAGGGTGTTAGTCATTGTTGTGGCGGAATTTATAGAGTGACACGTTATATTTTATTATAAAGAGCAGGAAGGTGAGGATGGGGTAGATGCTCAGGCAGATGAGGTATGCTGTTCCGTAGATGAACATCGTGCTGACCACCACGAGCACCATGCCCCATAGCAGCGACCACACCAGTGAGTTCATCCGCATCTGTGCTATGCACTCGTCTTCATCCTTCTCCTTCGAGAAGGCGACGAACACGCAACCTACACACATGAGTATCATCACAAACTCGAACGACACTTCGTCGTCCATCACATGGGGGTACCATGCGTTTTCCATGTCCCACTCATACATGCCACGGGTGAGGCTGAACACCGGCAGCGTGATCTCCCACTCGGGGTCGAAATGCACACTGACAATAAACATCACAACAAACAGCAACAATCCTGCTGCCATCAGCCCATAACCAATCTTGCGAAATACGGGCGAAAAGAGATAAGTGCGTTCCATAATATCATTTACTATTTAACCATTTACTATTTACTATTTATCTATATTTGTGCATTTACTATTTACAGATTTACTATTTACTATTTATGTACTATTTAATTATTTAGTTATTTCCTTCCGGATGGACTCTCCCACCTGAAAGGGGGAGTACCCGCAGGGGGAGGGGGTCTTCTCCCCGGATGGAGTTCCCTCCCCATAAAGGGGGAGGGCTAGGGAGAGGGTCTATCCTCCTCCCCCCTTGGGGGGATAAGAGGGGGGCCTTGGGAGTTTTTTCTTTTTCCCGCTGCAAAGGTAAGGCTTATTTTCCAAAAAGTAAAGTAAGCACGACAAAAAGTTGCGTTTACTTAACCATATTTAACAGTACATACGCTATTCTATATGTGTGTTAATATATATTAACAGTTGGTGGCGCACAATGAAGTGAACTGAACCACGCGACCGAAAGGCAATGCGCCGATGATGTCGCAACGATTCGTGCATCCCATTTTCAGCCTTCTGTCTTAACTGCGGGCGTGGAGGAATTGAGCTTGTGTGCGGTTCGTTTCCTCGCGCGCGCGTAATATATAATAAGGTGCGCTTATCTTTCTCTTCCTGCCCTAAACTGCATGGGCGTGAGCCCCGTGTTGCGGCGGAACATGCGTGTGAAGTGGTTGGGATAAGCAAATCCCAGTTCCTCGGCTATCTCGTTGACCGACATGGTGGTGCCGGTGAGTAGCGACTGAGCGGTGACGATGATCTTGTGCTGTATGAATTCCTGTGCGCTGATGTGCATCTCGCGCCTCACCAGGTCGCCGAAGTAGTTGGGCGAGAGGTTGAACTGACTGGCACACCATGCCACGGTGGGCTGACCCTGTTGGGCAGGCAAACCGCTCGAGAGGTAGTTGTCGATGATGGTTTCGAGCCGGTTCTGAATGCTTGTCGAGCGCTCGTCCTGACGTTCAAACTGACGTTCGAAGAATCGTTTCACGTAGCTCAGCAACTGTCCGATACCCAGTCGCAGCATGTGGTTCGAGAGGTAGTCGCGCGGCGACTGAAGTTCGGCAAATATGTTTGCAAAGCAATTCAGGATCACACTGCGCTCGGCACCCGTCAGCTTCAGTGCCTCGTCGACATCGCGATGGAAATATCCGAACATGTAGAAGTCGCGACCAAGACCCGACTTCTCGAGCAACTCGGGACGGAAAGCCAGCATCCACCCGCTGGGACGCGCCGTGAAGTCGAGTTCGACCGATACCACCTGGCCGGGACGTATCGATATGATGGTGCCGGCCGAGTACTCCACATCGCGGTCGTCGCATCGCAGGCGGCCAAATCGAGAGTCGATCAGCACTATGCAATACATTCCGAAGTCGGTCGGTTCGAACAACGACGTGTGGGCCCTCGACAGGTCGCCCACAGTCATGAGCGGATGCATCGTGGGTTGACGCAGCTGACCATTCAGCTCATCAATACCGTTTGTGTGTTTTGTCTCCATATGTTTTCGTGCCTGCAAAGTTAAGCATTTTCGTTCAAATATCGATGAATATGGTAGGAGATAATGGTATTTTATCGTGCGAAAGATGATATTGGTCGTTATTTATGTAAATATGTTCGCAGTATTCTACAGCTTTTGGCGTACCTTTGCACCAGAAAATCACAATAGTCACAACACACACAACAACATCTTTCTAAATGAACACGACACGAATCCTGAGACTGACGCTGTGTGTTGCCACACTGATGGCAAACACAGCGGCAGTGAACTCACAAACCAACTCATCATCGACCAAATGGATGGACGAACTCTCGAAACGCATCACTCTCAACGGGTATGCACAGGCGGGATATGCCTATCAAGACCAGGAGAACGCCGAAACGAGCGACTTCAACCTGAAGCGAACACTGCTGTGGGCAAAGGCCGACATCACCGACCGATGGTCGTTCCTCTTCATGGTCGACTTCAACAGCGAGGTGCAGGAATTCTACACCGACTACCGGCTCACGGCCGACAAGTCGGTCGCTGTGCGCCTCGGCCAATTCAAGAACAGTTTTTCGATGGAGAACCCCATGTCGCCATCATCGCTCGAACTGGTAGACGTCTGTTCACAATCGGTCACATACCTTGCAGGATGTGGCAGCGACCCCCTCATGGGCAAGCAGTTCGGACGCGATATAGGCCTCAAGGTCTATGGTGAACTCTTCGACGGACACCTGGCATACGAACTGGGCCTTATGAACGGACAGGGAATCAACTGCCGCGACGGCAACCGCGACAAGGATGTGATAGCAAAACTCGACTTCCGTCCCGTCGACGGCCTCCGCATCGTGGCATCGGGACAGAAGGGTAGGGGGCATGCCATCAGCACCGCTGCATGGAACCCCGACATCGCTGAGGGCGACGATTACACCCGCGACCGCTACAGCGTGGGAGCCGAACTGAAAGTCGGTGCCTACTGCCCTACAAAATATAAGGAAGCACGCCCGATAAGCCTGCGTGGCGAATGGCTCGAGGGAAAGGACGGCAAGGTGAAAAGCCGCGGAGCATACTTCACAGCATGTGTGCCCATAGCAGGAGCCCTCGATGCAGTGGCATCGGCCGACTGGTGGGACCGCAACACCGCCATGCGCTACGACCAGACAAACGCAACCATAGGACTGCAATACTGGTACTACAAGAAATGTCGCCTGCAACTGCAGTACACACGCATCTGGCGACAGTTCGCAACCGATTACAACAACCTGCAGGCACAGGTGCAGATAGCATTCTGAACCTCTCTCTTATCTCCCCAAAGGGGAGAAGATTAACCCCTCTCTTATCTCCCCGAAGGGGAGAGGATACCATCCGGAAGGAAATAACTAAATAATTAAATAGTACATAAATCGTAAATAGTAAATCGTCAAATCGTAAATAAAAATAGATTGTCAAATCGTAAATGACCAAATAGAATTAAATAGTAAATAGTAAATGGTTAAATCGTAAATGATACTATGTTAATCAAGATTATACTCACAGTTCTGTTTCTTGCCATCATGGTGGCAGTAGGAATATATTCGCGTCGCACGGCACGCAGCGTCGATGGTTTCGTGCTCGGTGGACGCTCGGTAGGTCCGTGGCTCACTGCCTTCGCTTACGGCACATCATATTTCTCGGCAGTAGTCTTCGTGGGCTATGCCGGTCAGTTCGGTTGGAAATACGGCCTCTCGTCCACCTGGATCGGTATCGGCAACGCAGTCATAGGCTCGCTCCTGGCATGGCTGCTGCTCGGGCGTCGCACAAAACTCATGACCCAACACATCGAAAGCCGCACCATGCCCGACTTCTTCGGCACCCGGTTCCAGAGTCAGTCGCTGCGAGTTGTGGCATCAATCATAGCTTTCATTTTCCTCATACCCTATACCGCAGGTGTGTATAAAGGCATCTCAACCCTGTTTGAGATGGGATTCGGAATACCCTACGAGTATTGCGTCATCATCATGGCACTGCTCACAGCCCTCTACGTCATACTGGGAGGTTACAAAGCCACGGCCATGAACGACTTCATCCAGGGCATCATCATGCTCTTCGGCATCGTGGTAGTCATAGCAGCCGTGCTCAACTCGCAAGGCGGACTCACCGCAGCTGTCGATAAGTTGGCTGCCCTGCCGTCCGACACCGATGCAACACAAAACGGAGGCTTTGCTTCGCTCTTCGGTCCCGACCCGTGGAACCTGCTCGGAGTGGTCATCCTCACCTCGCTCGGCACATGGGGACTGCCACAGATGGTAGGCAAGTTCTATAGCATCACCGACGAGCGAGCCATACGCCGTGGCACCATCATATCCACCATTTTTGCCTTCATCGTGGCAGGCGGATGCTACTTCCTCGGCGGATTCGGACGCTTGTTCCCAACTCCACCATCACTGCCCAACGGCTCGCTGGCATTCGACAGCATAGTGCCGTCGATGCTCGTCACCCTGCCCGATGCCATCATCGCCCTCGTGGTGCTGTTAGTGCTTTCGGCCTCGATGTCAACACTGGCATCGCTCGTGCTCACATCGTCGAGCACCATGACCCTCGACCTCATCTACCGCGACAAGCGCTCCATGCCGGGCGAGGTGGAGGAGGGCACCATCGACGACACGGTGGCCGAACGCATCGAGCGTCGCAAAGTGGTGGTGATGCGAGTGCTCATAGTCTTCTTCATCGCCATA
>CAMVDC010000070.1 GCA_947166155.1 uncultured Prevotellaceae bacterium | reverse complement strand
CGGTGACAATAAGTATTCTGCGTGAGAAAGATGTACTGAATTACCCGTATAAAGCACTGCGTGAACTGATGATGAATGCCATGATGCACAGAGACTACCAAGCCAATATGCCTACGCGTTTTTATCAGTATGATCATCATATTGAGATTATGAACCCAGGTGGACTTTACGGTCAAGCTCGTCCAGAGAACTTTCCCTACGTGAACGACTATCGCAACAGTGTTGTTGCCGAAATGATGAAGTCGCTGAACTATGTCAATATGTTTAACCACGGCGTACGAGAAGTGCAGGAGTTATTGAAAGACAACGGCTGCCCAGAAGCAGAATTTAACGTTGGATACCTAACGGCTTTTAGTGTGCAGGTACGAGACGGTGTCGATGGCACCCAAAATGATACTCAAGATGATACTCAAGATGATACTCAAGGTGATACCCAAGGTGATATTCAAGATGTTACTCAAGGTGTTACCCAAGATGTTACTCAAAGTGGCACTCAAGGTGGCACTCAAGATGTCCTTCAAGATGTCCCTCAAGATGTCCCTCAAGATGTCCCTCAAGATGCTGATCTTGATATATGGATTGAAGAACAAATACATAAAAATCCCAATATTACAACAGAAGACTTGGCCAAACAAAGTGGTGTGACATCAAAGACTATCAAACGCCATATTGCTAAAATGCCACATATCCGCTATGTAGGCAGCGGTTACAGCGGCCACTGGGAAATAACCGAAAAATAAAACGCAATTCCATCTTCTTCGGCCCGACACGAAGATGTCAACGTCTTCATTAAGCAGAGGGCGGAGGGCAATTCACTCATTTCTCGCCGACTTTATTACCGAACGTGTGATTGCCGTCCGCTCGACCTGCTACGACACAATATTTTTCAAAAACTTTCGTTAAAAAAGAGTTAATGATATCAACGTATCATCATATCAACGTATAAAATTATCATCATTATGGCAAATACACCTACCCCACACATCGGCGCGCGGAAAGGCGAGATTGCAGAGACCGTGATCATGGCTGGCGACCCGCTGCGCGTCAAGTTTATGGCCGAGAACTACCTGGAGAACCCCGTGCTTTTCAACCAGGTGCGCGGCATGCTGGGCTACACCGGCATGCGCGACGGCCGCCGCATCAGCGTCATGGGCCACGGCATGGGCGGCCCCTCGATAGGCATCTACACCTACGAGCTGTACAACTTCTACGATGTGCAGACCATCATCCGCGTGGGCTCCGCCGGCTCCATCCAGGAGGACCTCCACGTGGGCGACCTTGTCATCGCCACCGGCGCCTGCACCAACTCCAACTACGCCGCGCAGTACGAGCTGCCCGGCACCTTCGCCCCCATCGCCGACTTCCAGCTGGCGCGCCGCGCCGTGGAGGCCTGCGAGCGCATGGGCTACCGCCACCGCGTGGGCAACGTGCTCTCGTCCGACATGTTCTACGCCGCCAACGCCCACAACGACCGCTGGCAGCGCATGGGCGTCCTGGCCGTGGAGATGGAGATAGCGCAGCTCTACATGAATGCGGCCTACGCCAAAAAGAAGGCCCTTGGCATCTGCACAGTCTCCGACCACCTGATCACCGGCGAAGCCACCACCGCCGAACAGCGCCAGACCACCTTCACCAAGATGATGGACGTGGCGTTTGCCATAGCGCAGTAAGTAATCTCGCAGCATCACAATAAAAACATGATCGCTGCGTTATTATGCTAAATAGAATATTGTTATGGAACAGAGTTTTGAACTGAACAAGGCACAACTAAGCATCTTGCGTCTGTTGGGGAGAATGAAGACTGTCGAGCAGGTCGAAGAGTTGCGTCAGGTAATCTCTAATTACTACGCACAGAAAGCCACCGAAGAGATGGACCGGCTCTGGGACAGCGGCCAGTGGAGCGAGGAAAAGAACAACGCAGTCCTTGGTGAACATCTTCGTACCACCTATCGCGTATGAAACGTGTTGTGCTTGACACCAATTGCCTCCTCGCCAGCATCTCATCACGAAGCGATTTTTTTATCGTATGGCGCGGATTGCACGAAGGGAAATACACCTTGTGTGTGTCTAACGACATTCTGGCTGAATATGAAGAGATAATAGCTCAGAAGGCGACGCCAACGGTAGCCAAACATGTTGTTGACGCATTGGTTGACAGCGACTATGTTGAATTCGTCGACCCTCAGTTCAGACTCGGACTTATCAGGAAAGACCCTGATGACAACAAATTTGTGGATTGTGCCTTCGCTGCCAACGCCGCATTCATCGTGTCGAACGACCATCATTTTGATGTGTTGGAATCTATTGAGTTTCCCAAGATTATGGTTTTGAGACTGCAACAATTTGCAGCGATGTTGAAGATATAGATTTTTATTCACTAAAAAAATGCCTTTTGGCAATATTTAATATAAAATTACGTTAATCGGACAAAATGTTTAACTTCTAAAACTATAACATTATGAAGATTTGCAACAAGATGTTTGCCGAATGTCTGGGTACATTCGTGCTGGTTCTGGGCGGCTGCGGTACCGCGCTGTTCGGACATGTTGGTTTCCTCGGTGTGGCCATTGCCTTCGGTCTCACTGTCATTGCCATGGCTTACGGTGTGGGTCACATCAGCGGTGCCCACCTCAACCCCGCTGTCTCGTTCGGCGTGTGGGTCAACGGCCGCATGTCGTTGAAAGACATGCTCCTCTACTGGGTGAGCCAGTGCGTCGGCGCCATCATCGCCGGTGCTGTGCTGCTCTGCATCTGGAATGCCGCCGGCATGGGCCAGACGGGTGTCTTCGCCGCCAACGGCTTCGGCGCTGAGTTCGCCGCCGCCACGGGCAATCCCGACTATCTGAGCGTCAGCATGTGGGGTGCCTTCCTCGTCGAGGCCCTGCTGACCTTCGTCTTCCTGATGGTCATCCTCGGCGTCACCGACGACCGCCACGCCAACGGCAAGTTCGGCGGCCTGGCCATCGGTCTCACCCTGGTGCTCATCCACCTCGTCAGCATCCCGCTGACCAACACCAGCGTCAACCCCGCCCGCTCGCTGAGCCAGGCCCTCTTCAGCAACGCTGACGGCTGGAGCGCCTGCAGCCAGCTGTGGCTCTTCATCGTGGCCCCGCTCGTGGGTGCCGCCCTCGCCGGCCTGGCCTACAAGTGCCTCGGCTGCTGCTGCTGCAAGAGCTGCAAGAAAGACTGACGCCTCTTTGCATGCCAACCATGAATGCCGCCCCTTAGCAGGGCGGCATTCTTTTTTTTATGCCCCGCGCCACTACTACGCCCGTCAAAACCAGCATCTTCTACCATATTCTATTCTAACAATATATTACATCACTACTATATTTCTCTTACATTTTAAAGAGTGCATAATGAGTAACTAAAGAGTAATTAAAGAGCAACTAAAGAGGAAGTGCCTGTAGATGGCGGATAATCAGCGAGTTATAGTGGTAGTATATCAAAAATGCAACACTCTGTTTTACAGCGTGTTGCATTTTTAGGTATGTGTGTTTTGTCAGTCGGTTTCGCCGATGATGTTGTCGGGGGTGATGACGACCTGCTCGACGGTGCCCACGAGGCTGTCATCGTAGGGGCGGCAGAGGCGTATGTAGTTGTCTGTCCAGCCGAGCATCTGTTTTGAGTGGGGTGTTGATTCCCAGAGGACGGGACGTGTTTTGCCCATCTGGCTGTCGATGAAGGCGTGGTGTTTGCGTTCGCTGAGCTCGAGGAGGCGCGCGGTGTGCTCGCGGCGTATGTTGACGGGGACCTTCTCGCCGAGGCGGAGGGCTGCGGTGCCGGGACGGTCGCTGTAGGTGAAGACGTGGAGGTAGGAGATTGGGAGCGAGTCGATGAAGCCGAGTACTTTGCCGAACTCCTCCTCGCTCTCGCCGTTGAAGCCGGCCATAACGTCGGCGGCGATGCAGGCGTCGGGCATGACGGCCTTGATACGCTCGAGTTTGGCGCGGTAGAGGGCTGTGTCGTAGCGTCGGTGCATGAGGCTGAGCACGTGGTCGGAGCCTGCCTGGAGGGGTATGTGGAAGTGGGGGAGGAAGGCGCGACTGTGGGCCACGAAGTCTATGATGTCGTCGGTGAGGAGGTTGGGTTCGATTGAGGAGATGCGGTAGCGCAGGATGCCATCGATGCCATCCAGCCCCTTGAGCAGGTCGAGGAAGCTCTCGCCGTGTTGCTGGCCGAAGGTGCCGGTGTTTACGCCTGTTAGTACCACCTCGCGTGCGCCTGTCGCGGCTATGCGTCGTGCGGCGCAGAGTGTCTCTTCGATGGTGGCGGAGCGGGAGCGGCCGCGGGCGAAGGGGATGGCGCAGTAGGTGCAGAAATAGTCACATCCGTCCTGTATTTTGAAGAAGGTGCGGGTGCGGTCCTCTCCGGAATACGACAGGAGCCGTTTGCTGTCGTTGCCAAGCACTTGGGTGACGCCGGGTATTTTTTCTATCTCGTCTTTTGCCACCTGGGCGAAGCAGCCCATGACGACAATCTGTGCGTCGGGGTTCTGGCGGTGTGCCGGGCGGATGGCGGTGCGGCATTTCTTCTCGGCCACAGAGGTGACGGTGCAGGTGTTGACGATGTAGAGGTCGGCGCGCTCGCCCCAGCCGACGACGGTGTTGCCTTCGGCGACGAGGCGTCGCAGGAGGTCGGAGGTCTCGGCGAAGTTGAGCTTGCATCCCAGGGTATGTGCGGCGATGAGCATTTTTAGTTATGAGTTTTTAGTTATGAGTTAGGAGTTGTGGGGGAGTGGGAAATGTTAAAAAAAGTGTTAAAGTGCAGTTTTATTTTGCCAGAATGTAAAATATGTGTATCTTTGCAGTCGTTCAGGAAAGGCGGAAACGCGAATTACTGATTGAGTCATAGAGAAAAAGGTGTTCCAAGCTACCTTCTAAATCTTGGATTTTTGTAATAGTGTTTAATGGTAGATACAGCCCCCTGTCTTGGGGGCTGCGTCTTTTTTGTGCCTTTTATTTTTCCTTGTCGCGGATGAGTTGCTCGAGGGGGGAGTCTTCTTCATACTGGTGGCTGCGCACCATCTTGAGACCGTCCTCGTCGGGGAAGATGGCGAAGTCGGGCTGGGGCGCGAGGATGAGTATGTCGCGGCCCTCGGCGTCTTTGGAGGCGCCTTGCACGCAGTTCATTGCCACGAGGATGCGGCTCTTGCGGTTGGCGTAGGCGAAGATGTCGTTGCCGAGGCGGTCGTAGAGGGCTTCGGCGCTCTCGTGCGATATTTTCTTGGTGCCGTCCTTGAGGTAGACGACGACTTTGGCTTTGCCCTGCGGAGCGAGGCATGCTATGTCGAAGACGGAGACGAAGAGCGTGTCGGGGGTCAGCAGGCGCACGCGGCGGTCGGCGAGGGTGCCGTGTGACCAGCGCTCGTCGACGGTGAGGTGGCGGTCTTCGAAGTATTGGTAGGCGCCGTGACGGAAGCCGTCCTTGTAGTAGCCTTCGCGGATGAGGAGGCCGTTGTCGTCATACTCGACGAGGCGTCCTTCGAGGCCGCCGCGGACGTAGACGCCTGTGATGTAGCCGCGCTCGCCGATGCGTTTCCACCAGCGGCCGTGGCGATGGTTGTCGGCCCAGTTGGCCACCTCAGCGGTGTCGCCCTTGGAGGTGTAGATGATGTGGGGGCCGTGCTTGACACCCATCTTGTAGGAGGCTTCTTTGACGAGGCGTCCCTGCTCGTTGTAGAACTTCCAGAGACCGTCGCGGTTGCGCTGGTTGTAGGTGCCCGTGGCGAGGAGGTGGCCCTGCTCGTCGTAGGCCTCGTGGCGGCAGACGCGCCCGGGTTCGCTGTAGGTGTTGCGTATGCGCACCGAGCCGTCGTGGTAGTAGTAGGTGAAGGTGCCTGTCTCTTGGCCGTCGACGAAGGTGCCTTCGTAGATCTTCGAGCCGTCTTTGTCTGTGCGCACCCAGTGGCCCTGACGGCGGCCCTGCTTGTCAATCTTGTTCTGCGCCACAGCGCCGACAGAGGTCAGCAACATGGCGGCTGCGAGGAGTAATACTGTTTTTTTCATCCTGTTGTGCTTGCTATTATTTGTTTGAATAACGCGGTTTTATATAATTTATTTTAATATGTGGAAAAAAAGATGTATTTTTGCATCATGAAGCACAAGGTAACATATCTGTTGCTTGCGTTGCTGGCCTCGGTTTCGCTTCGGGAACAGAATAACACCTTGTGTACTGCGGCACCCAACATGGGGACTGACTTCTGGGTGGCATTCATCTACAACTACCATGAAACACAATCATACAATCCTGGTCAGCTTTCCATTACATGTGTCGGTAATCAGAACTGCACTGTGTCGTCCGTCGGTTCTGGAAGCACCCACACCCTCCCCCTGTATGACGCTAATGGTTTTTGTGTTACCCAGACGTTGGGCGACAATAGCAACATACCTGTTGGTACCGTGTTCAACGGTGGTTTCCACGTCACTTCCCCTCAGCCTATCTGGTTATACGCATGCAACTACGTCCGTGGTACTCAGGATATTGCTACCATATTGCCTACATCAGCCCTCGGCACCGCATATATTATACAGGACTACCCCGCATGTGAATATGGTTCACAAGTGCTCTTTTTGGCTACTGAAAACAACACTGTGCTCAACTTTACAGTCCCTTGCAACATTCAGGGCACTTCTATCGTCGCAGGCACTACCCTTACACCCACTTTGATGAGAGGTCAGACCCTTCTTCTCATCAGTAACGGCAACGGCTCTTCATTCTCTGGCATGCATGTCGTATCCAACGGAAAACCCTTTGCCCTCTTTCAAGGTGGTCGGCGCATCAAAGTTCCGACGAACGGATCAGGGAGCGACCTGCTATTCGAACAGGCTCTCCCGATAAACTATTGGGGCACAGAATTCGTTGTTGCTGGGGCCTCGATGCAGACAGGAAACAATTATGTGCGTATCACCTCTTCACAGGATAGTTGCACCATCACCGTCAATGGCACCACACTGCCCACCCTACTTTCGGCGGGTGAAACCTACGAACTCAGTTTCCCTACCACCGACATGCGACACATCCTCACCAGCAAACCCGCCTGTGTCGTGCTCTACCTTACCAGCTATGTCAATGCAGGCAACAAAGGCGACCCTTCCTCGGTTATCATCGCACCCGTCGACCGAGGTGTGTGTGATTGCCGATTTCTTTGTAGTAACACACTGGAGATAAACACAAACAGTCACTACCTATGTGTTATATGTGACACGGCATGGGATAGTAGTATGCACCTTGACGGTCAGCCTATTCCCGAAGGCACCACCATAGGGAGATATCGGGTCCATAGGCGCCATCTGGCAGGCAATGAAAACCATTCCGGTGTTCATCACTTGCACAACGACAATGGGCCCTTCACTGGCTATACCTATGGACTGGGATATTACGAGTCCTACGCCTTCCCCTTAGGATTCGGCCTCAATCCCTTCAACGCCATGCACGACACCTTGCAGTGTCTCGACACCGTGTGTCAACTGCAGCAGTATAGCGGTTATGGATTCAGTATCAGTAGTACTGAGACGTCGTCAGCCGGTACACTGGAGAGATGGCGCACATCCTCTTCGGGCGATACAGTGCATCACTATCACTTGACGCTCACCGTGCTGCCTGCTGCCGACACCAATATATTCGGCTGGATAGTGTTGGGTGACACTATCTTCTACAATGGCGACACGTTAGCCACCGCCGGAATCTATACCTATACATTCACTGGTGAAAATGGATGTGACTCAACGGTCAGGCTGAGTGTGTCGTATATCATAGACACTGTAGTGTATTATGACACCGTCTGCCAAGGAAGTGTCTATACAGGGTATGGCTTTACCGTCATGACCACGCAGACTGTCGGCACGTCGAACTACTATGACAGTTTCGGGGACTCGCTGCACCTATATTGCCTGCGGTTGACTGTCCTTCCTGTGACATTGGCCGAAACCACTTTTTTTATTGTCATGGGAGATACGCTCATATACAACGGTGACACGTTGACCGAAAGGGGAGACTACAGCTACCATTTCACCGCTGCCAACGGGTGTGACTCGACGCTTGTGCTCCATCTTGAATACGAAGAAAGCATCCTCACGGCCAGCACCGACGGCATCTGCCCTGGCGACTCGGTGATACTTAACGCCGCTGGCACCCTTTCCCCATGGTGGAGTGCCACCCCTCCTGACACAAGTTTGGTTGCCCAGCAGGGACATACCCCCATTGTCGTCAGACCGCAACAGACAACTTCCTACTGCCTGTTTTCCAGCGAGGGTGGGGATCTGATAGACTGCATCGTTGTAGGTGTAGAACCTCCGCCGACATTATGTGTGGAACTCTCTCTTCCGTTTATTGACTTCGACTCTCCAACGGTGTACTTTACCGATTGTTCGGAGGGTGGCGCCTCCTCGACATGGTGCTTCGACGACGGCATCACACTCAATGGCGCTTACTCTCGCCGACAGTTCAATCATCCACTGCCCGATAGTGTTGTTGTTACATTGCAGACTTGCAACCGCTACCATTGTTGTGCCGACACTACCTTCAGTATTCATAAGAAGATACGGTCGATATGGTGGCCCAACGTCTTCACTCCCGACGAAGAGCAGAACAATCGATTTGGTTGTACGGTCACGTACGAGATTGTCGCTTTTGAGATGCACATATACAATCGGCAGGGGCTGTTGGTGTACCACACCACTGATCCTTCGGCCACATGGGACGGTACCCATGAGGGCGTGCCATGTCCTCAGGGAGCTTATGTATACCATTGGCACGCGAAGTATGCCTATGGGTACGTCAAGAATGGGGTCGGTACGGTGACGTTGATTCGTTGATTTTGGTGTTTCAAAATTAAATTGTATATTTGCATTTCAATTATTCTTAAAACTACTATGGTAATAACTTCAAAATCAAATGGTATAGTCAGATTTGCCGCCTTGGATGCGGTGTTGTTGACCTTTGCCTGTCTGATACCTGCGGCATCGCATCTGCTGGTTGTGCCTCTGTATATGCTCAACCCGATGCTGGCTTTGCTGCTGGTGGGTATGCTGTTGGGTAAGGATACTCGCAATGCGCTTGTACTGGCGGTGTTGCTCCCGTTGGTGAGCAGTTTGCTCACTGGTATGCCTGCTCCGGCGAAGATGGTGTGCATGGTGGCCGAGCTGGCTACCGTGGCGGCGCTGTTCAGCGTGCTGTCGCGCCGATGGAAGGTGCTGCCTGCCGTGCTGACGGCTATCGTGGCCGGCAAGCTGGTATACTATGGCCTGAAAGCCGTCGTTGTGGCCCCGGCAGTGCTTGTGGGCACCGACCTGTGGCTGCAGCTGGCCGTAGTTCTCTTCTGGGGCGGCTTGTTCGCTTTGTTGTTTAGAAAGGCTTGAGCGTTGAAATGAAGAATGTTGCTGTGGTTCTGGCCGGTGGTGTCGGCAAGCGTATGGGTTCGCCGGTGCCGAAGCAGTTTATGCAGCTCGGCGGCCGCACGGTGATAGAGTATTCGCTCGACATGTTCTGCAAGCATCAGGCTATCGACGAGGTGGCCGTGGTGGTGCACCCCGACTGGAGGGGAGAGCTGGAGGCTGTCGTCGGCCGCAACCAGTGGCAGAAACTGAAGAAGGTGATCGACGGCGGCGCAGAACGCTACATGTCGAGCCTCAATGCCATCATGGCATATATCGACGAGCCTGACGACACCAACCTGCTGCTGCACGACGCTGCGCGGCCGTTTGTCACGCCGGCCATCGTCGACCGTGTGGTGGCAGCGCTGCAGAGCAATGAGGCTGTGGGCGTGGCGGTGCCGAGTACCGATACCGTGTGGGAGGTGCACCCCGACATGAGCGCAGATATGACAGGAATGCAGATGGGTATACCGAGGCTTGTGGCACGTATCCCCGAACGACGCCTCATGTGGCGTGCACAGACGCCGCAGGCTTTCCGCCTGCCGCTGATACGCGATGCCTACCAGCGTGCCCTGCAAGACCCCCAGTTTGCCGCCACCGACGACTGCGGCGTGGTGCGCCGCTATATGCCGGGCGTGAAGATCGCCGTCGTGGAAGGGGAGGAGCAGAACAGAAAGATAACGTTTGTGGAGGATTTGAAAAACTGACAATCAAATAACTGCCTTATGGATTTGATTACGTTCCTTACCAATAAAATGCCGAGAACCAAAAAGTTTGTTGAGAGGACATTCCCTTTTATTGGAAAGACCATGAATGCCCGAAGGGAACGGATGAGGGTGGAGGCATATAAAGCCTATGGCATGGAGACGGCACGGCAATTCAATGCCTGCATGACTGAGTGCGGATACAGATACATGCTGATTGGCGGTACCATGTTAGGAGCCATACGCGAACACGGGTTCATAAAGCATGACATGGACCTTGATGTCAGCATGTGGATTGATGAATACAGCCCGAAAATGATAGACGACCTCAAGCGTTATGGATTTGAGTGGCTGTATTCCTATCAGATAGCAGAAGGAAAATACGGCAGGGAGGACACCTTTGACTATAAAGGTTGCCGGATTGATATTTTCTATATCTACCCGGCTATTGACAAGTTGCCATATATCACCGACTACTGGAATGAGCCGGGTATGGCTCCCGGGACATACATGCCGAGGCGTCAGGAGATGCCTTTTGTGCGAGAGACGCGGATGGAGAAGTTTGAAGATATGATGCTTCCGGTGCCTGCCAATGCAGAAGAGCAGTGCATATTCCGCTATGGAGAGGATTATATGACACCAAACCCTCGGTGGGATAACCACAAAAAGGTTGGGTGTATACTGGACTGGGAAGAGATGGTGGGTCAGACGCGCCATCTTATTTATCCCAAATTGTGAGTATAGTCTGTTTTAGACCGTGTATTTGATTCCTCGCCAGGCAAAGGGGACTTCAAAGTCGGCATAGCGTGTGGGGGCAGAGAAGAAATCTTCGCGATGTTCGCCGAAGAGATAGACTGGCAGTTGGCTGAGGTCGATATTCCAGGTGCGGATAAAATATTCCAGGTATTTGATTTTGAGTGGGTCAATTCCCATGTATCGCACTGCGGCGATGTCGGTAAGAAGCAGGTCGTTGCCGCCCAGAAGCACGTTGGCATGCTTCGAGGTGGGGCAGAAGGGGCCTTGTCCTTCGCCGGCCATAATGCCGTCGATGATGGTGAAGTAGTTCCGCTCTTTTGTCAGCAGGCTTTTGTACAGGTCCACCACCATGCGCCAGATGGTGTCGTTGCCGGGGTGGGCTCCGCGATGTGTCACTTTGGCATGCTGTGCGCGCTCCCAGCTTTCGCGGTCGGGATATTCGTCGCCCCCGGTTTCCGGGCTGCCAATGCGCCAGTGTACCAGTTGGTTCTTCCGTGTCATGGCGCCGACCTGCCCTTTGAGGTTGAGTGTGGCGCCAACCTTCTGGTGTGTTTTCAGTTTGGGAATGGAGATATATGTGTCGGCGGTGTAGAGGGATCCGCTGATGGTGTAGAGCTGGGTGTCGCCGGTATGTGCCGCCACAGTCTCTTCGCGTTCGTCGAAGACACCGCGGAAAAGAGAGGAGTCGACATCGTGCAGCAGGCTCTCTCGCCCAAGGTTCACTTCGAATTCGCCATTGGGGTCACCGGGCTGGTGAGCCATCTTGTCCTTTTTGCCATAGTCTTTGAGGTCCTTGCACACCAGGGGACGAAGGTCATAGATATGGCAGGGGACGTCATATTTGCTTTCCAGACGGCGTATGCCAGTGAACTCCATCAGTTCCTCGAAGTCGGCGTCGATGCTTGGGTTGTCGGCGATGATTATCTCGCCTTGCCCATGGAGAGCTTGAGCCACGCGGTCGGCGACGGCCTCGATGACATTGGGGTGTGTGATGACGCAGTAGAGGTCGTCGGTATGGTCACAACTTTTGCGCCAGCGCGAGGCTACCCAGTTCGGTTTGATGAACACTCGCTGGCCAGGCTTGATGAACTCTTCGAACGGATTGTCAGGGTTCATGCCGAGAGTGCGGAAGATTTCGTTCAGTGCCCTGTTGATTTTGTTAGGACGATAGCTGTCGGCCTGGGCGATGGCTACAGTTTTGTTATTGTTTGACATAGTCTCCATTGTCGATTAAATTGAGGAATTGTTCAAGGACATATACATACCATTTCTGGTCACCGGTCATTTCGTCGGTGCAGTGCGGCCAGAATTCCGGCCGCTGGGGTCCCTGCCAGTTTCGCATCCATTCGTTGAGGGGGCGTGGCATGGGGGTTTTGACGGGCACCTCCCATCCGGGATATAGGCGGTTGAATATTTCGCGGACGAGGTATTTGTTTTCACCCTGCCGTATTCGGGCATAGTCCAACTCGGTGTCGAGGAAGGTGGTCGAGTAGGGCATTGACAGGTTGACACCGGCCGTGGCACAGGCATCCTCGTAACTGTTGATGGCCTCTTCGTACATGGTGTCGTTCAAGAAGCGGTGCACGTCGACAAATCCGTCTTTCTCCCATCGGGTGTAGGGGTAGGTGATGAGTTGGGGATGTCGGAGCACTTTGTAGGGGAGTACATAACTGTATCGTTCGATGATGTCGCCGACGGTACGGTCTTTGGACAGGAGTCCGCTCATGCCTCCGTACACGATGTCGGCACTTTCTCCGTACACCATGGCATTGCATCCATCGGCTTTGGCTTGCATGCAGGCTTTGTAAATCTGCACCTCGATGCTGTGGCAGGGACTGCCTTTATGTCGCATGAGGATGGGCGCCAATTGGACCATGTCGTCCCAGTATACTTCCACAATGCGATGCTCTAAACCGCATTCTTTGGCATATTGCGCTGCTGCAGGACTTTCGTCCACCACGTCCATGCCTGGCACTATGCATTTGAATGTGTAGGCGAGGCTGCCTTTGGGCATCATCTTTGCCAGAATGGCGGAGTCGATGCCACCGCTCAATGCCAGAGCGGTATGCCCGCCGGCTGTGGCGATGGCCATTTGCTGCCGCAGGGCGTTCTCGAGTTCCTGGCTGTTGTGGATGGGAGTTCTGTCTGTGGATGGGTGGACGTGGAAGTCCTTGATGCCTTCGGCGAAGCACAGGTCCTTGTCTACGATGGTCCTGAACATCAACCAGCTGCTCATGCAGAATTCTTTATCTACAATTTTCCCCATATGTTTATTTCACATCTTCAAGGTTGTCTTTTCTCAAAGTGTCGAGGGCGTTGCGAATCTGGGTAGAGGAGACGCCATGGGTGTAGGGGAAATAGATAATTTTGATTCCTGCTTCGGCAAACTGTTTCTCGTAGGCGTTCCATTTTTCCGTTCCATACCAGTCGTCGCCGACAAAAAGATAAGAGGCCCCAAGTTTCTTGCAGGCGGTTAGTTTGTCCATATCGTATTGTGGCACGGCGGCATCGACATACTTGCAGCTTCTTACCACCTCGATGCGGTCTTCGAACGGTATGAGCGCTTTTTTGCCTTTGTAGGCCACCAGTTCATCGACTGTTACTCCCACGATTAACTTGTCGCACATCCCTTTTGCATTTTTCAGCAGGTTTAGGTGCCCGATATGGAATAAATCAAAAACTCCTGTCGTATACCCCACTTTATATCT
>CAMVDC010000069.1 GCA_947166155.1 uncultured Prevotellaceae bacterium | reverse complement strand
TGATTTCTTTGGACATCTACACCGCCCTGCGACAACTCACCGACATCGAGCGCACATGCGTCACCCTGTTCTACATCGACGACCTGCCGGGCGACCGCATCAGCCAAATCACAGGACTACCACCAGCCACGGTGCGCTCACACATACACCGAGGCAAACAACGACTTTCTTCATTCTTAAAACAAAACGGATATGGATAACGACTACAAATACGACTCCGACGACCAGCTGCTGCGCACCTTCCTGCAGCAACATGCCGCCCAACCCACAGGCAGGGCGTCGTTCCGCCGACGGGTGATGCTCCACCTGCCCGACACCATCTACCACATAGGCCTCTGCCTCGAACTGGCAGGCGGAGTGGCAGCGATGCTCCTGTTGGCCAATATCATCGAGACCATCGACTGGAGCAACATCACTCACCAGTTTATCAACCTGCAAGCCAACCTTTAACCCACAACCACCAAACACCTATCCACACTATATGAGCCAAAGCAAGAGTGCATGGTTCTATGCCTGTTGCTTTCACATTTATTTCAAATACTAAGACCTCGATGCCGATGCATAAAAGCATTGAGAACGACACGTTTTTGTCATCATAACGGCCAAACAAACAAAAAAATGCCATGCATAATAAAAAAACAACGATTTGTGAATTGCTGTATAACAAATTATTTGTAACTTTGCAAGTGATTCCAGTAATCTGATATACAAAGTAACGGATTCGTACACTACACCAGTATGCGAACGTCTGATGAAAATCGATACAAACAACGTAACACTACATAAGTATTTTTTTAGGACTTAACAACCTGTTAACACAAGTTCACCACTACGACACGATCGCGAGGCGTAAGATGAAGCCTTGTGGTAGCAGAAAAATATTTTAAACATTATGAATCTATACATTCGTTATTTTGAGCAAGATGCCATAGCTACCAACATGGAAGAAGCAGTGGCATTTATGGAAACCATTCGCGACCTTAAGATGAGCGACGAAGTGGTAAACCGCATCACCCTCTATTTCAATTCGCCCAACCTCTACCCCTATCGTCTGAAGGTGGGCTACACCAATTACGTATTGTTCCTCAAGACCGAAGCCTCGACCCTCGAGGAGTTTAAGCGCATGGAACAAATCCGCAACGAGCAAAAGGCCAACGGCACTTACGTACCCGAGAAGAAGAAGTCGATACTCGAAATCATGGCCGACCCCAAGCCTGGGTGGTATGAAGCCACACTCACCTTCAAGCGAGTGGTACAGATACGCGAAACCAACAAGTTCCAATATCGCGACACACGTTTCCGCGTACGCCTGAAAGCCGAAAGCCCAATGGACTGCTACAATCGCATCGTCAACCACCTCAAGAACCGTCAGGACGTCGACTCACGCAGCCAGTTCCCATCGGCCAAAAGCTCTAACTTCGAATACATCTATCTCGGCGAAAACCCACAAAACGAGACAGAAGATTAGCATCCGACAAGCGCAGGGAGAAGGGGGCTGTGAGCCGATATCACAGTCTTGGCATCAACGACCACAGCCAAGACGATGATATTGTCACACAGCCCTCGTCACTACCCTCTTGCACCAACTGCCACACACACTCGTAACCTCAAACAACAACTTACCCAACACACTATTATGAAAAGATTTACAACAGCCCTTGTTGCGGCACTCACATGCATCGCAACCCATGCACAAAACCCCAACTTCCATATATACCTATGTTTCGGACAGTCAAACATGGAAGGCAACGCAGCCATCGAGCCACAAGACCGTCAGAACGTACCATCACGATTCAAGATGATGGCCGCCGTCAACATGAACAGCATGGGGCGCACCAAAGGCAACTGGTACACAGCCACCCCACCCCTCTGTCGTGAAAACACAGGATTGACACCCGTCGACTACTTCGGCCGCACCATGTGTGAACAACAACCCGAAGAGATAAGTGTAGGAGTCATAAACATAGCGCTGGGTGGTTGCTCAATAAAAATGTTTGACGAAGACGAAATAGGCACATATCTGCCCACCTGTGCCGACTGGCTCAAGGGGTATGCAGCGCAATACAACAACCACCCCTACAACGAACTCATCACACTTGCCAAACGAGCACAGCGCACCGGTGTCATCAAGGGCATACTGCTTCATCAGGGATGTACCGACAACATGCAGTCGTGGTGGCCCGCCGAAGTGAAGAAACTCTACGACCGCATACTCGCCGACCTCAACCTCAGCGCCGAGGAAGTGCCATTGCTCGTAGGCGAACTGGGGTCACAAGCCATGGGTGGAGTATGTCACGGACATAATGCAGCATGCATAGCCAAACTGCCAGGCATCATCAAGCATTGCTACGTCATCTCGTCGAAAGACTGCCCCATAGCATCCGACGGACTGCACTTCACAGCTGAAGGCTACCGCATGATGGGACGCCGATATGCTGCTGCCATGCTACAATTCCTGGCCGACAACGACCTCAATGCCCAGTTCTGCGCGTCAGAACTCAAGGCTTCAGCCACATCAATGAGCCTCACACCTGGAGCGTCGCAGGAGATAACACTGTATTGCACCGACAACCAAGGCAAGACACACAACGTGACACGTCGATGCACATTCATAGCCGACAACCCCGACCTCGTCAGTGCCGACGGAGTGAAACTGAAAGCAGGAAACACTACAGGCGAGACACAAGTACACATTTCATTCACCGACAGCGAAGGCAACACCGTCAGCACCGACGTGGCAGTCAGCATCAAAATCTTCCCATTGGAACAAGGGAGCGTGAATCCATCAATCAAAGGCAGCGGCACATTTACCGCCAAGACAAAACAAATACAGACCTCCGACGGTGGACTCGCAGGATGGACCTACCCTGCCGGCATCGACCTCTCGGCCTACAACTATCTCGTAGTGAAACTGCGCTTAGCCTCAACCAGCAAACCCGCTATTTGCATCTACGACTCCACCAACCCCAATGCATCACACTACGAATACAAGATGAACACATCGCCAAGCGCAGTCATTGACCTCAAGGCAGTGGCATCTGAAACCGGAGCACCCGACCTGACAAAAGTGAAAATGATTGGTTTCACCACCAATGGCAGCCGAGCCATATACCTGTCCGACATATTCCTCAGCATGGACGGCGAAACACCTTCGGCCATTCTTACGATTAGCAACCCACAACACAAGGTCGGCAATATATATAATCTGCAGGGCGTGCAGCTTGCCGTTCCTCAGAAAGGACTGAACATCATCGATGGCCGCAAAGTGCTGGTTAAGTGAGGGATTGGTAAAAGTTCGCTATAAGCTATTATATTTAAATACGAGTAAGTATAGTTAATACGAGTAAGAATATTTAATACAGGTAAGTAATACAAGTAAGTATATTTAATAAAAGTATAGTCTTCCAGGCTTGCGAGTGTGGTTTTTCAGGATTACGAGTGCGGTCTTTCAGGGTTGCGAGTGCGGTCTTTCGGGGTTGCGAGTACGGTCTTTCAGACCTGCGAGCGCGGTCTTTCGGGGTTGCGAGTATATACGTGAAGGTTTGCGCGCATATACACGCAGTCTTTTTATAATGTACGCGCAACTATATTACTTAGCTCTCGAAGTAAAACTTATGAGTCCTCACACCCAAAAACGTGTTGCCAAAGAGAATTTATCGACGAAAGCGCAAGATTTTTCGTATATGCACACCATGCTTTCACTACTTTTTCGTATCTTTGCACCATAATCATCGTGCGGCCACACCGGCATGCAAAACCCCGACACCGACCGCACCGCAACCACACAGCAAAAACGATGGAAACCAACAACTACATAGTATCGGCCCGCAAATACAGGCCTATGACCTTCGACACCGTGGTAGGCCAATCGGCTCTCACCACCACCCTCATGCGCTCCATACAGACGGGACATCTGGCTCATGCCTACCTCTTCTGCGGACCGCGCGGTGTGGGAAAGACCACATGTGCACGCATATTCGCAAAAACCATCAACTGCCTCAACCCCAAGGCCGACGGCGAAGCATGCGGCGAATGTGAGTCGTGCCGTGCATTCAACGAAGGACGTTCGCTCAGCATCTACGAACTCGATGCAGCATCAAACAACGGAGTGGAGGAAATAAAGAAACTCATTGAGCAGACACGCATACCGCCACAGGTGGGACACTACAAGGTGTTCATCATCGACGAGGTTCACATGCTGTCGAACGCCGCATTCAACGCATTCCTCAAAACACTGGAAGAGCCACCACAGTACGTCATATTCATACTCGCAACCACCGAGAAGCACAAACTGCTGCCCACCATACTGAGCCGCTGCCAGATATACGACTTCAACCGCATGAGCGTAACCGACATGGTCAGCCACTTGGCACACGTGGCCGAGCAGGAAGGCATTAAGGCCGAGAAAGCCGCACTCAACGTCATTGCACAGAAGGCCGACGGAGGAATGCGCGACGCATTGTCGATATTCGACCAAGTGGCAGCATACTCGGGAGGCGTGATAACCTACCAAAAGACCATCGAAAACCTCAACGTACTCGACTACGACTACTACTTCCGACTGGTCGACCAACTGCTCGAGCGCAAGATACCCGACGTGCTCGCCACATTCAACGACATAGTGAGCAAAGGATTCGAAGGCAGCCACTTCGTGGCAGGACTCATGAACCACATGCGCAACCTGCTCATGTGTCGCGACGAAAAGACACTCAAGCTCATTGACCAAGACGAGGAGGTGCGCCAACGATTCTACCAGCAATCGCAGAAATGCAAGCCGCAGTTCATATACCAAGCCATACGCAAATGCACCGACTGCGACCTCGCATACAAACAAAGCCAAAACAAGCGGCTGCTCGTCGAGCTGACGCTCATCGAGATAGCACAACTCACACAACCCGATGACACGCCTGCCGCGGGGCGTAGCCCCAGGAAGACGCTTAAACCCATATTCATAAACCTGGCAGTGAAGGCACCAGTAGCTGCGCAGGCAACAACGACAGGAACCAACCTCATCACACCACGACAGCAAGTACCGGCTCCTGGCACCACACAGCAGCAAGCACCCACACCCAGGCAAGGCACCCCACAACTCATCACAGCCATACGCCAGTATGCAGCCACCCTGCCCGACGAAAAGAAGGCGCTGCGCAACAGGCTCGACCAAGCTGAGCCACAGATAATCGACGACCACACAATAGTGCTCATAGCCGACAACCCTGCCATACAATCACAATTCACCCAACTGGCAGGACCACTGGCAAAATACCTCGAGCAACAACTCAACCGACCCAAGGTCGACATACAAATCACCCTGCGCGAGAAGACGCAAAACAACACGCTCAGCAAAGCACAATTGTACAGTCAGTTGAAAGAAACCTACCCCATATTGAAAAATATGGAGGCCGAACTGCAACTTCACCTCTAAATATTTTGCCAATCGAAGAAACTTTCGTAACTTCGCGCCAAAATTCAGCACACACGCACCACATCGGCGTCAGTGCAAAAGCATAACAGCGTCAGTGCAGATTGATTTGCTCAATTTGCCGACACTTCAGCATCAATAAAAACAAGCGATAAAGCGAAATAAAAAACAAACGATAAAGCGAGAACCTCCATGCGCCAACTGCGACACATACTCCTAAGGTACAAATACCCCATCACCATCGTGCTCTTCGCCGCAATCATCGGATTCGTAGGCGAACACAGCCTTGTGAGGCGATTTGCACAGAAGCAAGAGATAGCAGAACTGCGCACCAACATCCAAAACGAAATCAACACATACAACGACGACAAGCAAAAACTGGAACGAATAAAGAATAACCCCGAAGCTGTGAAGCGCGTGGCACACGAGAAATACTACATGAAGACCGAAGATGAAGATATCTTCGTCATTACAGCCGAGGAATAATACCCCACCCACACAATAATGGACAGAAACAAGCTATCGGCCTACACAGCCATCACGGGCGAGATACTCGTAGCAGTAGGCGCGGCAACATGGATCATAAATCACCAAATCACATCTTACATATTTGCCCTGGGAGCAATACTGATGACCGCCGGACGGCTCATAGAGCCACTGCCACAGCATGCCAGCACCACACTGCGCAGGCTTTACACGCAGCGAAACACCGGCACAATTATTCTGCTCCTTGCCGCCATACTCATGTTCACACACCAATACATCAACCAGCAGGAGTTAGGCGACTACATAATCAAGGCCACCCCAACGGCATGGCTGTTGCCATTCGTGGTATTCGTGGCCATAGAACTTTACACAGCAATACGCATACCATCACAACATAACAAAGAACAGGAACAAGCATGAAACTGTCAGACCTCACCGCCATATCGCCCATCGACGGACGATACAGAGCCAAGACACAACCACTGGCACAATACTTCTCGGAGTATGCACTCATACGCTACCGCGTGAGAGTCGAAATAGAATACTTCATCACACTGGCCAAGACACTCGGTTTCGAAGACATAGAACCATGTCAGCAGCAACTGCGCGACATATACCTCAACTTCACGACCGACGACGCTGCACGCGTGAAGGAAATAGAGCAAACCACCAACCACGACGTCAAGGCCGTGGAATACTTCATAAAAGAGCAAATCGACCGCATCGGCGAGCCGCTCACACACTACAAGGAGTTCATACACTTCGGCCTCACAAGCCAGGACATCAACAACACCAGCGTGCCACTATCGCTAAAAGAGGCACTCGAGGAAGTGTACTACCCCATGCTCGGCGAACTGATTGCAGAGCTCAACCAATATGCCGACACATGGGCCGACATACCCATGCTCGCCAAGACACACGGACAACCGGCATCGCCCACACACCTGGGTAAGGAGATACGCGTATTCGCCTACCGACTCGGCGAGCAGATGGAGCAACTCAAGGCATGCAAGATAACGGCCAAGTTTGGAGGAGCAACCGGAAACTACAACGCCCATCATGCCGCCTACCCCGACATCGACTGGCGCGAATTTGGTAACCACTTCGTGAGCCAACAACTCGGTCTCGAGCGCGAACAGTGGACGACACAGATAAGCAACTACGACAACATGGCAGCTATCTTCCAAGCCATGGCTCGCATCAACACCATCATCATCGACCTCGACCGCGACATGTGGATGTACGTATCGATGGAATACTTCAAGCAGAAGATAAAGGCAGGCGAAGTGGGGTCGAGCGCAATGCCACACAAGGTCAACCCCATCGACTTCGAGAACTCGGAGGGTAACCTCGGAATAGCCAACGCAGTGCTCAACCACCTGGCAACGAAGCTGCCCATATCGCGCCTGCAACGCGACCTCACCGACTCCACAGTGCTGCGCAACATAGGAGTGCCGATGGGACACATGGTCATAGCGCTGCAAAGCACCCTGAAAGGCCTCCGCAAACTCATCATCAACACCGAAGCCATAGAGCGCGACCTCGAAGGCAACTGGGCGGTATGTGCCGAGGGAATACAGACGATACTGCGTCGCGAAGGATACCCCAACCCCTACGAAGCACTGAAACAACTCACGCGCACCAACCAACACATCACTCGCGAAAGCATCACACACTTCATCGACCAACTCGATGTCGACGAGCGGGTAAAGCAAGAACTGCGACAGATATCGCCACAGACATACTGCGGCATCTGACGAGTGACAAAACATAACCACACACACATATATCATTTCAAGAAACAGACACAAGGTTTTGAGACATATATATATTTATGTGAATAAATAAACAAACGAAAACAAAGAAACAAAAGCATTATGGAAAACGAAAACTGGCAAGGAAACAATGGCGAAAAACGCCAACGCCAACGCTTCACACGTGTAGAACGCGCTTACAGCTCGAATGGTACAACCAACGAACGCGCATTCCGTCCGCAAGGATTTGAGACACGCACACAAAACGATCACCAGTCAGGCAACTACCGCCAGGGCGGATATCAGAACCGACAAGGCGGCTACAACCAGGGAGGTTACAACCAGGGCGGATATCAGAGCCGTCAGGGCGGATATCAGAACCGACAGGGTGGCTACCAAAACCGTCAAGGCGAGCAAGGCGAACAAGGTGGATATCAGCAGAACCGTCAAGGCGGATACCAAAACCGACAAGGCGGGTATCAGCAGAACCGACAAGGCGGATACCAAAACCGACAAGGCGGATATCAGAACCGACAAGGCGGATATCAGCAAAACAGACAGGGCGGATACAAGCAAAACCGTCAGGGAGGCATGTTCCGTCAGCGCACAAACGACTACAACCCCAACGCAAAATACAGCCTCAAGAAGCAGATTGAATACAAAGAATACCTCGAGGACCCCAACGCACCAATACGTCTGAACAAGTTCCTCGCTAACGCCGGTGTATGCTCACGCCGCGAAGCCGACGAATTCATACAGGCAGGTGTCATCAAGGTGAACGGCGAAATAGTCACAGAGCTGGGCACCAAAGTGCAACGCACCGACCAGGTACACTTCCACGATCAGCTCATCTCGCTCGAGAAGAAAGTGTACGTTTTGCTCAACAAGCCTAAGGACTATGTGACCACCAGCGACGACCCACAGGCACGCAAGACCGTGATGGACCTCGTGAAAAACTGTTGCCGCGAGCGCATATACCCCGTCGGCCGCCTCGACCGCAACACCACCGGCGTGCTCCTCTTCACCAACGACGGCGAGCTGGCATCCAAGCTCACTCACCCCAAGTACATGAAGAAGAAGATATACCACGTGCACCTCGACCGCAACTGCACCGCCGCCGACCTTCAGAAGATAGCCGATGGTGTGACCCTCGACGACGGCCCCATCCATGCAGATGCCGTGAGCTTCGCCAGTGATACAGACAAGAAGCAAGTGGGCATCGAAATCCACTCGGGCAAGAACCGCATCGTGCGCCGCATATTCGAAGCACTTGGCTACCGCGTTGTGAAGCTCGACCGCGTCGTCTTTGCAGGCCTCACAAAGAAAGGCCTCAAGCGCGGCGACTGGCGCTTCCTCACCGAGCAGGAAGTAGCAATGCTACACATGAACACACAAGATTGAAAAAAAGGGAAGTGAAAAGGAAGTGAAAAAGGAGTTAAAGGGAAGTTAAAGGGCGAATGTTGCCTCTGGGAAGGTATCGTCTACACTCCTACACTTCTACACTACTAAAAATTATTCATTGTTCATTACAAATAATTTACATCTAATGAAACGAACAAAGATATCCGACCTCCTGCACCGTGAAGACTACGGTGCAGAGGTATGCGTAAAAGGCTGGGTACGCACCAAGCGCGGCAGCAAGGCAGTCAACTTCATTGCACTGAACGACGGCTCGACCATCAACAACGTGCAGGTAGTGGCCGATGCCGAAAAGTTCGACCCCGAGATGATGCGCCTCATCACCACCGGAGCATGCCTCAGCGTGGAAGGCGAGATGGTGAAAAGCATCGGTTCGGGACAAGCCGTCGAGGTGCAGGCACACAAGATAGAAGTGCTCGGCGAATGCCCCTCCGACTACCCCATGCAGAAGAAAGGACAGACATTTGAATACATGCGCCAGCATGCCCATATGCGCCTGCGTACCAACACCTTCGGAGCCGTGATGCGCATACGCCACAACATGGCAATGGCCATACATACCTACTTCCACACCCACGGCTACTACTACTTCAACACACCCATCATCACCGCCAGCGACTGCGAGGGAGCCGGCAACATGTTCCAGGTGACAACCAAGAACCTCTACGACCTGAAGAAAGACGAGAACGGGAAAATCACTTACGACGATGACTTCTTCGGCGAACAGACATCACTCACCGTGAGCGGTCAGCTCGAAGGCGAACTGGGAGCAACAGCATTAGGAGCCATCTATACTTTCGGACCTACGTTCCGTGCCGAGAACTCCAACACCCCGCGCCATCTGGCCGAATTCTGGATGATAGAACCCGAAGTGGCATTCCTTGACCAAGAAGAGCTGATGGATCTCGAGGAGGACTTCATAAAATACTGCGTGCGATGGGCTCTCGACAACTGTCAGGACGACCTCGCATTCCTCAACAAAATGATTGACCCCGGGCTCATCGAGCGCTTGAAAGGCATCGTCGACACCGAGTTCGTACGCCTGCCCTACACCAAGGGCATCGAGATACTGCAAGAAGCCATCAAGCAAGGGCGCAAGTTTGAGTTCCCATGCAACTGGGGCGACGACCTGGCCAGCGAGCACGAGCGCTACCTCGTCGAGGAACACTTCAAGAAACCCGTCATCATGACCGACTATCCACGCTCGTTTAAGTCGTTCTACATGAAGCAGAACGAGGCCTGCACCAATGTCGATGGTAGCGAAGGCTCTGTCGGATACAAGGGCGCCGTGGCACCCGGACCTACCATGCAGGGCACCGACGTGCTCTTCCCGCAGATAGGCGAGATTATCGGCGGCAGTGTGCGCGAAGAGAGCTACGACAAGCTGATGAGTGAGATTGAGCGTCGGCATATGGATCAAACCCACCTGTGGTGGTATATCGATACTCGTCGTTGGGGTTCATGCCCCCATGCAGGCTTCGGCCTCGGCTTCGAGCGCCTCATCCTGTTCGTCACCGGCATGCAAAACATCCGCGATGTCATCCCATTCCCTCGCACACCCAAGTCGGCCGAGTTTTAAAAACGGGCTCTGTATCGACTCAGGAAAATGAAATAAAATCTACATAACAGCAAGGAGGATGTGCTTTCCCAATAGCACATCCTCCTTGTTTTTTTGCTGCAGTACAAAACCTAATCAGAGGTCGATGGTGTACAACAGCCCACCGAATCACAAGTCGATGGTGTACAACAGCCCACCGAATCACAAGTCAATGGTGTACATCACGATTGAGAAGGGACGGAGCTCAACGTCGAACTTTTTACCGAGTTTCACGCTTTCGGTCACTGGCTTGACGGGGTGCTGCTCGTAGTTGTTCTCATCGTTCTCGTTGCCGCTGATGGTGGTGAGCGTTGCGGTTGCCTTCATCGACTTAAACTTCGAGAGGTTGACGCTGGCCTTCTTCGTGTCGCCACTGGCGTTGCATATCTTGACGAAGAGCTTGCGGGTCTTCACGTTGAGGATGACCGACTGCTCTTGCAGGTTGGTCTTGTCGGTGATGCTGACACAGCCGCCATAGTAGTATTGTCCTGATGACTGACCGAACATCTGC
The DNA here is from genome assembly GCA_947166155.1 of uncultured Prevotellaceae bacterium. Lineage (GTDB taxonomy): Bacteria > Bacteroidota > Bacteroidia > Bacteroidales > Bacteroidaceae > Colivivens. The sequence continues at coordinate 2,575 of CAMVDC010000069.1, read as the reverse complement.
TGCACATAGTAGCTGCAAGTGAGGAACGGGCGCTCGTTGTCGAAGTAGATGAGGTCGGGGTTCCAGTTGGTGGCGTTCTTGCGTGCAAAGAGTGGTGCATAGCTGGTCATAGCCACCACATCGCCGTTGCGCTCGACATGGAGCAGGTAGAGACCCTCGGCCAGGGCGTCGATGAGTTTCTTGTCCTTGGCGGCATATTCGCCGAGGTATACCTTGGTCTTGCGGTCTCGTGGGTAGTTGTCGTACTGACGCGAAGTGAGGAAGTACTGACGCTGCTCGTAGTAGTGCTCGTCGAGAATTGGCATCTGCAGTTCCTCGGCCAGTTTCCATCCTGCTTCATAGTCACGGTTGCCCGGGTGTGAGCCAGGTCCTGCCGTACCTACGATGATGATTTCGGGATGTGCCTTGGTCACACGTTCGTAGATGTATTTGAATCGTTCGATGAATTCAGGAGATATTCTCTCTTCGTTTCCGAGTCCGAGGTATTTCAGGTTGAATGGTTCTGGGTGTCCAGCTTCGGCGCGTATGCGTCCCCACTTGGTGGTTGGAGCTCCGTTTGCCCACTCGATGAGGTCGAGTGCTTCATCGACCCACTCGTCCATTTCCGACATCGGTACCCAGTCTTGTGCCTGGTCGCGCATGCTCCATCCGCCGTTCACTCCTTGGCAGCTCACGCCGCATGGCAGTATTGGCAGTGGCTCCATGCCTACATCTTCGCAGAACTGGAAGTATTCATAGTATCCAAGTCCCATCGACTGGTGGTAGCCCCATGTGTTTTTGATGCCGCGGCGCTGTTCGCGTGGCCCTACGGTTGTCTTCCAGCGATAGGTATCCCAGAATCCATCGCCACCTCCATGCACGACGCATCCACCTGGGAATCGCATGAACTTAGGATGCAGGTCGGCCAGGGCTTGTGCCAAGTCTTTGCGAAGTCCGTGACCTTTATATGTATCTTCTGGCATAAGCGACACCATGTCGACATCCATCTCGCCAGTTACGAGTGCCAGAATCTGCAGCGATGCGTTGGCTGCGTCTTCGCTTGGTGTGAGTTGTGCCTCAAACTTCTGCCACTGATTGCCTGCAATTTCTATTTCAGTCTCGGCCAGGGCGTTGCTGCGACCGAATCCGCCCGATGTGGCAAGCACCACTCGCACCTTCTTTGCATCGCCCTTCACGTTGCGTGCAAACATCGAGAAGTTGTATTTCTCGCCTTTCTTGAGTCGTATGCCATCGAATCCGTCGTTTTGTAGTCCCACACCTGTCCATCCGTTGAAGTCGTAGTAATGTCCTACTCGCTCTATGTGAAGACGCATGTAGGTGGGGTTGTTCTCGTTGAGTGGGTTGGCTGTGCCAGCCACCATGTATCCAGCCGAGTGACCAGGACGTTGGAATCGCCATGCAGTGCCAGCACCCCATCCGTCGCGCTCGGTGGTGTTGAACTCAAAGGAGCCGTTTTGCACCAGTTCGGCATACAGGCCTCCATCGGCCGACGAGCTGATGTCCTCGAAGAAAATACCTATCAATTCATCACTGATTTGCTTGCCGCCAGCCGGGGCTGTCATCGGCTTCTGGGCACTGAGTGCCAATGCGGAGGTGAGCAATACTGCCCCCATAGTAGTTCGCTTGTTCATTTGTTGCTTAATTTAAAAAAAAGGATTTACGGCTACAAAGTTAAATAATATTTCTAATGTGACAAAGAATACTTTAAAAAATATCGTTTTATCAAAAAAAAGTCGTATATTTGCCCACTGAAACCATTTCATTATCACAAAATCGACTATGAACCGACTACTAACCACCCTGGCCACAATATTGGCCTTCACCACGAGCCTCATGGCTCAAACATTCTCGCTTGATGGTACCGACAAGACGGCAACGCGCGTCAACCCATCCGACACATACACCGACACACGCGGATATGGCTACGACATGACTCGGTTGGCCCCTGTGGAAGACGGCAAACCGTTCTTCTTCTCGGTCGGTGTGCCCGACGGTAACTACCGTGTGACTCTCACTCTCGGTGCTAAGAAACGTGCGGCAAACACCACCGTGCGCGCCGAAAGCCGAAGACTGATGGCAGAAAACATCGTTACGAAACGAGGCGAGACTAAGACCATCACGTTTGTAGTGAACAAGCGCAACACCATCATCAGCGGCAACGACCGCGTGAAGATAAAGGACCGCGAACGCACAAAACTGAACTGGGATGACAAGCTCACCATCGAGATTGGCGGTGAATCGCCTGCATGCTCTTCCATCAAGATAGAACCCGCCGGCGATGTGACCACCCTGTGGCTCTGCGGCAACTCCACCGTAGTCGACCAGGATTACGAACCATGGGCCAGTTGGGGTCAGATGCTGCCACGATGGATGGACGACAGTGTGGCCGTTGCCAATTACGCCGAGAGCGGCGAGACGGCTGCATCGTTTATGGCTGCGGGGCGGCTGAAGAAGATTCTCAGCCTTGCAAAAAGGGGCGACTATCTGTTTGTAGAGTTCGGCCACAACGACCAGAAGCAGAAGACACCCGGTTCGGGCGCATACTACAACTTCGCCACCAACCTCAAGCAATTCA
>CAMVDC010000068.1 GCA_947166155.1 uncultured Prevotellaceae bacterium | reverse complement strand
GTTTTCTACCCAGCTTGTCTGGGTGTTTTTTCTTGTTTTTTTGGTTTTCTTCCTTCATTTACTCGCACCTTTTTCAACCTGCCCCGCACCTTCAAGATACGCTCCTTCCTCCTTCGTCGGAACTCGGTATGACAAAAGGGGAGGTTGTTCTTCATTCGTGAAGTCCGTTTGTCAGTCATTGCAGTCTTCTTCCCTCATTGCCGTTTCCCCAGTTTGAAAACCGTGCATTATAGCAGAGCCTCCCTACCACGTCATCCCGACAGGCTCCACCGAAAGAGGGAGCCTGGAGAGGATCTTGAAAGTGCCTCGCACTTTACTTTATTCTTCCTTTCATTCTCGCACCTTTTCCAACCTGCCCCGCAGCTTCAAGATACGCTCCTTCCTCCTTCGTCGGAACTCGGTATGACAAAAAGGGGAGGCTATGCAAAATAAGGAAGCCCCTTTCCCCTCCACTATTCATTATCCACTATTCATTATTCATTATTCATTATCTCGTCCCCGCCGCTATTCATTATCCATTATTCATTAAAAAACATTCATTATAATCTCATTTTCCCACTCCAAAGAAACAAAAAAAGGCTCCAAACAAACAAAATGCAGTTAAAAACATAAAAAAGTTTGCTTTTTTTTTCTCTCTATGGGAAAAAGTTCGTAAATTTGCAGCCAATAACAATGTGCGAGCGCACGCGTGTATTATAAATGTATCGTGTATACGCTCGCAATACACAAAAAAAACACGACAAACGCGAACACGCGAACACTCGAACACATCAGGTAAGATAGAATTGAATTGAATAAAATGTTAAATAATAGAATGAGTAACAATAATAAAAATATTTACAACAAAGAGGTGAATACTATAATGAAAAACCTGGCTGCAGCAATCTGCATGCTTTCGGTGTGCATACACATTTCTGCCCAAAACCCCACAACCGAAGTTACACCCAAACCCACAAACGACAGCATCACACGCGAAGTGGTGGTGAAGAACAACCTCATCTACGACGCCACGCTCACACCCAACCTCACCGTCGAGATGCCACTCTCGCGACGCATGTCGGCACAGATGACCGTGGGTTTCAACCCCTGGACCTTCCACAACAACAAGAAGCTGAAGCACCTGCTGCTCATGCCCGAACTGCGCCTGTGGAACGACTCCACATACCACGGCACATTCTATGCCGTCAATGCATTCTACTCACACTACAACGTGTCGGGAGTCAACCTCATACTATGGAAAGACACCAAGAACTACCGCTACCAAGGCGATGCCATAGCAGCAGGTCTGGCCATAGGACACCGCTGGAACTTCCTGCGACGCGACCGCCAGCTGCGACACGACGGATTCTACAAAGGCGAATACTTCAACTCGCTCAACCGCGACGAGCAACGACTCTACATGCGACCCAGCCGGTGGGCAATCGAGGCTGAGGTGGGATTCGACGTAGGATACACATGGTTTGAGAAATTCGACTGCTACCACTGCGGATCATCACACGGTAAGGACAACAAACCATTCATCGTGCCCAACCTCGCACTCAGCGTACTCTACCGCATAGGCAAGATGGATCACCCCGTGGCACCCGTCATACCCGAGAAGCCAGTCATCGTCCAACCCGTCGACACACCAGTCGTAATACCAGTACCACCATTCCGTCCGCAACTGCCCGACGTGAAAGAATTCGGAGGCGTGGCCGACTCGCTCATGCAGCTCTACCCCATACTCGTACACATGAACAACTACCGCCCCTACGACTCGTCGCGAATACTGCGTAAAGAGAAAGGAGCACTCTACGTACACTTCCCACTCGACAAGACCGACCTGCTCCGCGACTTCCGCGACAACGCAACACGACTCGACCGCATCATCGACATCACACGACTCATCATGGCCGACACCACATCGACCGTCAAGCGAATGCAGATTGTAGGTCTCGCATCAATCGAAGGCAACTTCCCACACAACCGCGACCTCGGAAACGGACGTGCCATGGCAATGCAACGATACGTGCAACGTGAACTCGGAATACCCGACTCACTCTTCGACACCACAGGCGGAGCCGAAGCATGGAGCGAATTCCGCGACCAGATCAACGACGTGAAGATACTCCTCAAAGGCGGACAAGTCGAGCCACTCGGCAACGGAGAATACGTCATACCATCGACCGAAGGCATCACACTCGAAGAAGTGAACCAACTGCTCGACATCATCGACTCGTCCGACCAACCCGACCAGAAAGAACGTCGCATCAAGCAGATGAACCGAGGCAAGACCTACGCCTACCTCAAACAAAACATCCTCAGCGACCAGCGTAACTCAGGATACATACGAGTATACTGGGATCACAAACCCGACCTCCGCGCCCAGGCCATCAACCGCGCCAGCGAACTCCTGCGCCAAGGCAACGCCGAAGCAGCACTGCGCGAACTCACACCCGAAGTACGACGCGACCCACGCTCGTTCAACACCCTCGGATGTGCACTCTACATGACCGGCGACATCACCTCAGCCATACGCTACTTCCAGCAAGCAGCCGAGCAAGGCAACCGCGACGCACAGGAAAACCTCATCCAGATTCAAAAGAGAGAGGTGCATAAGTAATTTCAATACTATAATACATAGTAACTAAAATAAACGAAACAGAAACATCAAAACAACCCACACCCCCCTACACCCCGCACGGCTCTCCCCATAAAGGGGGAGATGCCCAAAGGGCAGAGAGGGTCCAACAACAACAGCACGCAACCCACACCCCGCACGGACTCTCCCACCTGAAAGGGGGAGTACCCCAAAGGGGGGAGGGGGTCTCCTCCCCGCAAGGCCAACCTCCCCGCAAGGTAAACCCTCCCCGCAAGGCCAACCTCCCCGCAAGGTAATAGAGCTCTCCAGCCCCGACACCCCCTCCGCTTCGCTCGTCCCCCTTTCAGGCAGGACAGTCCATCCGGACGGGACTTGACAACAAACAGAACTAACAATGTCATACACAAACAATGGTATAGACAATATATACTCAAAAAAGCCACAGCGCAGGAACCTGCGTAACAACGGCACTTCGGCGGAAGCAGCTATGTGGCGTATACTGAACAAGCGACAAATCGAGGGACTGCGATTCCGACGTCAATACAGCATAGGTCCATACATACTGGATTTCTATTGTCCCGACATCCGATTATGCATCGAACTCGATGGAGAGATACACTATAATGAATGTGCAGCACAGCATGATGCGGTTCGTACCCGTTTTCTTGAGTCGCATGACATCCACGTCATCCGTTTCGAGAACCGCGATGTGTTCCAATCAACACAAAGCATCATAGAGTACATAAAACAAACCGCCAACCAACTGCGCCAACCCACACCCCGCCCGGCCAACCCGCACCCCGCATGGACTCTCCCACCTGAAAGGGGGAGTACCCGCAGGGGGAGGGGGTCTCCTTCCCGCATGGCCAGCCTCCCCGCACGGACAACCTCCCCGCAAGGTAAAAGAGCTATCCAGCCCTGACACCCCCTCCGCTTCGCTCGTCCCCCTTTCAGGCGGGACAGTCCATTCGGACGGGGCAGAGAGGGTCTTAATATAGAGAACAAACATTATTAATAACCAATTAAACCAATTAACAAACACATGAAGAAATTTCAATTTCTTGCCTTGATGGGTGCCGCTGCACTCACAGGCGCATCTTTGTTCAGCTGCTCCAACGACGAAGAAGTAGCTGAAGTGAACCCAACGTACAACCCTCAAACAAATGAGGTTGTAACAAACTTCTTCTTTAACGTTGCAAATGGAACTCAAGGAACACGTGCCGCTGCTACTACAGTACAAGCTGGTGGTGCTAACTTCCGTGGTTTGAATGATGCTATTCTTTTGGCATACAAAAGTACATCAAAGAATTTTGTTGACGCAAGCGCAGCAGCAGCCGACGCAGCAAAGCGTTACGATTTCCCTGTATTGTTGGCCGCCGATGCAGTAAACAACACCGATAAGTCAAACCGTATTTTGGAATTAGGCCTTCCTTTGGAGACAAACGCCATGTTGTTCTATGGTCATGCACCAAAAACTTCTACTGATAAACCAGCCGAAGTTGGTGCTATCAACTACGTAACAACTGGAAATAAGGCAGATCAATTCCATTTCGATTTGGTACCACGTGTAAATGGCAATGTTGCTAAGGCTCGGAAAACAGCAGATTATCTGTGCTATATCATGACTTGTATTGCAAAGGCTTCTGCTAAAATGAGTCTTTACAGTATCCAAGGTTCTTTCCCAAGTGAGGATGCAACCTCTCTGGGTGCTAAATTTGGTACAGGATGGGATGGAACAAATGTAACAGTTTCTTGGAAAGATTTAGGAGCTAAATATGCATTGAATATCAATGCAGATCCTTCTGACGACGTAGTGCTTACTCCGTTGGAGGAAATCTTAGGCAGTATGTACTATAATTTCACATCTGAAAGTGCTGAAGAATATCGCGCAGGTTCTGGTTCCGCCATCATGTATATGGTAGGTGACATATATGCAGCTCTTGATGCTATTGCATACACCACTGCAACATCTGTTGAAGAACTTCTTGCTAAAGAGGTAGCTACTCAGATAAGCAACCGTATTTCAAACTTCTTCTCACATGATACTGCTCTCACGGGATATGTTGCTCCTGAATCAGCTCAAGCTACAGCGCTTACATATAAAGTGAATGGAATTGAAACTGACGCACAGTGGACTTCTGCTTTTGATGGTGTTGTCGTAGGTGACCTTGCAGACTTCCCTGTAACAACATTCAATTTGCCTCATGGAGCAGCTATCGTTGCATATGATACTACAAATGAAAAGTTCTACAACGATGTTAGCAAGCGCGTGACAGACAAAACCAAAGCTATATCTATAGATAGGTATATGTATCCTTCTGAACTGATGTATCGTTGCAACAGCTGGATCCGTACATCTAATACTGAAAAGAAGACCGTAAATTATCCTAATGGTGTAGCAAACTGGGATACTGACAGTTGGACAACTTGGGGAACTGACTGGAGTGCTGCCAAGAGCAAGGTTACATCTTCTACTCGTGCTGCTGCTCTCGGTCAGAACATCAACTATGGTGTAGCGATGCTGCAATCTAACTTGGAAGTCGCTGCTGGCGTTACAACATATGAAGACAACAATAAGAAATTCCATCCTACTGAAGAGAACAAAGAAATCGCAGTGGGCGATTTGAACATTACCCTCACTGGTATCCTCATCGGTGGACAGCCAGCAGCTGCAAACTGGGAATTCTTGCCTAACGACGCTGCTTTCGACCACGTAATCTATGATAATTCTATCGCTGGTAATGCATCTGGAGTAGCAGCACCAACAGCAGTAGGATCTAAGGTTACTAACTACACATTGGTATTGGATAACTACAAGAACGACACTCAAGAAAATCAAAATGATGAAGTACGCGTAGCTCTCGAGTTCAAGAATAATGGCGATAACTTCTGGGGTCGTGACAACATGGTTCGCAAGGGCGGTACTTTCTATCTGATTGGAAAACTTCCTTTGAAGAATTCTGGTACTGTTCAAAAACTTGATGATGCAGCTTGGGATACCAAATATCAAGTTCCACCAATGGATAGTGAAGGTGTATCTACAAAGATTACCCGTATCTTCATCCAGGATTACATTACTGAAGCTACCTTCAAACTGAATGCAACATCGCTTCAGGGTGCCTATGTAACAGTGCCCGACCTGCGTAGTGCACAGTTGAGCTTCGGTCTGAGTGTAGATATCAACTGGCGTCGAGGTCTGAAATTCGACTCAATAGAATTAGGAGGCAACAACTAATCCCCCTCAACCCTCTCATAACAAAGGGCGCGGCATCATCCGCGCCGCGCCCTTTTTGATAAAAAAACAAAAACAGGAGAAGACCCTCCCCCCGCCGCCCCTCGGTCATCCCGACGAAGCGTAGCGAAGGAGAGGAACCATGACAAGCCGTAAGGAAATGACGACGAACATAACAAGACAAACAGATATGGAACCACAGATTGGAGATAAGATGAAGGTAAGCCCAGACCTCACTGCTCAGAATGAGTGGGTCGAGGGTGAAGTCATTGATGTGGAGCATAACCCATTCACAGGGTTGGTAATTGCAATAAAAGACAAATTGGGCCGGATATTCTTCGGCCAAAGCCGCTATTTCGCTGCAATATAGTATATGTTTGCGATTGCATTTGATATGGACATAAAACAGTTGCGCAGTACGTACGGTGCAACTTACAATAATGCATATTATGAAATCAAGATTTTGCTCCGCAAATATGATTTCTATAATGCACAGGGAAGTGTATATCTTACTGACAAGGAAGATATGGCAAACTTGTTTTCTGCAATAGATGCGCTTAAACATCTGGATTGGTTTGTAAGATCTGTTCGTGACATAAGGGCATTTAAGGTAGAGAACTGGTCCGACTTTACACAAGTTGTAAAGGATGGCATACCAAAACAATGATGATTGACATGTTGAAACAATGAAGGGAACCGACAACACCAACACTATATAATATATATAATAAGGTGTGGAGATAATAATACAATAACAACCCGTCCGCAAGGACAAAATGACGACCAGCGTCACACACAAGTGATGCACCCGAAACAGAAACCAACCAGCCCCCTGGGGGCGACAAGATAATATAAAATATATAATTGATAATATAAAATAACAGATAACAAAGACAGCAGCAGCGAGGAACCCAAAGCGAGCGGCTGCCTGACAAAAGAAGAAAAGACGGAAATGAACAGGCAATATGTTCGACAGATTGTACCATTTGCCAATTACTTCAAGGATTTCAAGCGTACGTTACCACGCGACGTATTGCAGAAAATATACCAAGTATTTGTCTTGATAATGACAGAGGAGGTGATACCTGCAAAATTCTTCAGAAGTATAGAAAGTGTAGCTGGGTTATACGAAATAAGGGTAGAGGTGCATAGCAACATATATCGGATATTTTGCTGTTTCGACGAAGGACAACTGGTGATCCTTTTTAACGGATTCCAAAAGAAAACCCAGAAAACGCCAACAGAGCAGATAGCGATGGCAAAGAGAATAATGTCAGAGTATTTCGACTTAAAAAACAAGATGACAAAATGAAATCAAGAGAAGAACTGCAGGCATTAAACTGTACACCGATAGAAGACCTGATAGAAGAAGACTTCGGAGCTGTTGGTACACCCGAACGCGATGCGTTTGAACTCGAATGTGACGCATTCATCATAGGCGAGCGACTGAAGCAAGTACGCAAAAACATGGGAATGACCCAGGAAGAACTTGCCACCAAGGTGGGAGCACGGCGAAGCTTCATCTCAAAAATCGAAAACGGAAACACCGATGTGCGACTCTCAACTATCGCACGCGTATTCCAAGGATTAGGCCGCCGCATCAACATAGCGGTGATATAAACAAGAAACCAACCAGCTCGCTGGGGCAAATCGGCGGGCAGATAAGTAATAAAAAGCGATGATGTATAAAAAGTACTTGAAATATATGGCGATGATGGCTGCACTGACTACCGGTGTGGCATGTAGCACTATTGACGAAGATTTGGAGGATTGTGGAAACGACTTCAAGCTGGTGTATGAACTCCGACTCATCACCAACTTGACCACTGAGCTCACTACCGAACTCAATGCAACGAGCGACCAGTATGTAGCTTCGGCACTGAAAGACTATCTGAAGCCTGTGTTCACCGACTTCGCACACGATGTCGACCTCTCGTTCTTCGACGTGAACGGCGACTCGGCCGTCCTGCACCACGAGGAGCATATCATGGACGCCAACCAAACCAGCTACACACTCTACCTGCCAGTACGACAATACATGCATACGGCGGTGGCCAACGTGGTGAACAACGGACAGGTGAGCATACATCACAACGAGCGATGCCATACCGGAGGATTGAAACAAGTGGTGACCGACACCATCAATCCGCACTCCACCGGACTGTTCACCGCACGCCTGCCAATGAATATCCAGGACAATATAGACCAGACATTCTACGTGCACCTCTATATGGCCAACTGTGCCATGGCACTCGTGCTCGACACCACCGGAGTTGACGTGAAACATATGGAAGTGTATACCACCGGATTCGCTACCGACTACCTCATGTGTGACTCGGTATATAGTTATGAGCGTGCCAACACAACCTTCGTGCATGCCGACCATGTGCCAGCTGCTCAAGGTAAGAAGGACTGCTTCTGCACGGTCAACTACCCATCGCCCGAAGCACCGCTATCGCAGGTGAAGGAACGCACACGTCTTATCATCGAGACCGAAGAACCCTTCTTGGCAGAAAAAGCAGACGACGCACTGTGGAAATGCTACGTCTATGTCACCCTGCCCAACGGAAGTGTGACACGCACCGAACTGTTTATCACACTGCCACTGCGCGCCGGACAACTCAAGATAATCCAGGCACATGTGCACCCCGATGGCTCTGTACGTACCAACGACAACGAAATCGGAACGTCGGTAACCCTCAACTGGAAGGACGGACTCGAAATAGAAGCATAAATAACCAAACAAGATGAAACATACAACAGCATATAACAAACTGATGATGGCAGCAGTCGTGGTGGGTGGCGCAACACTTGCAGCTTGCTCCGACCACGACGAACTGGACGAAATTCGTGAGATGCCGAAGATCGATGCGCAGCTCACCTTCGCACTGCCCAAACGCATAGTGGTAGGTCAGACAGATACTGAAACACGTATGGGTGCCGATGTGGTGCAGTACGACGGAAACACAGCAGTATTCCGCGAACTGAGAGACGTACACCTCATGTGCTTCGATACCGACCCAACCGCTACATCGCGCAGCACATACCAGATGCAACTGGCAGGAACGGGCGGACGCACCATCGACCTCATTACCGACAACGACTACTCAATGGTGCGCCAGGTGAAAGTGCCTATCGGCACCACTCACTTCACGTTCTATGCACGAGCAAACGACAACCCACTGACCCATGCCGACCGCGCAAAATATGGAACACTCAGCGTGAACGGTCTCGGTTCGTATAGCGGCAACAGCGATATCTCGTTCAATCTGGTTCCTATATGCACGTCGTCCGCAGCTCAGGGTGGAAGCACTATCGGTCAGGCTCTCGTGGCCCTGCTCAACAACCTGATGCAGATCACCAGCACCGATGCCGCACCCGACGACAAGTGGTCGACAGCTCCCGACGAGCGACTCACGGCTGCATATCAGGCAATGACCCAACTCAAGACACTCTCGTCGGCAAGCGTGCAACGTGTGCTCGGCAAAGTGTATAAGGTGGTAAGCAACGTGCCATCCGACTATGCAGGATATGACTTGGCAACTAAAATATCAAGCGCCATAGCAGCGGCATGCGCTACTGCACCCACACCAGGCAACGAATCCATAACACTGAAGGATGAATACCAAGGCTTCCCAGCCGACCTCAACCTGCCCGAAGGTGCTGCACGCATAGAGTGGAATGCTGCGACACAGAAGTATGTCACTCCCGCAACACAAGTATATGGCCGCGGACTCAACATCCCATCGATGACCGACTATGTATATCCAGCCAACCTGCAGTACATGGTGACGTCGACAATCGTGGCAAGCGACTCGCTCGCATTGCCCGGCGACCCACTGGCACAACTGCCCACAACCGACCCCACAACAGGCGACCCACAGAGCGGACAGTCGAAGACCTATCAGAACTGGCAGCAACTCATCAACGACGCTTATGCCACTGGATATTCATCGGTGAAGGAAACTACGCAATCGGTAGCCATGGTGAAGCAGGTGCAGTATGGCGTAGGACGCCTCGACACCCGTGTGAGGTTGGAGAGCCGATACCTGTATGACGCCCATGGAAAGCTGGTGGACTGCAAGGACGGATTCAAACTCAAAGCCATACTGCTGGGAGGTCAGCAGGAGGTAGGGTATGACTTCCAACCCAAAACCTCGGCACATGAGTATGTGCTTTATGATACCAGTATCACCGGTGCACCCCTCCATGTGAGCCACACACTGTGGACTCCATTCAACTACACCTTGGCGCTCCCTACAGCCATCGACAAGACGGTGCTCGTTGCTCTCGAACTCGTGAACAACGGTCCCGACTTCCAGGGAGCCGACGGACTCATAGCCCATGGTGCTACATTCTATCTCGTAGCCAAGATGGTGCCCAACACCGCTTCGAACTATAGTGCAGGCAACCTCGACCGTATCATCATTGGCGACCACTACACCACAGTCGACATGCGAGTCATGATAGGAAACCACGACGTGAACGGTGACCAAGTGCCCGACACCGATTTCAACGGCGACGGAGTGCCCGACCGCTTTGTGAAAGACGGCACTGGAAAGATTACCGGTATAGACCTCGACGGCGATGGAGCAGCCGATGAATGTGACCCCAACTTCGACGGCAATAAAGACCAGATAGTTTGGGAAGATACCAATCACGACGGAACAATCGACCGCACAGGATGGGATACCAACGGTGATGGCAAGATTGACATACCTATCGACTCGAACGACGACGGCTCATGGCCCGACACCCCGACCGTACCGGCAGGACTCGCTACCGCCACCTACGGCATCCCCGACCTCGTAGAGCCCGAGGCACACCGAACCTTCGGTCTCAGTGTCAACCTCTCGTGGAACCAGGGTATCATATTCGACGATATACCATTAGGCGTAAAGGGTAGGGAATAATACGATAATACCATTCCAACTCATAATGAGGAAAGAACAATAATAACAAATTGTAATAATAACAAACTTTTTAATTAACACATGAAACAAACCAAAACATTTGCCTTTGCTGCAGCAGCGCTGCTGGCAGGCATGGCAAGCTTCAGCGCTTGCTCGTCGGACGATGCTTTGAATCCCAATGTCATCATCGACGAAAACGGAAATGCAGGCGTTCAGTCTGAATTCGTGCTCTCTATTCCACGCACGGTCATCAGCACTCGTATGGCTGAGGATATAGTGCAGGCTCAAGGAAACAGTGGTTCATTCCGCGGTATGGACAAAATCCATATTGTACCATTCACTACTGAACCAACTTCAGGAACCACTAAGTCATCAAGTGTAATCTGGCTCAGCTCAATCAGCAGCTTGCGCAAGCCCGGCGAACTCAACTACAAGGTATATCCGAAACAGTTAGTTCCTGTAGGCACAAAGCACTTCTTGTTCTACGCCAAGGCAGTCGACAATGCAGCCGAGACCGACATCACTTCGATGGAAGACAAGTTCAAGTTTGGTGTGCTCACCACTACCGGTCTTGGCGACAGCTTCACAACTCCAAGTGCTGTCGAAATCGGTCTGGAGCGTGTAGTAAGCGATGAAAGCCTCCTTATTAATGACCCAATAGGTCAGAACATCATTAAGCTCCTCACCGAAATCGCCAACACAAAAGATGGCACCGGTAGGGCTTGGGCTAACACAACCAATGTAGACCTGAGGGGTCTTTATGACAACTTCATCACACTGCGTTCTTACTCTTCTTCTCGCATCGCTGTCATCCTCAGCCAGCTCTACTATGCAGTTTCTCACGTAGACATGGACGATGCAGCATACGACCTGTCGCTTAAGCTCCGTGCCAATATCATAAAGGCTGGTGCTCCTGTAAGCGGTGGTGCTATGAACCTCAACGCTGACTATAAGGACTTCCCAACTTCACTGGGTCTGCCCGACGGTTCTGCTCGTATGGCATGGAATACTGCATCCAAGCAGTTTACTTACACTCGCGACGCTGTTGCTCCAAACCTCAGCGCTCCAAGCCCAACTTACTACACTTATCCTGCTGCTCTCTGGTACTATGTTAATACTCCTATCAAGGCATCAAACGACATCGAGTCTACTAAATATGATGCTGAGAGCAACTGGGCAGGCGTGATCAGCAATGTTTACGGTGCTGCTGGCGATGTAGTTACCGACAACACTCAGTCTGTAGCCCTCGAAAAGCCAGCACAGTATGCTGTTGGTCGTCTGCAGCTGAATGTGAAGATGGGTGAAGGCAAGTTCTTCGACCACAAGGGTAAGCAAGTCGACGTATCGGCTGGTTGGACACTCAAGGGTGTACTCATCGGTGGACAGAACAGCGTAGGTTACAACTTTGCTACCAAGGGTAACGAAAACGTGACTATCTACGACTGCAACGTGCCTGCAGGCATCGTTGTGAAGCCCAACACAACTACTACATTCAACCACACACTGGCTCTCGAAACCAAGAAAGACCAGAAGGTTAAGATCGCTCTCGAGTTTGTGAATAACGGTGATGCATTCGTTGGTAAGGATGGTGTCATCCACACAGGTGCTACATTCTACATGGTAGCAGAACTCGACCCAAAATTAGCTGCCAACTATGTCGACGGTTCGAAGGATAAGATCTTCATGCAAGACCACGTGACTAAGGTTACTGTAAACATCAAGAACGGTACTAAGTATACTCCAGGCACTGACCCAGGTATTCCAGACCCAGATGATCCAGACAACCCACCTCACTCAGATACTGATCCAGACAATCCTGATCCAGACATACCAAACCCATACGATGATGGTCCTGGCGGTGGCGAAAACGGCGACCCAGACCTCTCGAGCGACACTGTCGAACTCGGTACTTCGGTTGACCTCGAATGGGAAGAAGGTCTTGTATTGACTCCTGAAATCTAATAGTCCCCTATAGGTATTATTACCTATACACTAAATATCAATCGGTATGGCGTTGAGGATTGACAGGGTGTTCTCTGCAGTAGGAGTACCGCTGTAGTTGCCGTTCTGCATTCCTGCATTGTCGGCGTTGGGGCCGACGACTGCGATGGTCCTGGTGTTCTTTGAGAGCGGCAGGATACCGTCGTTCTTGAGGAGTACCATAGCCTCGCGGGCTGCCCGCTGTGCCATTGCAGTATGCTCGGGACTGCTCATAGTCTCTGCGCCGAGGTTGGCCCAGGGATCCATAGACTCAGGGTCGTGGAGACCGAGTTCGAAGCGGCTGGTGAATATGCGGCGCAGGCTGACGTCGAGGTCGCTCTCCTTGATGAGACCGTCGGCAAGGGCGGTCTTGAGTGCCTTGTAGCTGGTTCCGCACTCGATGTCGGTACCTGAAAGCACACCGTCCACGCTGGCTGTCGCTGCATCGGGATGAGTCTCGTGCTGGCCCTTGGTGTAGAAATTGTTGATGGCGCCGCAGTCAGAAACCACGAGATGCTTGTATTCCCACTTGTTGCGGAGGATGTCGACGAGAAGCCTGTCGTTGCCGCAGCAGGGCTCGCCTTCGTAGCGGTTGTATGCGCACATCACTTCCTGCACGTCAGCTTCGGTCACAAGCTCCTTGAATGCGGGGAGATAGGTCTCCCAGAGGTCTCGCATCGAAACATAGACGTCGTCGCGGTGACGGCCTGACTCGGGACCGCTGTGCACTGCGTAGTGCTTTGCGCAGGAGTGGGTCTTGAGATATCTCTTGTCATTGCCCTGCATACCCCTTACGGTCGCGCTTCCCATCGTGCCTGTCAGGAACGGGTCCTCGCCGTAAGTCTCCTGGCCACGGCCCCAGCGGGGATCGCGGAAGATGTTGATGTTGGGGCACCAGAATGAAAGTCCCTGGTTCCAGATTCCTCCGGTGGCTTCGGTCTTGTCCATCTGGTTGTGGTTGGTGATGTTCCAGTGGGCACGGGCTTCGTCGGAAACCATCGTGTAGATGTCATACTGCATATCCTGGTCGAAGGTTGCAGCAAGTCCGATTGCCTGGGGGAAAACGGTTGCGCCGCTGGTGCAGATGCC
>CAMVDC010000067.1 GCA_947166155.1 uncultured Prevotellaceae bacterium | reverse complement strand
AAATAAATAGTAAATCGTAAATCGTCAAATCGTAAATAAATAGTAAATCGTAAATCGTCAAATCGTAAATAATATTATGGATCAAGAACTATTGAAACAATGTGAAGCCGTGGC
This sequence comes from uncultured Prevotellaceae bacterium, assembly GCA_947166155.1. GTDB lineage: Bacteria > Bacteroidota > Bacteroidia > Bacteroidales > Bacteroidaceae > Colivivens. Next base: position 14,510 of record CAMVDC010000067.1, on the reverse strand, counting down.
AAAGGAATGGGCAACCAATCCGGTGTTCGATGCTCAGACTCAAGCTGAGGTACGTGCCATGCTTGAAAACGATGATAAGACTCAACTGATTGACAGTTTCTATCAGACTTTGGAATTTGGTACAGGTGGTCTTCGTGGAATCATGGGCCCTGGCACCAACCGTATGAATATATACACTGTAGGAGCAGCCACACAAGGCCTTGCCAACTACCTGAAGAAGAACTTTGCCGACCGCGACAAGATAAGCGTCGCCGTAGGTGTTGACTGCCGCAACAACTCCGATGTGTTTGCAGAGCGCGTGGCCGACATCTTCGCTGCAAACGGCATATATGTATATCTGTTCGACGACATGCGCCCAACGCCCGAAGTGTCGTTCGCAATCCGATACCTCGGCTGCCAAAGTGGTGTGAACATAACCGCCAGCCACAACCCACGTGAATATAACGGCTACAAGGCATACTGGGACGACGGTGCTCAGGTGCTGCCACCTCACGACAAGGGCATCATCGAAGAAGTGAACCGCGTTCGCTATGAAGACGTGAAGACCGGTGGCGACAAGAAGTATATCACCATCATCGGCGAAGAAGTTGATCAGGCATATATCGATGCAGTACATACTTTGTCGATTGACAAGGCAGCCATTGAGCGCCAGAAAGACCTCTGCATCGTCTACACTCCGCTTCATGGAGCAGGCATGATGATGATACCTCGCAGCCTCAAGGCATGGGGATTCGAGAACGTGAACTGTGTGCCCGAGCAAATGGTGAAGGACGGAAACTTCCCAACAGTAGTATCGCCCAACCCCGAGAATGCCGAGGCTATGACCTTGGCCATCAACCTTGCCAAAAAACTCGATGCCGACATCGTGATGGCAAGCGACCCCGATGCCGACCGCATTGCAATGGCATGTAAGGACACTGACGGCGAATGGACTATCATCAACGGTAACCAGACCATGCTCATCTTCCTCTACTACATCATCAAAAACCGCGTTGACCAAGGACTGATGAAGGGCAACGAGTTTGTGGTGAAGACCATCGTGACAACCGAAATGGTGAAGAAGGTGGCCGACAAGTATGGTATCGAAATGCGCGACTGCTACACCGGATTCAAGTGGATTGCACGCGAAATTCTCATTTCCGAAGGCGTAAAGAAATACATAGGTGGTGGCGAGGAAAGCTTTGGCTTCTTGGCCGAAGACTTCTGTCGCGACAAAGACTCCGTCAGCGCATGCTCACTCCTGGCCGAGATCTGCGCATGGGCAAAAGACCAAGGCAAGAGCCTTTATCAGATATTGATGGACATATACATGGAGTATGGCTTCTCATACAACAAGGCAGTCAACGTGGTGCGTCCAGGCAAGACCGGTGCCGACGAGATAAAGGCCATGATGGAGAACTACCGCCAGAACCCACCTACCGAACTGGCAGGCGAGAAGGTGACACTCGTGAAAGACTGGTCGGTGCTTGAAGCAACCGACGACAAGGGCAACAAGACCAAACTGGTGCAGCCCGCAACCAGCAACGTGCTGCAATACTTCACTGCAAGTGGCACCAAGGCAAGTGTACGTCCATCGGGTACCGAACCAAAGATAAAGTTCTATATCGAGGTGGAAGGCAAGATGCAGTCGCCAGCCGACTACAAAGCTTGCTGCAAGGCAGCCGAGAAGAAGTGTATCGATGTCCTCAAGAGCCTTGGAGTAGAATAATAAACAACGATGTACGATTGTCAATTTCAATAGCAAACGCGTTACCAAATACGATACAAGACGCGTTTTGCTATTGACAAGGTCCGGTAGCTTAGCTGAATAGAGCGTCAGATTCCGGTTCTGAAGGTCGCGGGTTTGAATCCCGCCCGGATCACGTGTGATAGGCGGACTGTTTATTCCGCCTATCGTCGTTATAAGGTCGGTAAGGACATCAACAACCATGACGATCATACCACCCCCAGAGAGATGCCCCCAGGACATAACACAAACACATGAGCACACCATGATAGGAACAATAGTAAATACGGCGGCAATACTTGCTGGTAGCGCAATTGGCGCGACAATGAAACGTGGCATCAAGCCACAGTACCAGCAGGTGGTGTTCGTGGCTATCGGCCTATGCTCGATAGCACTCGGGCTCAATGCCTGTGTGCAGTATTTACCCAAGAGCCACTATCCCGTACTCTTCATCCTCTCGATGGCAATGGGAGGACTGGTGGGCGCGTCAATGAAGTTGTCCGAACGTTTCTCACGGCTTGTGGATGGCAAACAAACAGCGACGGCGGATGGCAAACAAACAGTGACGGCGGATGGCAAACCTCGCTTGTCGGAAGGACTCTCGACTGCCATACTCTTGTTTTGCATCGGTACGTTCTCTATGCTCGGACCTGTCAATAGTGCCATATTGGACGACAACACATATCTCTATACCAATGCCACGCTCGACTTCATCACCTCGATGGTTATTGCATCGACCTACGGATATGGCATCATGCTCGCTGCGCCGGTGCTTTTCTGTTGGCAGGGCATGTTCTACCTCGTGGCCAAACTCTCTGCTTCGGCCATAAGTGATGAATTGATTACCGAGCTGTCGGTCGTAGGAGGACTCCTCATCATGGGCAGCGGACTCGGAATCCTGAAGATAAAAGACTGCAAGACCCTCAATTTGTTGCCAGCCCTGCTCGTGCCTATATTGTTCTTCATGTTCAAGGCATTGTTTGTGGCAGGATTGGCACACTGGTTACATTCATGAAACACACAGCTGATAGTGTAAGAAACCATACCAGTCGTCTCAACTCAATTATAAACAAGAAACATCAACACAAAACAAACATGATACGAATTGCAATTCAATCGAAAGGCCGCCTCAACGAAGACACCATGAACCTGTTGCAGGAGGCGGGCATCAAAATCCCAAGTAGTAAACGTACGCTGCTGGTCGAGGCCAGCAACTTCCCGCTCGAAGTGCTCTATCTGCGCGACGACGATATACCTCAAACCGTGGCCGACGGTGTGGCCGATATAGGTATCGTGGGCGAAAACGAGTTTGTGGAGCGTGGCGTGGATGCCGACATCATCTCGCGTCTCGGTTTCAGCAAGTGCCGACTCTCGCTTGCAATACCCAAGCATGTGGAATATACCGGCATCGACTGGTTCAACGGCAAGAAGATAGCCACCAGCTATCCCAACATCCTGCGCCACTACATGCGTGAAAAGGAGATAGAACTCGACGTGCATGTCATTCAGGGTTCGGTCGAGATAGCACCCGGCATCGACCTTGCTGACGGTATATTCGACATCGTGAGCAGTGGCTCAACGCTTGTGAGCAACAACCTGAAGGAGGTTGAGGTCGTGATGAAGAGCGAAGCACTGCTTATAGGCAACGAATCGCTAAGCGAAGAGAAGCGTGAACTGCTGCGCGAATTGCTCTTCCGCTTCGAGTCGGTGAAAGCTGCCGACGACAAGAAGTATGTCCTCATGAATGCCCCGACCGACAAGATACCCGAGATCGTCGGTGTGTTGCCAGGCATCAAGAGCCCGACCGTCATGCCGCTTGCCACCGAAGGATGGAGCAGCATACACACAGTGCTCGACGAGAAGCGATTCTGGGAGATTATCGGACAGCTGAAACGGCTCGGAGCTGAAGGTATATTGGTTCTTCCAATTGAAAAGATGATACTTTAACCGCTACGATACTATGCAGATAAAGATTGAACGTCCGCGCAAGGATGCGGCTCAGCTGAATGCCACGGTGCAGTCGGTACTCGACGATGTGTGCCTGCGTGGCGATGCAGCCGTGAAGGAGTATGAACAGAAGTTCGACCGCGTGGCCCTCACTTCGCTCAAAGTGACTGAAACCGAGATGCTCGAAGCTGAAACACTGGTCGATGACGAACTGAAAGCCGCTCTGCGACAGGCTCATCACAACATACAGACATTCCATGAAGCGCAGCGATTCGTGGGAAAGAAAGTGGAGACACAACCGGGTGTCACCTGCTGGCAGAAGGCCGTACCCATCGAGAGGGTAGGGCTCTATATCCCTGGCGGTACTGCTCCGCTTTTCTCAACGGTGCTCATGCTTGCCACGCCTGCCAAGATTGCAGGATGCAAGCAAATCGTTCTGTGCTCACCGCCCAATCGCGAAGGCAAACTCCACCCGGCAATACTCGTGGCTGCACGCATCGCAGGTGTGGACAATATATATAAAATAGGTGGTGTGCAAGCCATCGGTGCGATGGCCTACGGCACCGAGAGTGTACCGAAAGTGTATAAGATATTCGGTCCTGGCAACCAGTATGTGATGGCTGCCAAACAGATTGTGAGCCTTCACGATGTGGCTATCGACATGCCTGCCGGTCCGAGCGAAGTGGCAATCGTGGCCGACGAGAGTGCCAATCCTGTGTTTGTAGCAGCCGATTTCCTGTCACAAGCCGAGCATGGAGTCGATTCGCAGGCAGTGCTGGTCACTACCAGCCAGTCGATGCTCAAGGCCGTCGATGAGGAAGTGAAGCGACAGCTGCAGCTCTTACCACGCAAGGAGATAGCATCGAAGGCGTTGGAAAACAGCAAACTGATTTATGTGGAAACGCTCGACGAGGCTGTTGAAATCATCAACGACTATGCACCCGAACACCTCATTTTGGCTGTGAACGACTATATGTCGGTGGCCGGACGCATTGTGAATGCCGGTTCGGTGTTCCTCGGCAATTATTCGTGCGAGAGTGCAGGCGACTACGCATCGGGCACCAACCACACACTGCCTACCAGCGGCTACGCAAAGGCATATAGCGGCGTGTCGCTCGACAGCTTCATCCGCAAGATAACTTTCCAGGAACTTACTGCAGAAGGTATTCGGAATATAGGTCCTGCCGTGGCTCTCATGGCACAACACGAACAGCTCGATGCCCACAAACGTGCAATGACTTTAAGGATTGAAAAATTGAAAGATTGAAAAATTGAAGTTATGCAAGAACTCGTACGTAAAAACATACAGCAGCTGAAGCCCTACAGCTCGGCACGCGATGAATATAAGGGACGACAGGCGTCGGTGTTTCTCGATGCCAACGAAAGTCCGTATGGAGCACCGCTCAACCGCTATCCCGACCCTCTGCAAGAGGAACTGAAGCATCTGCTTGCCACCGTGAAGCAGGTGCCGGCCGGGAATATATTCCTTGGAAACGGGTCGGACGAAGCCATCGACCTCGTGTATCGCATCTTCTGCGAACCACGCATCGACAACGTGGTGGCCATCGACCCCACCTACGGCATGTATGAAGTGTGTGCCGACATCAACGATGTTGAGTATCGCAAGGTGGCGCTCGACGAACATTTCCAGCTGAAAGCCGCCGATGTGCTGGCCGAATGCGATGCCCACACAAAGGTCATCTTCCTCTGTTCGCCCAACAACCCCACAGGCAACGACCTCGACCGCAACGAGGTGCTGAAGATACTGCAAAGCTTCAAAGGTATCACCGTTGTCGATGAGGCCTATTCCGACTTCTCGTCGCAGCGACCACTGCGACTCGAACTCGCCAACTATCCCCGCATGATTGTACTCAACACCTTCTCGAAGGCATACGGCAGTGCAGCCATACGCCTCGGCATGGCATTTGCCGATGCTGAGATAATAGGCTTGTTCAACAAGGTGAAATACCCATACAACGTCAACCAACTCACTCAGCAGCGAGCCATCGAACTCCTGCAAAACGACATGCTGAAGATACATCAGCGCATCAACCTCATACTCGAGGAACGCACGACGATGATGCAGTCGTTTGCCCGCCTGCCGATATGTGAAAAGGTATATCCGTCGGATGCCAACTTCTTCCTGGCACGTGTCAGCGATGCCAACAAGATTTACGACTATCTGGTCGATTGCGGCATCATCGTTCGCAACAGGTCACACATACACCTTTGCGGAAATTGCCTGCGCATCACGATAGGGACGAAAGAGGAAAATACGCAACTGCTCAGTGCCCTGATCGAGTACGGCCGTAGGGGCCTGTAGAGGTGTCGTCCGGAGAGTGCGCACTCGCGACCCTGCGACTGCGCACTCGCGACCCTGTGAGTGCGCACTCTCGACCCCGCGAGTGCGCACTCGCAAAACCATATTCATAAGCATACAAAACAAATCAACATGAAACGCGCTTTATTCATCGACCGCGACGGCACACTCATCGAGGAGCCGGCCGACGAACAAATAGACAGTATCGACAAGTTCCGACTGCTGCCACATGTACTCAGTTCACTCAGTTTCCTGCGTACACACACCGACTTCGAATTTGTGATGGTCACAAACCAAGACGGCCTCGGAACACCTGCATACCCGCAGGAAGTATTCGACCAGTTCCAGAATCTCTTGCTTCACACTCTCTCAACCGAGGGTATCACGTTCGACGACATACTAATCGACCGCTCCTTCCCCGAAGACCATCTGCCGACCCGTAAGCCAGGCATAGCCATGCTCACAAAATACACCACAGGCGACTACGACTTAGCTAATAGCTACGTCATAGGCGACCGCCCAACCGATGCCCAACTGGCCAGGAACCTCGGCTGCAAAGCAATAATACTGAACGGACGCTTCACCGAGTCCTCCGAAAATTCTGAGAATTCCGAACTCTCCGAGTCCTCTGTGCCCTCTGTACCCTCTGTGCCCTCTGTGCTCCCCGTCTCCGACTGGCAGCAAGCCACCGAAATCATCTTCGGCGGAGCACGCACAGCCACCATACATCGCACCACCAGCGAGACGGATATACTCGTAAGCATGAACCTCGACGGCACAGGTCGCGCCGACATCTCTACCGGCTTGGGCTTCTTCGACCACATGCTCAATCAGATAGCACGTCACGGAGGTATCGACCTCACCATCAGAGTCAATGGCGACCTCGAGGTCGACGAGCACCACACGATAGAAGACACCGGCATCGTGATTGGCGAGTGTCTGCTCAAGGCCCTTGGCGACAAGCGAGGCATCGAACGCTATGGTTTCCTACTGCCTATGGACGACAGCCTCTGCCAGGTGGCACTCGACCTGGGTGGACGACCATGGCTCGTGTGGGATGCAGAGTTCCACCGCGAGAAGATAGGCGACATGCCCACCGAGATGTTCTTCCATTTCTTTAAGTCGATGAGCGATGCCGCCCGCATGAACCTTAATATCAAGGCATGGGGCGACAACGAACACCACAAGATTGAAGGCATCTTCAAGGCAGTGGCTAAAGCACTGAAAATGGCAATCCGACGTGACATTTTCAATTATCAACTGCCTTCAAGCAAGGGAATTTTGTAGTGATTCAAACTTTTTTGCATTTTCATAGAGCCTATATTAAAAATAATAAGTAACTTTGTTCGACTTTTGTGCCATAGGGTGGGGCATCATCTGCTTTGTCCGACGTGGAATTCACAACAAGTCGGACTTTTTTTGTTTTATGCGCGATGCAACTGCCATCATTGCTAAAACAGAATCATAGGAAGCATATAAAAACAAAGTGTTTTAATTAAATAAAAAGAAAACTTTATGAAACTTTCACGTATTGATCACCTTGGCATCGCAGTCAAGAGCATCGACGAAGTTCTCCCTTATTTCGAGAACACACTGGGATTGAAGTGCTACGCAGTAGAAGAAGTAGCTGACCAAAAAGTAAAGACCGCTTTCCTGAAGGTAGGCGAAGTAAAACTCGAACTCCTTGAGCCAACAAGCCCTGAGAGTGCAGTTGCCAAATTCCTTGAGAACGGCGGACGCGGTGTTCACCACGTAGCATTCGCTGTAGAAGACGGAGTGGCTAACGCATTGGCAGAGTGTGACGCACAGGGTCTGCGCCTCATCGACAAGGCTCCACGTCCAGGTGCTGAGAACATGATGATTGCATTCCTGCATCCAAAATGCACTGCAGGCATCCTCACCGAACTTTGCGAACCAAAGAAGTAAAAAACCAACAGATAGTGAATGGAGGGATGAACTTAAAGCATTCGCTATTCATTATTCATTTTTCATTATTCATTAAGTCAAAAAACGATGAGTATTCAATCACAAAAGATACAGGAACTTGTTGAAAAGCGTGAGAAAGCACGCTTGGGCGGTGGCGAGAAAGCCATCCAGAAACAACACGAGAAAGGTAAATATACGGCACGCGAGCGTATTGCACTGCTTCTCGACGAAGGCAGCTTCGAAGAAATGGACATGTTTGTGACACACCGCTGCCACAACTTCGGAATGGAAAAGAAACTATTCGACGGCGACGGAGTCGTTACCGGTTACGGCACTATCGACGGACGCCTCGTTTATGTCTTCGCACAGGACTTCACCGTTAATGCCGGTTCACTTTCCGAGACCATGGCTCTCAAGATATGCAAGGTGATGGATGCTGCAATGAAGATGGGTGCACCTGTAATCGGACTCAACGACTCGGGTGGTGCACGTATTCAGGAAGGTATCAACGCACTTGCTGGTTACTCAGAGATATTCGAGCGCAACATCCTCGCAAGTGGTGTTATCCCACAGATCTCAGGAATCTTCGGTCCATGCGCAGGTGGTGCAGTTTATTCACCGGCACTCACCGACTTCACCCTCATGATGGAAAACACATCATACATGTTCCTCACCGGTCCTGCTGTCGTAAAGACCGTTCTTGGCGAAGTAGTGACACAGGAAGAACTGGGTGGTGCAAGCGTACACTCAACCAAGTCGGGTGTGACACACTTCACTGCTGCTACCGAGGAAGAGGCCATCGCTATGATCAAGCAACTCATCAGCTACATACCTCAGAACAACCTCGAGAAGACTCCACGTGTAGAGTGTACCGACCCAATCGACCGCATGGACGACTATCTGAACGAAATCATACCCGACAACCCCAACAAGCCTTACGACATGTACGAGGTTATCGGAGCCATCGTCGATAACGGCGAGTTCTTCGAAGTTCAGAAAGACTATGCACGCAACATCATCGTTGGTTTCGCACGCTTCAACGGCGAATCGGTCGGCATCGTAGCCAACCAGCCAAAGGCACTTGCAGGTGTGCTCGACTGCAACGCATCGCGCAAGGGTGCCCGCTTCGTACGTTTCTGCGACGCATTCAACATCCCAATCGTAACACTTGTCGATGTTCCTGGATTCCTTCCTGGAACCGGTCAGGAGTACAACGCCGTAATCCTCCACGGAGCCAAGCTCCTCTATGCTTACGGAGAATGTACAGTGCCAAAGGTGACCGTCACATTGCGTAAGTCTTACGGTGGTTCACACATCGTGATGAGCTGTAAGCAACTCCGTGGCGACATGAACTACGCATGGCCATCAGCCGAAATCGCTGTTATGGGTGCTGCCGGTGCTGCTGCTGTCCTCTATGCCAAGGAAGCCAAGGCAAAGAAGGAAGCAGGCGAAGACGCTGCTGCATTCATCCAGGAGAAGGAAGACGAATACACAAAACTGTTTGCCAACCCTTACAATGCAGCCAAGTATGGCTACATCGACGACGTGATCGAGCCACGTAACACTCGTTTCCGCATCATTCGCGCACTGGCACAGTTGGCCGACAAGAAACTCACCAACCCTGCCAAGAAGCATGGTAATATCCCACTCTAATCACCCCCGATTCAATAGTAAATAGTAAATCATTAAATCGTAAATTATGATAACATTATTATCAGTAAATTGGGGCGATGTATGGGCAATGGCCGGCATGGGTTTCGGCGTAGTGTTCTGCGTTCTCCTATTGCTCGTAGTCGTGATGTTCCTGTTGGGATACACCGTGCAGAAAGTCGAAGGAGCCGGAGCTAAGAAGCAGGCTTCATCGGCTGTTGCCAAGGCTGCTGACGCACCAGCTGCTCCAGCCGCAACGGTCGAGGCAGCATCCGATGCCGACAAGGCCGCCATCGCAACTGCACTCTACCTGTATTTCCACAACGTACACGATGAGGAAAGCCATGTCATCACCATTCAGCACAACGAACACTCGGCATGGCATCACGAGTTAAATCAGCATATATTACATGCATAAAGCGAATTTAAGACTGAAGATTAACAATGAAAATGAAACAATGAAAAATGACCATCCGGATGGGTTACATCCACTATTCATTATTCATTATTAATTATTCATTAATTCTTTAAGTCCACTTTTCACTATTATTAATCATTATTCATTAAGAACAAACGATGAAAGATTTAAAGTTCAAAATAGACGGTAAGGACTATGTTGCTCAGGTCGAAGAGCTTGAGGAAGGCAAGGTAAAGGTGACCGTCAACGGAAAAGCATACGACGTGGAGGTAGAACACGAAGCACACCATGCAGCAGCACGTCCTGTAGCTCATGTGGCTTCCGCCTCTGCCGCACCTGCTGCAGTTCCTGCGTCGGCAGCCAAGGTAACAGCTCCGCTGCCAGGAAATATCACAAAGATACTCGTGTCGGCCGGACAGAAAGTAAAGAAAGGCGACGTGGTGATGATCATGGAAGCCATGAAGATGGAAAACAACATCACTGCCGAGGCCGATGGCACCGTAAAGGCCGTAGTGGCTCAGCTGGGTCAGTCGGTAAACCAGGGCGATGTGCTCCTCGAACTCGAAGGCGTACAGGCAGCCGCACCTGCCGCTGCACCTGCACCCAAGGCTGCACCTGCACCTAAGGCCGCACCGGCAGCTGCACCAGCTCCAAAACCTGCAGCACCGGCAGCCGGAGCTAAGACAGTCAACGCTCCGCTGCCAGGAACCATCACTGAAGTGAAGGTGAAGGTAGGTCAGGCAGTGAAGAAAGGCGACGTGCTCGTAGTGATGGAAGCCATGAAGATGGCAAACGACATCATGGCCGAGAGCGATGGAACCGTTAAGAACATTCTCGTACAACAAGGTGCGTCGGTCAACGTAGGCGATGCACTCGTAGAAGTAGGTTGATACACTTATGAAACAGATTAAGAAAGTATTCAGCCTCTTTGGCATATTGATGCTCATGTCAGTAGGATGCTTTGCCGCCGATGGTCATTTCGACTTCGCCGAGACCATGACCAAGTTCCTCGACACAATGGGCTTTAGCCAGATATTCTCTACCGAAGGCGGATGGAAGTATCTCGTCATGCTCGTCGTGGCTTGCTTCCTGCTCTATCTCGCCATCAAGAAGCAGTACGAGCCCCTGCTCCTTCTGCCTATTGCATTCGGTATGTTGCTCTCCAACCTGCCGGGAGCCAATATGTTCCACACCGAGATGTGGAACGATGAGTTCCTCAACCCGGCAAGCGAATACTACCACAGCTATCGTCATGTGTTAGCCGAAGGTGGATTGCTCGATGTGCTCTACATCGGAGTGAAGGCCGGAATCTATCCTTGCCTCATCTTCATCGGCGTAGGCGCCATGACCGACTTCGGTCCGCTCATCGCCAATCCTAAGAGCTTCCTCCTCGGTGCAGCTGCACAGATAGGTATCTTCATGACCTTCATCGCAGCACATGCACTCGGCTTCACAAGTGCAGAGGCAGGTTCGATCGGTATCATCGGTGGAGCCGATGGTCCTACATCCATCTTCCTCACCACCCGCTTGGCTCCACACCTCCTCGGTCCTATCGCCATCGCAGCATACAGCTACATGGCACTCGTGCCGGTGATTCAGCCGCCAATCATGCGACTGCTCACCACCAAGAAAGAGCGTCAGATTGTGATGAAGCAGCTGCGTTCGGTATCGAAGACCGAGAAGATCATCTTCCCTATAGCCGTAGCCATCGTCGTCACACTCATCCTGCCCGATGCAGGACCACTCATCGGCTGCCTCATGCTCGGCAACCTGATGCGCGAATGTGGTGTGGTTGACCGCCTTGCCAAGACCGTGCAGAACGAACTGATGAACATCGTCGTCATCTTCCTCGGTACCACCGTCGGCGCAACCGCAACCGCCAGCACATTCCTCGAGCCAAAGACCCTCTACATCCTCTGCATGGGCATCGTCGCCTTTGGCTTCGCTACAGCAGGAGGTGTCATCTTCGCTAAGATTATGAACCTCTTCTCAAAGGAGAAAGTCAACCCGCTCATCGGTTCAGCAGGTGTGAGTGCCGTACCTATGGCCGCACGTGTGAGCCAGGTAGAAGGCCAGAAAGCCAACCCGAGCAACTTCCTCCTCATGCACGCCATGGGCCCGAACGTAGCCGGAGTTATCGGCTCTGCCGTTGCTGCAGGAATCCTCCTCAGCATGCTCGGAAACTGATATCAACACACATACACATACTCTCAAACCGAAAGCTGTCCATACCCATGGGCAGCTTTCGGTTTATATATACCCTCCTTCCTAATCCATGACCCCTAACAGGTTCCGCCTGCCTAACAGCCAAAGGCTGCCTAACAATCTCTGATTGCCTAACAGGCATAGCCTGCCTAATCCCTCACCCCTCATCTCTCAACTCTCATCTCTCATCTCTCCTCCCTACACCTTATTATATTATATATACAACTTCCGCATGTTCCACTTGCTTCAGTTTCAAGGAATAGAAAGGACTGGAAGAGAAGTTATCGCTTCGCTTAGGAGTTAAAAGACGATACCTGTCCCGAGACGACATTCGTCCCTTTAACTTCCCTTTAACTTCCCTTTAACTTCCCTTTAACTTCCTTTCAACTTCCCTTTAACTTCCCTTTAACTTCCTTTTAACTTCTTATTACTGACATGCGAAACTTGTATTATATGTTCTTGTCCGATTTCCGCAAAACACACCAACTGTGACTGATTTTACATACATCTTATCTTTTTTTTCAGCGATAAACAAAAAAATCAAATATTTTCCTACGTATATCACTTTTTCTTTGTATCTTTGCAAACAAATTACACATACTATGCATTCGTGCAAGTAGTGGATTGACGACATGACGGACCTATCGACCAAGGAAACAAGGGATATGATGGTTGCTGTGCCTACACGGAAACCACATACCGGAGGTGTACCCAGCGGCGAGGTCCTTCATTGGTATATAGCCGAAGTGAAATACAACCACGAACGCCTTTGTCGTCAGCAAGTTGAGGCTCTTGGCTATGAAGCCTACGTAGCCTCCCGACACGAGATGCACTACTACGAATGCAGTCACAAACGCGAGGTGGAACACATCGTCATTCCGCGCCGAGTGTTCATCCGCATCGACGACAGTCAGCGAGTGCCGCTCATGCGTCAGTGCTCCCTCATCTACCATTTCATGACCGACCGTGCCAAGACCTCCAGCCCCTTCGGAGGACGCAACTATGCCCAGGTGCCCGATCAGCAGATGCGCGACCTGCAATATATGCTCTACAACGCCAGCAATCCCGTCAGCTTCGTTGATCAGCCCCTCCGCCTTGGCGACCATATCCAGGTCATGCGTGGTCCCCTCAAAGGACTTCAAGGCCAGTACCTGCGCGATGCCACCGGCACCTATATCGTCATCACCATCGACCAACTTGGGTGTGCCATGACCACCATATCCACCGACGACATCCGCCGCCTGTAATAATCCATTTCTTCAATTCTTCATTTTTACCAAAACCTTTGGTAGTTAACCATAAAAGTTGTAACTTTGCAGTCAAAGCCTGATATTATGACACAGAAGCATCAGATACAACTGTTTGAAGAAAGAAAAGTTCGTACCGTATGGGACGATAAGGAAGAGAAATGGTACTTTTCCATTGTTGATGTAGTAGATATACTGACCGACAGTGCAAATCCCCAAACTTATTGGCGGGTTTTGAAAAATCGTCTAAAGAAAGAGGGCAATGAAACCGTTACAAATTGTAACGCTTTGCGAATGCTCGCCGCCGACGGTAAGATGCGCCTTACCGATGTAGCCGATACCGAACAGCTATTTCGTTTGATACAAAGTATCCCATCCCCCAAGGCAGAGCCCTTCAAACAATGGATGGCCTCGGTGGCTGCACACCGCCTGGATCAGATGCAAGACCCAGAGCTCAACTTCGAGCAGGCTTATGCCGATTATCGACGTTTGGGATACAGCGACAAGTGGATAAACCAGCGATTACGTTCGATAGAAGTACGCAAGGAACTCACCGATGAATGGGACCGCGCGGGTATCACTGACCAAACGCAATATGCAACCCTCACCGACATCATCACTCGTGAATGGAGCGGTAAGAGCACACATCAGTACAAGCAGTTCAAAGGCCTGAAGAAAGAAAGTCTGCGCGACAACATGACCAACATAGAGTTAGCCCTGAACACCCTGGCAGAAGCCTCTGCCACAGAAATAAGCAAAGCACGAAATCCCAAAGGCTATACACAGAGTGCAGCAGTAGCGCGAGAGGGAGGAAAAATAGCCGGCAATGCCCGCAAGCAACTCGAGCAACGTGTAGGCCATTCCGTCATATCACCCACAAAAGCATCCGACTACCTCCCGTCAGCACCCGAAGTCCGGCAAATAGAGACCGCCGATGGAGACTGACACCAGCTCAAATCTTCAACTCTTCAATTTGCACTCCGTGCATACCTTTCCCGCCTCTATTCATTAAACATTATTCATTAAAATATATCCCTTTTCTATTACTACTTTCCTACAATAATCTTGATA
>CAMVDC010000066.1 GCA_947166155.1 uncultured Prevotellaceae bacterium | reverse complement strand
AAGTGTTTGATTCTCAACATGCGTTCGTGCGATGTAAATTCTATGTAAACTCGATGTAAATAATTTGTAAACTAAATGTAAATAAAATGTAAACTAAAAAGCTTGCCGATGTGGGCGTGAGTTCGTACCTTTGCAGCCGAAAACAGAATGTGCAACTTAATAAAAAAACAAAACATGAACAGATTTGCTACTACCACAATGGTCCTGTGCCTAATGGTCGGCACGGCGATGGGGCAGAGACACTGCAGGGTTCTTGAGCGTGATGAAGGACATATCGCTTTCGAAGTGGACAAGGAATTGCCTGCACCAAAAAAACACATCGAACTGACTGATGCCGACAAGATTGCAGAGCGTGTGCTCAACCAGTTTCAGATAGAGCGTGAGTACAGGAATGTACTGGCAAGTAGTTTTAGTAATAAGCAACTGTGGTATCATGGTCAGAATGCTTTTTATTCTACGTTCACCGAAGCATTTGCCGACCACCGGCCGATGAGGCTGTCGCCCGATATGGTGTGGGAGCACATATGCCTTACATTTAGTGAATACATAAACCATCATGCCGACGAGATGCGTCAGTTGTTGGTGAACCATCAAGGAGTGAAGGATTTGGTGATTAAGACAGACCTCACGACAAATCCAGAATTGGACATCCTGCATCGTCCTGATGCCGATTGGGGTGAGGTGATCAGCCTGTTTTCACATGAGATAGAAAACAATGCGGATGTCAGACTTGCACAGACAATGAAGGCCGATTTCTCGACAACGGGGCTGACAGAGCGCATTGCATCGCAGGTGGGACTGATGGATGCCGTGAAGCAGTACTTCAGATACATCGACTTTGCTGCATCATGCGGCATACCCTATATCGTGTTGGACGGCACACCGGCCGACTGGCGTAGGGTGGTAGAAAAGACAATGGTGCTTGAACAGTACCACATGGATTGGTGGACACATGAGTTGATTCCCCTCCTGCAGGAATTTGTAAAGGCAGCCGAGGGAAAAGCCAACCGAAAGTTCTGGAAAGACATAGTGATGCAAGATCGGCCCGACCGTCTGCGCGGCGGTGGATGCAGTAATGTGAAACCCACGGAGTTCGACGGCTGGTTCCTTAAGCTGTTTCCTGATACAAACAAGAAAGCCATTCGCAAGAGCATACCACGTACCACGTCGTTAGGGCCCGAGATGTCGCATGTGGGATTTAAGTATGTGGTTCACGACCCAGACTTAAACAAAACTCTTGAAGAAGCCGATATCGAACTCTTTGCCGGCTTCATGGGTATCGAGGTGGACGATGCGACAGGTATGCTCTCGCCCAAGATAGGTTGGATAGCACGTAAGGCTGATGCCGATGCAGAGAATCTGGCACGCATAGTAGCTCAACAACCTGGCATGCCATTGGTGACCGACGAAATTCCCACAGCACTAAAGAGGGCTACGACACTTCAGAGACTCTATCTCCTGTTTCCAACCAAAGATGTTGTCATACCTACATGGATGGACAGCATCGAGATTAAGGACTTCAAGATTGAAGGTAGGATGCCCGACGAGACAGAGACTCAGCTGAAACATCGATTTCCTAAGGCAACGTTGGTGAATACGATAAATGCCAATACAAAATCTATACAGCGAGACGCCGCAGGGCCCAATGTCCCGACACAACGCTCGCTGGCACTCAACAAATATAAGCAACGGCTGGATAGTATTGTCTTGCGCAACGATTATTTATGGATTACGAAATACAAGTTCGAGTACGATGAATCGGGAAACCTGAGAACCGGCGTTTGCCTCCGCACTGACGACCGAGGCGATTACACGAGCACCTCTACCAAGACTTTGATTGAATACGACACATTGGGACGTGAGGTGCTGGAAGTGTCATACCAATGGAAGGATGGATGGGTGTTGACGGATTCGGCAAAGCATACTTATATCGATGACGAGCACCATAGGAGCATTCAGATACGTTGGTCGGGAGGCCTGCAATCAACAGAAGAGTGGTATTACAACGTCCATCACCAATTGGATTCAATGACAACAATGGTTCGGCACGATAATGATAAGTATAAAAGACAGGAAAAGACCACCTATCAATACGACCGCAAAGGACTGCTGAGGGAGGTACGATACTATGATGGCGAAGAGTTGGTGGAAGTTGCAAGCTATGAGTACGACAAGGCTAAATGCCTAATCAGCAAACATACCGTAATGGAAGCTACGGGTGAAGAACATAGGACTTACTACACTTACGATAAGCAGGGTCGGTGCACCGTCACCACTGATGCCTCTCCCTATAGTATTAATAATGATGTTATAAAAAATTATTGTCAGTACACTCCCAATGGTGATAAGTCAATAATCTATCGTGTGATATATGAGGACAAATCGGATGAACAGCAGGGACTTCAAGATGGTGAGCTTTTGTGCACAACAGCATTCTTTTACGACCAAAGTACGAAGTGCTCGGAAGTGATGGGACTTGAAGCATGGATGAAGAATCATATTGATTCGCTGCCGTATGGAGATAATTATGGCATCAGCCCATACAAGCCGACAAATATCGTGATAAGTGAACCTGACACCGAAGAACTCCGTGTCAGCACTTTCTATTATTCCTACTTGAGATAGACGGTTGCAGAAACAGGATGCTTCGACGAGCATGAGAGTGTGACTATTGCCTATCCGCGCATCATGACCGTTGCTACAATAGCCGCTGTTTCGGTGCGCAGGCGACTGGTGCCAAGGCTTACCGACATGAATCCTGCTGCTTCGGCGGCTGCTACTTCGGCAGGACTGAAGTCGCCCTCGGGACCTATCATCACCAATGCATCGTCGTTGTGACTGAGTTGGTCTTTCAGCAAAGGCAGGTTGTCGCTGTGGCAGTGACAGATGAACTTCTGTCCGCTGCGAGGCATGGCGATGAAGTCGGCAAAGTCGGTCATGTCGTTAAGCTGCGGCAGCCATGCCTTGCGGCTCTGCTTCATGGCCGCGACGAGTATGCGCTCAATGCGCTCATGCTTCACTATGCGGCGCTCCGACCACTGGCAGTTGAGCAGCGTCAGTTCGTTGATTCCTATCTCTGTGGCCTTCTCTGCCATCCACTCCGTGCGGTCCATGTTTTTGGTGGGAGCCATAGCTAAGTGTATGTGATAGGGCCATTCAGGACTTTGAGGCATGGTTGCGATGATGTCGTATCGGCATGCCTTCTTGGTCGACTCGGTTATCGTGGCATTATAGAAGTTGCCGCGACCGTCCATGAGGAATATCTCGTCGCCTGCCTGAAGGCGCAACACACGCGATGCATGCTGGGCTTCCTCGTCGGGCAGTGTGAGCGATTGTGGCTCGGGAGTGTAGAAGTAGTGTTGCTCTTTCATTGGTTGTGGGTTTCGATATATTCAAGGAAAAGTCGTATTGCCAGGTTTGCTACATCGTCTTGAATCTCGGTGCGAGTCAATGCGTTGGAAACGAAGCGGCGGGTGATGCAGTCGTCGGTCGACCCCACCGACACATACACCGTGCCCACGGGGTCGTCGGCGGTGCCGCCTGTAGGTCCTGCATAGCCGGTGATAGAGATGGCATAATCGGCGTTAAACAGCTTGCACGCACATCGGCGCATTGCATCGGCGGTCTCTGCACTTACCACTCCGTGGCGTTCGATTATGCTGCGTGGCACCTTCAGCACCGACGATTTTATCTCGGTTTGGTACGACACGATGCCTCCGCGAAAGTACTCAGAGCTGCCGCTCACCGATGTGAGCAGTGCAGCAATGCGTCCACCTGTGCAACTTTCGGCTGTGCAGAGAGTCTTGCCATGGCTCGTGAGCCGTTCCTGTATGTCTTTGCAAATGTATAACACTTTTGTGAATTTACGATTTGACGATTTACTATTTAATTATTTGGAATGGAAAGGAATGGAAAAGAAGTTATCGCTTCGCTATGAAGTTAAAAGGACGGATGTTGCCTCGGAGTAGGTATCGTCCCTTTAACTTCCCTTTTTACTCCCTTTTAACTTCTCTTTAACTTCTGTTTTATTGACGATTTACTATTTACTATTTATTTGCGATTTAACTATTTGTCTATTCCCTTCCGGATGGCACTCCCTCCCCATAAAGGGGGAGGGCTGGGGAGAGGGTCTATCCTCCCCCCTTGGGGGGATAAGAGGGGGGCCTTGGGGAGAGGGTTTATCCTCCCCCCTTGGGGGGATAAGAGGGGGGCCTTGGGAGGGGTTAGGGGAGGTTATCCCATCCTTGCGAATGCAGGTGCGTTGATGTCGCAGAAGTCGTGGTCGTGGTATTTGAAGTGGGCGGTGATGCCTATCATGGCTGCGTTGTCGGTAGTGTAGCTGAAACGTGGGATGTAGATGGTCCATCCATAGCGTTGTGCATGGTCGTGGAATGCATTGCGAAGGCCGTTGTTGGCCGATACTCCGCCAGCCACAGCCACGTGTTGTATGCCGGTGTCCTTCACTGCCATGCGCAGTTTCTTCATCAGTATGTCGACGATTGTCTTCTCGAGCGATGCCGCGAGGTCGGTTTTGTGGTGCTCGATGAAGTCGGGGTCGTCGGCTATCCATTTGCGCAGGGAATAGAGGAACGAGGTCTTCAATCCCGAGAAACTGTAGTCGTAGCCGGGGATGTTGGGCTTTGCAAACTTGAATGCCTCGGGGTTGCCTTGCCGTGCCAGTCGGTCGATGATAGGTCCGCCAGGGTATCCCAGCCCCATCACCTTCGAACATTTGTCGATTGCCTCGCCTGCAGCGTCGTCGATGGTTTGCCCCAGTATCTGCATGTCGTTGTAGGCGTTGACCTTGATGATTTGGCTGTTGCCTCCGCTCACCAGCAGGCAGATGTAGGGGAATGGAGGGGTGGGGGTGTTGTCGTCGGGTTCGTGAATGAAGTGAGCCAGCACATGTCCTTGCAGGTGGTTGACGTCGATGAGTGGTACGCCCAGAGCGCGTGCCATCCCCTTGGCGAAGTTCACACCTACGAGCAGGCTTCCCATAAGTCCGGGACCGCGGGTCACGGCCACTGCACTGATATCTTCTTTCTGAATGCCCGCGCGGCGGATGGCTGCATCCACCACAGGCACTATATTCTGTTCGTGAGCTCGCGATGCCAACTCGGGCACCACGCCGCCATATTCCTCGTGGACAGCCTGGCTGGCCGTCACGTTCGACAGCAGTATGCCTCCGCGCAACACGGCTGCCGATGTGTCGTCGCACGATGATTCGATGGCAAGAATCACTTCATCACGTTTTTCGCTTTGCATCATGTTATTTACCATTTACTTTTACCATTTACCATTTACTTTTACCATTTACCATTTGCTTTTACCATTTACCATTTGCTTTTACCATTTGCCATTTGCTTTTTGCCATTTGCTTCGGGTGGGTGCCTTTCAACCCCCTGGGGTGAGTAAGGATGGGTTAATGTGTCAGTATCTCCAATCCGTCGTCGGTCATGAGGAATGTGTGTTCCCACTGTGCCGAGTCGCTGTAGTCCTCGGTGTATACGGTCCATCCGTCTTCCTCGTCGACCACCACCTGCCAGTCGCCGGCGTTGATCATGGGTTCGATGGTGAACACCATTCCAGGTACGAGCAGCATGCCGGTTCCGCGTTTGCCATAGTGCTCTACGTCGGGTTCTTCGTGAAAGGCATTACCCACTCCGTGGCCGCAGAGGTCGCGCACCACGGTATATCCGTTTTTGTGTGCGTGCTTGGCTATTGCGTTTCCCAGGTCGCCCACGAATGTGTAGGGCTTGCATGCCTCCATGCCCACTTCGAGGCATTCCTTGGCCACCCGCACCAGCCGTTCGCGCTCGGGGGAGGTCTTGCCTATGATAAACATGCGGCTTGCGTCGGCAAAGTAGCCGTCGAGGATGGTGGTCACGTCCACGTTTACTATGTCGCCTTCCTTCAGTATCTCGTCGGGCGAGGGTATGCCGTGGCACACCACGTCGTTGATTGATACGCACACGCTCTTGGGGAATCCCTCGTAGTTGAGCGGGGCGGGGATGGCTCCGTGGTCGATGGTGTATTGGTGTACGAGCATGTTGATGTCTTCGGTCGACATTCCTGCCTGTATCTTCTCGGCCACGAGGTCGAGCACTCCGGTGTTGACGACTCCTGCACGTCGTATGCCTTCAATCTGCTCAGGTGTTTTTATCAGTTCGCGCGACGGACACAGCTTGCCTTTGTTTTGGAAGGCCAGTATGCGTTTGTCCATCTCGGTGAGGGGCTGCCCCTTCACGGGGTGCCAGTTGCGTGGGGTATGTTTGAATATTCCCATTTGAGATTATGAGTTTTTGAGTTTTTAAGTTTTTAAGTTTTTGAGTTTTTGAGTTTTTGAGTTTTTAAGTTTTTAAGTTTTCGGGTTTTCGGTTTTTTGAGTTGGTGCGAGAACTAAAGAACTCAAGAACTAAAGAACTTAAGACCTCAAAGATCTCACCAATTCAGGTGCAAAATTACGAAAAAAACATCGAACGGCGGTTGTGTTCCTACCGAAAAACGACGAATATGAACGGTTATTTACTGCAGTCGTACGCATTTGTTTGGTCGAGGTGGTAAGCATAGCGTCCGGAGAGTGCGCACTCGCGACCCTGTGAGTGCGCACTCTCGGGCCTGTGAGTGCGCACTCTCGACCCCGCGAGTGCGCACTCATTTTTCACCCCCTCCACAGGTATCTGTAGACGGGGTCGAAAAAACAACGGGACACAGGTCGTGTCGACCCATGTCCCGATGCAATTTATCTTATATCTAATATCCAAAGTTGTCGGGAATGACATTCGTCCTTTTAACTCCCCTTTAACTCCCTATATATATAAATAGGTGTATGGGAGTGTCGGATTATTTCCAGTTGGCAATCCATGCTTTCCAATCGACGTTCTCGAATGGCGACTGGGCGAACTCGGTCTTCACGTCCGACTTTTCGAGCAGGAAGCGGTCGATGAATGCCTCGACCATAGGATATTCGGCTTGTGGCAACTGACAGTGTCCGTGTCCGGCCGAGATGCTATAGCCCACACGGTCTTGGATGCCAAATGTGCGCCATACCTCCTTGGCTGCGTTGATCGACACATATCCACTCTCGTCGGCCAGCCATTCATAGTCCTTGTTGCCGAAGTAGAGCAGGGCGCGTGGGCACACGAGTGCAGCCAGTTCGTGGTGGTCGACCGGCATACGAGCTATCTTCTCGTTAGCATAGTCGGTCTTTATGTTGGCAAAAAACCATGCGTCGTTGGTGTTGAAACTGCGTTCCACGTTGCCCAGCGTCTCGCTGTATCGCCACGATGCAATACCGCCGCCGCCTGGCTCTTGTGGAATTACGAGGCATATGCGCTCGTCGAATGCACCGCAGTATAATGCACATTTGCCTGCCCACGAGCAACCCGAGATGGCGAGGTGACGGGTGTCGATCTTGGTCTTCTTCTCGCCAAGCATCTGCAGGGCGTCAATCACGCGCGATACACCCCATCCCCAGAACGAGTACGAGCCGTTGTCCACCAATTCTGGATAGAGTCGGTTGATAGGTTCCTGACCGCGTTTCTGTGTGTGTGAACATACGTCCATCACGTTGATGTTGATGATGGCGCAACCGCGGCTGGTGAACAGACGTGTAGGCAATGTGTTGCTTACTCCCAACAAAGCCGGACATGGCTCCTTCATTTCCTTCGGATATTGTATCATGGCCGTTATTACCAACTCTGCATCGCCGTGCTTTACGGTCACTCTCAGGCTCTTGCGCTCGCCCAGAGTCTCATCTTGAGGTGCTCCGCCAAATCCACCGAATCCACCGAATCCGCCGCCGAATCCGCCAAATCCGCCGCCACCCTGGGGTGCTGCGGGTTCGCCGATCTCGGCCGATATCTCCTTCAGCGGAGTGTTGGGGCGCATGCCAATCTCATATTGTTGGAACAGTTGCATAATCTCGTAGCGATGACGCTCCCAGTCCTTGTAGTCGGTAGAGCGTTTGCCGTCCTGGAAACGGAAGGGATCGGGTAATTTCTCGGTTAGGGGCAGTTTGTCAGGACTTACCACCGGAGCCATCTTGTACTCCTTGCCTGTGTATTCCTTTTCGAAGATGTAAGGAACTTGAGCCTGTGCTATGCATGCAAACATGGCCATTGCTGTAAAAATTGCTGTTTTCTTCATAGTCTCAGTGTTTTGTAATGTAAGTATTTTAGGTTTTGAGGTTTTAAGTTTTTAAGTTTTTAAGTTTTTGAGTTTTTGAGGTTTTAAGTTCTTGAGGTTTTAAGTTCTATAGGTTTTGATGTTTTGAGTTGATGTGAGAACTAAAGAACTTAAAAACTTAAGAACTTAAGAACTTAAGAACTCACTTACTCACCAATCCAACCGCAAAGATACGAAAAATACTTTTACCATCGACTCGCAGTCAGCCTTTTTTTGCTATCACAAGTGTCTTTTATGTCATTTTCACCATTGTATGTAAGTCCTGCATGTGTAAACAGGTGTCGCCTGCCGCCTGGCTAAAAATGCTTGTAGAATATGCGTCCAGTGTATCTGCAAATGTCATTTTCTTCTTTTTTTGTGCTTGAATTTATGTTTGCGGTAAATAGATATTAAAAAATTTGAATATAAAGACTAAAAGCAGTAATTTTGAAACCGCATAACAACAAACACCTAAGCTGAACGCTTTCGAAAAGTTGCAGCAATGAGGAAGGTGTTTGCTGAGAAAAGGGATTTGAATATATTTGCAATACATGAAAGACGACGATAGAAGTCGGGTGCCGACAGCAATGTCGGGCTTGGCTTGTATACATAGGATTGCTGAATGTCTCAGCCTATTAGGCAATGCAACTGAGACAGTGATATGCGCCTTATTACTCATGTTGGGCGTGCAGGATGTGTCGGCTCAAGCCGTGTCGGCCATAATCGACGACGGATACTACTACATTCAAAGTGCAGGAAACACTAACTACTACATCAATGCCTCGAACAACAACTACAACAACAATCCCAATACTCCATATCTGCGCACAAGTCAGACTCGTGACAATAGTTCGGTGTGGCACATAGTGAGAACCTACATCGATGGCGCCATCTACTACCGCATCATTCATCATGTTGATGGCAAATATGTGTATGCCACCAAAAACACGGGAGCCCAGGCTGTGCACCTGCGCAGCATATCAGCCGAAAACCTCGACAACAACTCCTTGTTCGTGATTGCCACCACAAATTTCGGATATGCCATCATCCCCTACAGGGCTATTGGCAATAACTTGTCGTTCAACCCCTTTGGCGGACATAGTAACGACATTGGGTTGTATCAATACTCCAACGACAAGAATTCGCAGTGGAAGTTGCTGTCACTGCATGTGACGCCGACTATCTCTGTGACCGATGCCGGTGTGCTCAACATCTCGACCACCGAGACGGGAGTCACCATACACTACACCACCGATGGCTCAACCCCGTCGGCTTCATCGGCCACGTATGCCACTCCCATCACCCTCGACCAGCCTCGCACATACACCATCAAGGCCGTGGCGGTGGACGAGGCAGGCCTATATTCATCAGTTGCCACATATAGATATGTCAGTACGCTGGCACCGAAGGTGATATCGTCGCTCAGCGAGATAACCGACCCCTGCGGCCACTACAAACTCGCAGCCGACATCACGACCGGCAGCGGCACCGGCATCGACAACTTCAGCGGGGTGCTTGATGGCGACTACCACACCATCAGCGGACTTCGCTCACCATTGTTTGGCAGTGTGAGTGGGGCGGTGGTGAAAAACCTGAAGATTGACAAGGTGAACATCAGCAACGGAACCGACAACGGAGCCATTGCCAGCGTGTCGGCAGGCGACACCAAGATATATAATTGTGGTGTGTTGTCGTCCGACGGCACATCGACCATCAGTGGCTCGGGAGCCGTGGGAGGCCTTTTAGGCTTGATTTCCGACCAAGACCCCGACAATACGACCCGTGTGGTCAACTGCTACAACTATGCCACCATCCACGGCGGCACGTATGCAGCTGGCATCGTGGGGCGAAACATGTGTAATGTAGGCAATGTGAGGATAGCGCTGTGCATGATGTATGGCGACATAAAGTCGGGCAGCAAACGCTCGCCGGTGTATGGCGGAGTGCATGTGAGCAACGTGCAGAATTTCACCGAATACAACTACTACCGCTCGAAAGCCGACCTCACCTACACCGACTACAACGACCAACTGGCAATCGACAAGGATGAGTTTCTCACCCGATTCCCATTCTATCGCCACATCCTGAACACACATCGCCAGATGGCTGCTTACTTCCTCTTTGACAACATAACCGACGAAAGCCTTATCGACGAAATAGGCCACTGGGCGCTGAAGTCCGATGTGGCACCGTATCCCATCGTCGAGCCATGGGAGAGGAATACCACCAAAACACTCAGCATGTCACCACCGACCATACCTGCAGGCAATGCCGACCGCGACTATAACGGGCGCCTCATTACCGAGATGGGCAATAACGGCTACCTCGATGTGACGGTGGTAATAGGCGACAAGACATACTCTGGCCAGAGCCTGCCCATCACCGACATGGACACCACACACTTCGACTTTACATGGGGAAAGGTTGTGCTGCCATTTGCCAATGAATATAGCGGATGGACACACGACTACGACTATATCTGCACCGGATGGAAAATCACTTCTATCACCGGCGGCACTGCTGGTACCTATGCAAACTACAACATGGCCGACCGCGACTGCACTACCAAAGACCTTTACTCCACCTCGAATTATATCTATGCACAAGGAGGCAACTATGTGGTGCCCTACGGCGTGACAGCCATCACCATCGAGGCCAACTTTGCACGAGCATATTATCTGAGCGATCCTGCCTACGACATGGGTTATACCGACAACTATGCCACCTCCACACAGTTGGTAGGCACGGTGCCCACAACCTATCATGGCAAAACTGTGTATACTTCGCTGTCCACACTGATGAGCCAGCTTGCGACCGGCAAACACACTCCACACGAGCAAGCCATTGTGCTTGTGGGTAATTTCCACTACAACCAAAAGGACATAGGAGCGGTTCTCAACGACATCGCCAACGCGACCAAGGGACTGACCATCATGAGTGTAGACGAAGACTGTAACCAGGAACCCGACTACGGATGGTATTCATACCACAGCACCGACCGCACGCTGGTGCCTGCCATACGCTTCGACTTTGTGCCAAACATAGGTATCGGTATGGCAGCGCGAGTCACCGGCAGTACGCCCAACCCCTCAATCGGAATATGGCATCCGCGCGGGTGGTTTGAACTTACCGAGACCTGTGTGAGCTTTATGAGCGAGTTCGAAGTGTCCAACAACCACAACCAGACCTTCGCTCAGGCAGCCGGCAACAACCGCGTCATTGTCAACAGCGGCTACTTCATTCAGATAGTGAGGTGCCGAAACGGTAATTCGGATAAGATGAGCTATCTGCAGATAGGAGGCAATGCCTATGTGAAGGAACTATATCCCGGCTCACACACCGACCGCAACGACGTAACCACCTTGCGCCCAATCAATGTGACGGGTGGCGAGATTGTGGAATGCTACATGACCGGCTACAACGCGGGTGCGTCGGCAACAGGTCAGAACGTATACTTTTGGTGTACCGGCGGACGCATACACAAGTGGCTCGGGGCCTATCTCGAAAAGAACAACACAGAGGGAGGCGTGAACGTAAATGCCAAGATCGACCACTCACGCATCTACCGGTTCTTTGGCGGCGGAACATCGGCTGCCGCACCTGTCACCGGCAACATCAATGTGACTATCAACAACAGTTTTGTCGATTTCTATTGTGGAGGTCCTGAGTTTGGCGACATGGCTGCGGGCAAGACGATAACTACCAATGCGACGGGCACCGATTCAGGGAATACTATGGTGCAGGCTTTGGCGGTACGTCGATTTCCTACCAACGCAAGGGCAACCAGACAAGCGTGAACTTCCAAACCGATAAGGAATTCCCATGTACGTTTGCCGAGACATACACCAACAACCGCCTCCAGAAGTCGGACAACTTAGGTCTTGGCACGTGCTACAAATTCGAGTACATACTCTATTCGGGTGGTTCGGGCACTGGTGTGGCACGCTCCTACACTGGATATGCCAAGTTCTCGCTTGCCACGGCAGGCAACGTGGTCAACAACCTCACTTCGTGTACGGTTGAGGACGATTTCTATGGCGGTGGATGTCAAGGCATGGTCGACGGCACCATCAACTCCACACTCACCGGCTGCACATTCATGGGCAACGTGTATGGTGGCGGATATAAAGCCGCGGCAACCACGGTACATGTCTATCCCGTGACAAGCCCAGTATATTCAACCTATATAAAGGAGACAGGCCTGTTCACCCCATTCAACTACGATGCTGTCACTCCCGAGGAGTACACATGGCAACAAGGCACCGAGGACACCTACAACGCTGCAGACAAGGTGCTCTATACGTCGACCGACATGAGCACCATCGGCAATGTGCGTGGCGATATCAGCATCAGTATCGACAGTTGCAAGGTGGGGTATGATGCAGAAGGCAATGTCGTGGTGGGTGGCGGCAATGTGTATGGAGGAGGAAATGAAAGTCCGTCGCGTTCGGGCACTACAATCTTGATTACCGGCGATGCCGACATCGCAGGCAATGTGTTTGGAGGTGGTAATGTGGCACATGTCGATGGCAACACCTCCACCACCATCAGCAACAAGACAGCAGGTGACAACCTCTTGAGGCCGCAGGTCGGAGGTGATGTCTATGGTGGTGGAGCACTGGCCAACACCGGCAACACCACGCTCAACCTCATGGGTGGCATTCTGGGCAATGCCTATGGAGGCGGATTGGGACGTATCGAGGTGGCAGGACAAGAGGCCGTGGCCGGCCATGGCGAGCCGGGCGACCCCGACTATGTGGCACCACAGCCAGCCATTCCACATGTCGATGGTGTAGCAGCCTTGGTGGGCAATGTGGCTGTGAATGTAAATGGAGCCGCATTCCGCAACTCCACCGACACCGACGGAGTGGTTACCGAAGGCAGGGTGTTTGGATGCAACAACCTCAATGGCACCCCCACCGGAAGCGTCACCCTTCATGTCTATAAGACCGTGAACGTCGCTACAGGCAGCGACAACCAAAAGCCCGAGCGCACCACCAACTCCATCGATGCCGGTACCTACGAACTGCAATGTGTGTATGGCGGAGGTAATCAGGCAGCATATATCCCTGCCACCAACCAAGCCACCAATGTGATTATCGACGGATGCGGGCTCACGAGCATCAAGTATGTATATGGTGGTGGCAATGCGGCAGCTGTGCCGGCTACCAGCGTGGTGGTCAACGGCACCTACGAGATTGGCGGGCTCTTTGGTGGCGGAAACGGAAAAGACCGCATCGACGGAATGGAAAACCCCGGAGCCGATGTGGGTTTGAAGCCCGACGGCAGTGGTGGCAAGACCACCTATGGCAGTCAGGACATCGTGGGTAGGGCGCATGTCACGATATATGGCGGAGTGATTCACCAGATGTTTGGCGGAAGCAACACCAAGGGCGATGTGACTAAAAGTGCCACCGTGCAACTGGGCGACCAAAACCTACAGTCGTGTGAGTTCCGTGTCAACGAGGTGTATGGCGGAGGCAACGAAGCACCGATGAGCGGCGAGGCTAAAGTGGAACTGAAGTGTATCGAGGGTCTCGACGAGATTTATGGTGGCTCGCGCATGGCACCGGTCGAAGGCGACGTGACACTCACCATCACGGGCGGAACATACAAGAAAGTGTTTGGAGGCAACAACATAAGCGGCAACATCAACGGCTCTATCACCGTCAACATCAAGGAGAGCGGATGCCTGCCAGTCATCATCGGCGAACTCTATGGCGCAGGAAACAAAGCACCTTATTCCGTCTATGGATACGCAGACGGGGGCTATGGAGCACCCATCGCCAGTGGTGAGCGCAAGTATGCCGACCCGCAGGTCAACATCATTTCGGCCACCGATATAGGCACCGTCTATGGAGGCGGACTTGGCGAGGAAGCCGTGGTGTATGGCAACACTCGCGTCAATATCAACATGGAGCAGGGCCACGTGAACGGCAATTACGAATATGTGGATGGCAAGTCGGCCGCAGGCAACGACCGATACGCCAACAGCGGCACACCCATCACCCTGCCCCTGGGATTCGTAGGCACTGTGTTTGGCGGTGGAAACCAAGCCAAAGTGGTGGGCAACACCTCGGTGCAGATAGCCACCGGCACCGATGCCGACGGCAATGCAGTGTTCCAGACGTCCGACTCCAGCCGTCCGCGATTTGATGCCCAGATACGCAGCAACATCTATGGCGGTGGCAATAATGCCGACGTTACAGGCTCAACAAGCGTGGTGATAGGACAGGAATAAGTCTTCATCTCATCAGTATTCGCGCGAATCATTTATATATACAGACTAAATGCTGTATATAAATCGAACGCTAAGATATGAAGTATAGTGCTGCGAGTGCGCAGTCAACGGTCGTCCCCCGTGCAGAGGACGACCGTTTTCTGCACAAAGTACGCTCGTCCCCTGCACGGGGGACGACTTTCTCAGACACAAGGGATGCCTTGAGAATGCAAGTGCTTGATTGTCAACATGCGCTTTCGAACCGCGAAATGAGCGCAGAAACGTGGCGACACAAAAATAGGCAGAGGAAGCCGAAACTTCCTCTGCCGGGTGGTTGTGTAATAAATGAGGTGGGGTAGGGACGATCGGG
>CAMVDC010000065.1 GCA_947166155.1 uncultured Prevotellaceae bacterium | reverse complement strand
CTACCTGCCGTTTTCTGCGTTCATGAATGATGGAATGAGCGACTGCGGGCCGCCAAAGGAGCGAAAGACGATGGCGAAAAGTGAAAAAACGAGGGTGAGGAGCAGTTTTTTTCAACAGCGGCGCGTAGTTTTTCGCTCTTTCATGCTTCCGTTCTA
This sequence comes from uncultured Prevotellaceae bacterium, assembly GCA_947166155.1. Taxonomy (GTDB): domain Bacteria; phylum Bacteroidota; class Bacteroidia; order Bacteroidales; family Bacteroidaceae; genus Colivivens. The sequence goes on along the minus strand of CAMVDC010000065.1, from coordinate 14,724 downwards.
TCATTTTTTGTATCTTTGCACAGCGAAACGCGGTAGTAGCTCAGTTGGCAGAGCGTTGGCTTCCCAAGCCGAAGGTCGCGGGTTCGAGCCCCGTCTACCGCTCATTTTCTATCGTGCAATACCTCTGCGTGCCTGTTGCGCTGAGGATACGGCAAACACACATACATATTTTGTAACCATGTTGCTCACTACAATCATAATCGTTGCCATCGTGCTCGTTGGGTGCCTGATGATGAGTTCGGTGCAAATCAGCAATATCAACCGTGCGGCAGTGGCCATGTTTTGTGGCGTGAGTGCATGGGTCGTATATCTGCTTCATGGGTCGGACTTCCTGGCACTCATGGGATACCCTGACTACAACCTCATTGGCGAGGAGAAGGACTTCATCGCCCAGCACGTCATCGTGAAATACTGGGGCGAGGCATGTCAGGTAATCCTGTTCCTTATAGCCACCAACACGATAGTCGAGATAATGAACAACAACGGAGTGTTCGACTCGCTCACCCGGTGGCTGCGAACCCGTAGCAGCCGTAAGTTCCTGTGGGCCTTGTCGTTGCTCACATTCATCGTTTCGGCTAATGTAGACAACCTCACCACCGTGGTGCTCATGATGTCCATCATGGGACAGGTAGTGGCATCCCACCGCCAGCGAGTGGTGTATGCATGCGTCATCTTCATCTCGGCCATACTCGGAGGCTCATTCACCGTGATTGGCGACATGACCTCGCTCATGCTGTGGGTGCATGGCGTTGTGACCCCTTCGGCATTTGCCATGGGGCTCATACCGGCCGTGCTCACCAGCCTCGTAGTGTTCAACCTGCTTGTGTCGCGACTGCTGGTAGGCAGTGTCGAGGTGTCGTCGATACTCGGCCGATATGATGGCGACGATTCCTGGCTCCGCCCCTGGCAGAAAGTGCTGCTGCTTATCCTGGGCATCGTGGGCCTGTGGTCGATACCTACGTTCCACTCCATGACCAAGTTACCGCCATTTCTCGGCGCGCTGTGCCTGCTGGCGCTCATCTGGCTTGTCGAGAGCCTCTACAACTTCAAGCGCAGCGGCAACATGCTGTTCATACAACACAAATACATCCGCAACACCGAGTTTATCGGCATGCGCATCATACTCTACTTCCTCGGAGTGTCGCTCGCTGTGGGAGCACTCGTGGAATGTGGAGCCCTGAGCTATGTGGGCGAGCAACTCACCACCCACATACACAACGTATACGCCTATGGAACAATCATAGGTGTGATATCAAGCCTCATCGACAACATACCGTTCGTCATGGTTGGTCTCAACCTCTTCGAGCAAGACGCGGTAAACGGCACCACCGAATTTGTGCAAAACGGCGCCTACTGGCAGCTGCTGTCCTACTGCTCGGCCCTCGGCGGCTCGATGCTCTTCGTAGGCACACTGGCCGGACACGCTGTGGCCGAGGTGGAGCGCATCAGCCTTGCTTGGTATTTACGCCACATGTCGTGGCGAGTGTTGCTGGCATGGATGGCCGGCATGGGAGTCTTCTACTTAACACACATGTAGGCCATGGAAGAAAGCAGATGGGGAGTGATATATAGCTCACGCGTAGGTACACCAAGGTCGCACAAACGCTGGCTCGCCATGCAACAATACATGGAGAAGCGGGGCGTGCGCTACGACTTCCTGCAATCGGAAGGCACGGGGTCGATGGAACGACTGTCGCACATGCTATGCGAAAACGCATACCACACACTCGTGGTTGTGGGCAACGACTACGCTCTGGGCGAAGCACTCAACGGAATACTACGCACCGAAAACCTGCCCGACGACTTCGCATTGGGCCTCATACCCAACGGCATAGGCAACGACTTTGCACGATTTTGGGGAGTGGGAATCGACGACTATCGCAAGACCATCGACCGCATCATCGAACGCCGCACACGACGCATAGATGTAGGAGTGTGTGTATACACCGATGCCGACAATGTGCCCATACGCAACTACTTCATCAACTGTGTCAACATAGGCCTCGGTGCGCGACTCATCGACGTCACCGACCGCGCAACACGACTCATAGGCTCGAAACGAGTGTCGATGCTCACTGCCACATTGGCCAACATATTCGAACGAAAATCATACAACATACACCTGAAGGCCGACACCGAGGAGATGCAAACCGAAGTGATGTCGATATGCATAGGCAACTGCACCGGATACGGACAGACACCCAACAGTGTGCCATACAACGGAATGCTAGACCTCTCGATCATCACGCGCCCACAGTGGTGGCAACTATTCGAGGGATTCTACCTGCTCGGAAAAGGTAAATTCCTGAACTACAAAAACGTACACCCCTACCGAGTACACAAAGTGGAAATATACGACGAAGGGCGAGCACGCGTGTCGCTCGACGGCAAAATGCTCGACACACGCAACCTCACACCCATGCGCATAGAACTAATGCCCGAAGCACTCAACTACATCATCTGACACAAAAACCGCAACCATCACATGAAACAATATCTCGACCTACTCGACCGAATACTGACAGAAGGAACACGCAAAGACGACCGTACCGGCACAGGTACCATAAGCATCTTCGGAAACCAGATGAGATTCAACCTCGACGACGGATTCCCACTCCTGACCACCAAGAAACTGCACCTCAAGAGCATCATCTACGAACTCTTGTGGTTCCTGCGGGGTGACACCAACGCCCACTGGCTGCAGGAAAACGGAGTGAGAATATGGAACGAATGGGCCGACCCCGACGGAAACCTCGGACACATCTACGGATATCAGTGGCGCAGCTGGCCCGACTACAACGGCGGACACATCGACCAGATAACCGACGTGATACGACAGATACGCGAAAACCCCGATAGCCGACGACTCATAGTCAGTGCGTGGAACGTGGCCGACCTGGGTAACATGAACCTGCCACCATGCCACATCCTATTCCAATTCTATGTAGCCAACGGGCGACTGAGCCTGCAACTATATCAACGCAGTGCCGACACATTCCTCGGAGTGCCGTTCAACATCGCATCCTACAGCCTCCTGCTCATGATGGTGGCACAAGTCACAGGACTCCGCCCCGGCGATTTCGTCTACACAACGGGCGACACACACCTATACCTCGACCATCTGGAACAGGCACGGCTGCAGCTCACACGCACACCGCGAGCCCTGCCTCAGATGAAACTCAACCCCGAAGTCAAGGATATATTCCAATTCAAATACGACGACTTCAAACTCGAAAACTACGACCCCTACGATCACATCAAAGCCACCGTATCAGTGTGATATAGTAAAAGCAGATACGATGAAAGTCACCGTATCGGTGTGAACGCAATAAAATCAGAGACACAACAATAAAACATATCAGTATGACAAAATCGATAATAGTAGCTATAGCCAAGAACTTTGCAATAGGGAAGAACAACGACCTCCTCTACCACATGCCAGCCGACATGCGCCACTTCAAGGAGACCACGATGGGTCACCCCGTCATCATGGGGCGTAACACATTCTATTCGTTCCCACGCCGTCCTCTGCCAGGACGCCGCAACATAGTGTTGGCCCTGCCTCACGAATTGCCAGCTGACACAGAGGGGGCAGAATGGGTCACTTCGCTCGATGCAGCTATACAACTATGCAATACCGACGAGGAGATATTCTTCATCGGAGGAGCATACGTCTATCGTCAGACCCTGCCACTTGCCGACAAACTCTACCTCACCATAGTCGACGATGCACCAGAGGATGCCGATGCGTGGTTCCCCGAAATCGACTACAGCCAGTGGACGCTGGTTTCACGACAAGACTTTCCTGCCGACGAACGCCACCTGCATCCCTACTCATTCCTCGAACTTGTGAGGAAACAGTAGATCCCTACATCCTCTGAATTCAATCACACATATATATTATATATAGACATCCCCCTGTTTACATATTGGAATCCCCCGATGTCGCTATGTAAATCCCCCGATGCCGCTATGGGAATCATTCGATTTTGATATTGGACTCACACAATTTTCGCTTAAGCTGAATGCTTGCAACCCTGCCGTTGCAAGCATTTACTTTTATTGACGAAAACATGCTTTTCTGTGGTTCATTACATAAAAAGTGTTGTCATTTCACAAAATGACAACACTTTTTTACAAAATGACAACGCGCATGTGTGTGAATTATAGTAAATTTGCCGCGTACAACGAAAAACATCGAAAATAAATCATATTATTAACAATAAAAACAGAAACACAATGAAGAAACTTACACTTGCAATTATGGCGTTGTGCCTTTCGGCACTGCCTATTTGGGCACAAGACGACGCCCAACTGATTGAAGCTGCGATGAAAACCGACATGGCATCGTGGTCGTTCCCATCAAGCACCGTTGAAATCGACGGTTTGCGCTATCACCTCTCCGACGACGGACTGGCCGAGTTCGTGTATTTCTTCAACACCGACGTGGCTCCGGAGACACTTACCATACCTGCCATCGTGGAGACAGACGGTAAGAAATATGTGGTGGTTTCGTGGTATGGTTCATACTACTACAATCAGAACAAAACCACCAAGATTGTGCTGCCTGAGACGATGCGCTACATCAAGGAATATGCATTCTACGGCTATCCCAATGTGAAGGAGGTGACCCTGCCTGCATCGGTAGAGAAGATTGACCGCTATGCATTCTCTGACTGGTCGAACCACACCATCCGCTTCAAAAGTGCAACCCCTCCAACGGTAACTGGCGAACTCACCAGCAACGGTTCGAACAACCAGCGACTGAAAGTGTATGTACCGGCTGCTTCGTTCAAGGAGTATGTCATAGCCGACTATATCAAGAGCCAGTGTGTGATATCCGACGACTGGAAGACCATCGGCGACGTGACCGTATCGGGTGTTGACAACGGTGAACTTGGATATATAGTTGTGGCCGATGCACTGCCTGAAATCCGCACATACGCACAAATCAACTCGCTCACCATCGCTTCGGGCACTATCAACGAAGACGACTGGTATCAGATACGCCAGATGCCAAACCTCGTACGACTCGACATCAGCGGACTCGATATAGCAGAAATCCCTGACGATGCACTCTACAACCGCTGGCAGATAGAGACCGTCATCCTGCCGCCATCGCTCACCACCATCGGCAGCCGTGCTTTCTATTCTACAGGTGTGAAAGACCTCATCCTACCCGATGCTCTTACTACATTCAATGGCAGCGAAAACTTCCGCAACTGCGACTCGCTCACCAGCATATCTATTCCTGACGGTGTGATATCGCTTCCAAGCAGCTGCCTGCGTGCATGTGACAACCTGCACCACGTGAAATTGCCGGCCAATCTTGCCAGCATGGGTTCCGACTGCTTCTACTACAGCGACCTCTACGACGTTGACATACCAGGCACGTTGCAGACAATACCATACGAGGCATTCGAATCGAACGTAAACCTGAAGACAGTGACCCTGCACGAAGGACTGGTTAACATCGGTCAGGAAGCATTCTACGGATGTGCCTCCATCGAGAAAATCACCTTGCCAAGCACCGTACGCTCTATCTCGTCGTATGGATTCCAGTCGTGCTCAAAGCTTGCCGACGTAGAACTGAACGAAGGACTCGAAACAATCGAATACTATGCATTTTCAAACACTGCCCTCACCGATGTAACCCTGCCAAGCACACTCATCAAAGCCACAGGATATCCATTCTCCAGCTGTCCGGGCATTACCCGCATCACAGCCAATTCACTCATACCTCCAACAGTTGAGAATCAGGTCATAACCTCCAACGCCGGCAACATCGAGCTGCTTGTGCCGCTGTGGAGCTTCCAGGAATATATGACCACCCCTGGATGGCTTGAGTTCCAGAACCACCTGGGTATCATCACCGACAACCTGCCTGAGAATGTATATATCACCAAGGAGTTTGAGTTCGTGCTACGTCCCGAGGACAATGTGGCCGACTACCATCCAAACGTACGCCTGCTCTACAACGACGAGTCGATCGACGACGGATTCGGACACACAAAGTACCAGCGTGGTAACCTCACCATCAGTTCGCGTTCAAAGTTGGCCATCAACGACTTCTCGATGCACATGTCGCCATTTGCCAAGTATTATGCCGACCAGAGCCGATTCTACAACAACTACAACTACGATTACGACAACTGGCGCACTATCTATAATCCAAACTCGCTCATCGTGAACGGAGAACTGCGTGCTGAGGACCAGACCATCAACCTCATGCTGCGCAATGACCTCTGGCAGTTCGTCAGCTTCCCGTTCGATGTCGAGATGAAGGACGTCATTCCGGTTGACCCGCTCACACAATGGGTAATACGCGAATACTCGGGTGCTGAGCGCGCTGCACAAAACTTCGACAATACATGGCAGAGCATTCCGGCCGATGGTACGCTGCAGGCAGGACGTGGCTACATCATGAAGTGCTACAACAAGGATGTCAACAGCAACACACCGGTATTCTTCACCGTCACCGCACTGAAGAACTCGCTCAACCGTCAGAAACTCTTCACAAACGAAGATGTAAAGACTCCGCTCGACGAATTTGAAAGCGAATTTGAGCAGAACCGCTCGTGGAACCTCATCGGCAACCCATACCCATCATACTTCGACACACGTTACCTCGAAACCGAGGCACCGTTCCTCATCTGGAACTCATACAACCAGAACTACGTGGCATTCAGCCCGGTTGACGACAACTACATCCTCAACCCAGGCGAGGCATTCTTCGTACAGCGCCCAGTGCAAGGTGGCGAGAACCTTACTTTCGGAAAGGGTGGACGTCAGACCTATCGTAACCCACGCGACCTGAAGGTGAACGAAGTGAAGCGCGAAGGACGTGCCATCAGGACCGACCGCTTCGTGTATAACATCACCCTGAGCGACGGCGAACTCACCGACCGCACCCGCGTGGTCTTCAACCCAGAGGCCAAGGCTGCCTACGAGTCGGGCCGCGATGCAGCCAAGATGTTTGCTATGAACGAAACACTGCCGCAGCTTTGGACCGAGAGTGCAGGTGTGCAATATGCAATCAACGAACGTCCGCAGGACAATGGCAACGTGCAACTTGCAGTCCGTATAGCCAAAGCAGGACTCCACACCATAGCACTTACTGCAGGCAGCGCAGCAGGCACCATCATCCTCACCGACACAAAGACCGGCATCACTACCGACCTCAGTCAGGGTGAATATACATTCTCTGCCGAGGAAGGCACCGCCAAGAACCGCTTCTACATCAGCATCAACCCGACCGACGCTACCGCCATCAACTCAGTTGACGGCCTCATCCCAGCCATCTCTGAAGGCGAGGGAGCTACATACAACGTGGCAGGTCAGCGCGTGGCCGACAGCTATCGCGGCATCGTGATTAAGAATGGAAAGAAAGTGTTGAACAAGTAAAACCACTTTTATGAGACGATATATTTTATATTCTATAATGGTGTTGTTCGCAGTCTGTGCTCAGGCTCAGACCGACGACTACAACCCCAACAACCCGCCCAACCCCGCATGGCCCGAGGATGCCGGCTCTGCGCTCTACACCGTGACGTGTGAAGCCATCCCAAACGGTGCGGGCAGTTTCGGCGGCGCACATGGTTACTCATATTCTGAAGGCAGTAAGGTATGGGTATATGCCTACAATCACAACGATTGCTACTTCCAGTGCTGGAAAGATGCTGAAGGCAACGAGCTCTCGAAAGAGACGTCGTACTCATTTACCATGCCGGCCCACAATGTGACGATATATTCCATCTACACCTATTCACCAGGCAACCCTGCACAGCCGCAGATGACAGGCGACTTCATGCTACGCATCAAGGCAGAGCCGGTTGCTGCTGCTACGTTCGATTTCACCAGCGGCAAAGTGAAGGAAGGTACGACCCGGAGCGTATATCCATACATCAACAGTGGATTCCGTCTCGTGGGATGGTTTGATGAAGATGACAACCTCGTGAGCGATCAGAGGAATCTGTCGTTTCTCATGCCAAGTCATCCTGCCACAATCACCGCCAAGTTTGTGTATGAGCCCGATGTTCCGTTCAATCCTGCAACCAACTTGTGGGACAGCGCTGCGGGCGATATGATTGTCGATTTCTTCGATCCGAGTTCACTCAATTATACTATGCGCGGACTTTGCGGCAACAAGAGCGATGAATATGCAAAGGTGACACACCTCACAGTCGATGGACGGATGACATCTTCCGACTGGTACTTCACCGACTATTTCAAGAATCTGCTCTATGTTGACCTCAGTCGTGTGGACGGAGTGACCGAAGTGCCGTCCAACACATGGAGCGGAAATACCAACCTCGTCGAGGTGGAACTGCCTGAATGTATCACCAGCATAGGCCGATATGCATTCCAGGATTGTAGCTCGCTGCAATACATCGACTGCTACGCACTTGTGCCGCCAACCGTCGGTACCAATGCTTTCGCGGGCATACCCGAAGGAACCATCATGTTCGTGCCCGAGCAGGTGGTCGAACTCTATCAGAAGGCCGACGGATGGAAAGACTTCACCATCTCGCCGTTGCGTAGCAAGTTCTGCACACTCGAAGTGACTGCGCCCGATGCTGCAAATGCTGAATACATCGAGCTGGTGAATGCCAAGAGCGGACGTACCTATCGCTACTACGTGCGTGGCAAGGAGTTCTTCTCGTTCCCTAACCTCATACGCAACACCACCTACAATGTCTATTTCAAGACCGACAAAGGAAAGGTACTGCTCAAGTCCGACCTCATCACCATGAACGAGGAACTGATTGAGGTTACAACGGAATCGGTTCCAAAGTGTGTGGCACAGGAAGTTCACTTGCAGAGCGTTCCAAACACCACATTGGCCATCAAGTCAGAGTGGCTCGATGCCGACAAGAATGTCATGACCGACTTCCCGTCGTGGTCGGAAGGACCGGCTGATCTCGTTCCCGGCGACATCGTGTATTTACATGCATGGATCGACGACCCTGCATCGCTTGTCGATTATCAGCCGCTCGATACCCTCATCGAATGTAAATATCCGTTCGATGCAGTGTCTGTCAGTCCTAAGTACCGCAATGTGCCACGTCTGGCAGTGCGGCTGGTTGACGATATAAAGCAAAAAGCATACTCTGCCTATAGTGCCACACGCACCTTCATCTTTGCCGATCAAGACCCATTTGTCAAGAAATACACCAATAGCGACTTGACTGCGCTCGATGGAAGAGGTTCGTTCGATAATATCGGTGTCGAGGGTCAGATCGACTTTGTGGTCCCTGGCTATAATGCAGTGACAATAAACATCGACCCCGATGTGCTCATGCATCTCTACAGCAACCCGGCCGACATCGACAAGCTTGCCAACTTTGCTCCCGATGTGAAGCAGGCATCTACCTTTGTTGAAGACGGCCAGTCGTATCTCCTGCTCACTGCCAGCATCACTCCTGCTACTGCAGTTGCAGAAATACCTGTCACGACTACATTCTTCAAAGCAGTCAATGCAGGCGAGGAACTGCAGCCTGACGAAGGCCTGAAGGTAAATATCCCGTTCACCTACGATATTGTCAACACCACCACCAGTCAGGCTCTGAACACCTTCACGTCCGACAATGGTGTTATCAAGATAATGAGTGGTGCTAACAACGGCGACGAACTGAGCATTACAGCCCAGCTGCCAGCCGACTACAGTCAGTTGTATTATCTCGACCAACCTCAGCAGACCCTGAAGGTGGGCACGGCCAACACACCTTCGCTCAACTTGGTAGTGAGAGAGCGTCCTACCATCCATGCCCGCTTCCTTGTGACCGACAATGCAGAAGTGGTGTCCTACCTCTACGACAGCAAGGGCAACCTCGTGCCCGAAGCCAAGAAAGGCGTTGACTACCACATGTTCGACCCGAAGGATCTGATCATCAACACCGACAACGAGGTTGAACTCACATCCGAAGATCCCAACGCATTCCGGTTCCATGTGTTGCCTGGCACCTACACTCTCATCACCATGGGCTACAGCAACTACTTCAGCCGCATTGCCGACCTCTCTCAGCTTGGCAGCCTCGGACTTCAGGAGGGTGTGGATTATGTTAAGAACACCATCGTTGTCGAGCCAAGCCGCAATGTGGAAGTGCGCAATGTGGTCGTTCCGTTCTTCGACGAGACCAAGTTCTACTATACAGGTAGCAGCACTGCGTTCAACGTGAACCGTCCGAACACTACTGTCGGCAACTACCTCACCTTCTCGGCACGCCTCGACTTCCGCGACGACGTAAAGGACCGCGTGAAGAACGTGCAGCTCCACATCCCCGACAATCCTGCACTACAGTTTGTCGAGGGTTCGCTCATGCAGGGCGGTAAACTCATCGACGAGGAACATACGGGCATGATACTTCACGAAGGTGGAAAGACCACAGTCCTTTTGGGCGACGACTATATGGATATCACCAAACTCATCAAATATTGCGTCATCCCGATTGAATACGGGAACTACAACGTAAATCCATACATCACCTTCCAGCTCGACGACGAGACCATCACCCAGCCTATCGGTACTGCATCGTTCACAGCCAATGCACTCACCATCTGGGCTCCGGCTCTCGTATCGACCAACATGGTCCACATCGACGGCAATGCACCTCGCAACTCACGTGTCGAGGTTTATGATAACGGATTCTGGATAGGCGAGACAACCAGCAACTCGGCTGGATATTGGTCGCTCGACACATGGCTCTATGTGCCTTACAACATGTCGATGCACAGTCTGTATGGCAAGGTTTATACTTCCGACGAGCAGACCTACACCACCGAATATCGTTTCGTGGAGTACAACGAAGATGCCATCCAGGCCAAGACCGTCGATATGACGTTCTTCAATCCGCTCGTAAACCGCACCATCGATGTCCTCTTCGACCTCGAACGCAGCAAGGCGAGCGTCAACAGCTACTCGTTTGCATCGGGCGTAGAGTTCGTCTTTACGGCCGACCTCACCAACAACAGCCCCGACAAGGTGCTCGGCTGCGACATCCGTGTATTCACCAACAACCACGAGTGGATAACCCTGCCGGCACAATACATACCAAACCTCGACCGCTGGGTGGCTCATAGCAAGTTCACGGGCGAAACCATGCCAATCGGTGTACGTGTGGAAGTCGAGAGCGAAGCATCGCCAAAGATCGACCTCGATTATCTGCAGAAATTGCAGCCGCAGGTTGTCATCAATGCAAAGCCGCGCAACGACCAGTTTGCCGATGCTCCTGCACGCGATGCCCGTCCGCTTGCTGCCGATGCTCAGCCTGTCTCGTTCGATATCAGCCGCGGGGATGGCTCCGTATGGACCTACTTCTGTGCCGACCCATCGAGCATCGACCTCAGTGCTTACCGGTCCGATACCGTTGCGATGCCTACTACCGGCACCGACTCCATCTACATCTACTACAAGGCCGACGATTCGTTTGTCGTTGTAGGCGATATGGCCGATGCGCTGTGGGGCATGAACCTCAAAAGTGCAGCGCCGGGCGTCAAGTCGCGCATCTCGCAACAGCGTATAGAGATGTTCTCGATGAACGGACTGAAGGCAGTTATAGCCCGACTCAACGAACTGCTCAACATCATGGCTGCTGAAACTCCTGTGGTCGATCAGCGCTGGCTTGTGGCCATCTATCAGAACACGCTCAACCAACTGGGCATGTATCAAGGCCAAGAGTCTGACTATGCAAAACAAGAGGTTGAGCGCTGCGAGAAACTGCTTGACATCTATCAGAAGCTTATCGTCAACTGGGACAATCTGGCTGAAATCGTGCGCGAAGGCAACCAGCTCCTCTCGTATGCCAACTATGGCATTCGCGACGAGAACGACTGGCAGCAGTTCTGCGACCGCATACTGCCATGCGACGGACTCGACGACCCGCAGGCACGTGCACTTGCATGGCTCAGCGAGCGGCAGATGCGCATCCACGGATGGCGTTATATCGCTGCATTCGACCTCGTGACAAGCGCCCTGGAGGCTGCAACCCAGACCTACAGATACTGGAACAAGGAAGACCAGATGCTACTCTACTCTCAGCTCGCCGACAATATCGACCAGATATGTCTGGCTGCTAACTACATCACACACTTTGCTACAAACCTCTTCCTGCAAAACAAGGCAGAGTCGCGCATCTACCTGCGCCATGCAATGCGTGAGAAGAACTCTTACGTCAATTGCAACTACGACTTCACCGAGACCCTCCAGGCCAAGTGGGACTTCTCGCTGCCTTATCCGGTGGTCGAGCCTATCATCGACCCGTCGGGATATGTATATGAAGGTGTGTCGAGCAACCGCCTCGAGGGTGTCACCGCCACTGCATACTACAAGCATCGCTACGAAGACATGTATGGCGACCTGAAGGAAGACATCGTGAAGTGGGATGCTGAGAACTACGGACAGGAGAACCCGCTCATCACCGACGAACAGGGCGAGTATGGATGGGATGTGCCTCAGGGTACTTGGCAGGTCAAGTTCGAGAAGGAAGGCTATGAGACCACCTACTCCGACTGGCTCCCTGTTCCGCCTCCACAGCTCGATGTCAATATCGGCATGAAGCAAGTGTCGCAGCCTTACGTAGTCAAGGCTCGTGCCTTCGAGAAGACAGGAAGTATCGACGGAGGAGTCGAGATCACGTTCGACAAGTATATGGACCCATCTACCCTCACCACCGACAATATATATATAAAAGGTGTGAAGGGTGGGGCCGAGACCTTCATCGACCAGCTCAACATCACCTTCCCTACGCTTGAGACCGCCATCGAGGGCAGCGACCAGCAATATACCACCAAGGTATATGTGGCAACCGACCAGCTCTCGCTCTACGACGAGGCCTACATCATCATCTCCAGCCTGGTCGAGAGCTATGCGGGCATCCCGATGGCCTCTACCTTCCAGCAGAAGATTGAGGTGGAAAAACGCCTCGAGAGCATTGCAACCGAACAGTCGCTCAACATCGCTTACGCCGATGCAACCACAGTGCGCATTGCAGCCCTGCCAACCGAGGCTGCTGCAGGCCGCAAGGTACGCGTAAGCACCCAGTCGGCTAAGATTGCCAACATCGGAACCGACTCGTTGCAGGCCGTCACACTCACCCTCGACAGCGACGGACAGGCCGAGTTCACGCTCAACGGTGCACTCTATGGCACCACGGCACTCGACTTCGAAGTCATTGACGAGGATATCACAGCCCTCACGGCAGTCAGTGTGGTCGATGCAGCTATGCTTGAGGAGGTGAAGGAACCTATTGCATCGCGCATCAGCGGCACTGCGGTGTTCCGCGGACAGACCGTCACCCTCGCTTGCGAGACCGAAGGTGCACAAATCTACTACACCACCGACGGCACCTGCCCATGCGAGTCGCCTACTCGCCGACTCTACACCGGACCGATTGCCATCAACGACGCCATGGAACTCAACATCATGGCCGTAGGAGTCAACGGAACCGAGAGCACCGTACACAAGTACAACTACTCAATCCGTCAGGCTCATGTAGGTCTCAACCTCGCCGAGGGTTGGAACTGGGTATCGCACGATATGGCTGCTCCGCTGCCTGTCGAGGACATCAAGAGCCTCGTATATAAGGTGCAGACACAGACCGAGGAAGTCATCAACGACCCTGTCGTCGGCTTCACAGGCAACATCACTGAGATACTGGCATCCCAGGCAGTTAAGATCCAGACCACCGCTGCCGGACAGAAGGTATTGAGTGGTGAGCAGTTCAATCCGCAGGCTAACATCATCTCGTTGGCTAAGGGCTGGAACTGGATTGGCTATCCGCTCGACCTGACACTCACCCTTGCCGATGCGTTCCGTCACCTCGCTGTCGAGGAAGGCGATGTGGTGACCAACCTCGAAGGTGGATTTGCACAATACACCGATGGCTCATGGACCGGTACACTCACCAGCCTCACCCCTGGTCAAGGCTACCTCTACAAGGCTTCAAGTGCCAAGCAGTTTGTCTATAACGACCAGCCGACCGAGCCGGCAGGAGCGAAGTCCAGAATGCCACGTGCATCAACCGATTCCCAGTTGTCAATCCTCAATTGTCAATTCTCGATGAATCCTCATCGCTATCCGAGCCTCATGGCCATCACCGCCACACTCGATGCAGATGATGCCGACCACTATATCGTGGCTGTATTCGATGCCGATATGGCAGGGCTGCGCGGAGTGGCACAATCCATCGACGGCCTGCTCTACATCTCGGCTCATGGCGAAAAGACCGAACCGCTGCGCTTCGTGGCCATCGACCGCGAGACAGGCGACATGTACCCACTGGCCGAGACCATCGACTTCCGTGCCGATGTGCTCGGAAGCGTCAAGGCTCCGTATGTGCTCCATCTGGGCGACGCTACTGGCATCCATGCAATTGATGACCTCACCCCAGCCCTCTCCGAAGGCGATGGAGCTATATACAACGTAGCAGGTCAGCGTGTGGCCGACAGCTATCGCGGCATCGTGATTAAGAATGGAAAGAAAGTGTTGAACAAGTAAACTGACACATAAGCTATGAAACAAGTAAAGAAACTATGCTGCATCGTCAGCTTACTGCTTACGACCCTCCCCCTGGCTGCTCAAGGCAGCCACTGGGACTCGGTCAATCCCCACGACTACCAGTACGATATGACCCTCTATGCCACCATCACCATCGACGGAGAGGCTCAGACCGACCTCAACGGTGCCGACATCGCGGCCTTTGTGGGCGACGAACTCCGTGGGGTGGG
>CAMVDC010000064.1 GCA_947166155.1 uncultured Prevotellaceae bacterium | reverse complement strand
CGCACTCGCGGGCTTGTGAGTGCGCACTCGCGGGCCTGTGAGTGCGCACTCGCAGGGCCGAAAGTGCGCACTCACAAACAGCAAAGGATATCGCTTTGATTATCAAGCGATATCCTTTCTCTCTAAAAAGTGGGTATTATGGGTGTCGTGAGTTTACCTCACGAACAGCAATTCGCGGTACTTTGGCAGTGGCCATAGTGCATCGTCGACAATGAGTTCGAGTTTATCGATCTGGCGGCGTATGATGGTGAAATAAGGTGCGATGGTGTCGTGGTAGGCAATGGCCTTCTGGTGCTCGTCGTCTATACGGTTGGCCACTTTGCGAGCACTGACCAGGTTGTCCACCTGTGTCTCAATTTCGGCTGTACGCATGGCTATTTCCTCTATGAGTTTCAGGTTGCGGGCGTTCAGCTCGTCGGCTTTTTCGGCAGGGAAGATTGAGCGCAGGCGCTCGGCATTTTCCAGCAGGCGACTTTGGTAGTTGGTGGCTATGGGGATGATGTGGTTCATCGAAATGTCGCCCAACACACGTGCCTCTATCTGGATTTTCTTGGTGTAGGTTTCCCATTTCACTTCGTTGCGCGCTTCCAGCTCCTTGCGGGTCATGACTCCCATCGACTCAAACATCTTGATGCTGTCGGCATCGAGATAGCGCTCGAAGATTACCGGGCAGCTGGTTTCGGTGTCAAGTCCGCGCCTGGCGGCTTCTGCCTTCCACTCATCGCTGTATCCGTTGCCGTCGAAACGGATGGGGCGGCAGGTCTTGATGTCTTCGCGTAACACGTCGATTATGGCATGGAACTTGGCAGTATGACCCGTTCCCTCAGAGAATTCCGTGCGCTCCGTGTACTCTGCGATTTTGGCATCTACACGGAGTTTGAAGTCGGCAAGCGCTTCGGCCACAGCGGTGTTGAGTGCAATCATGGCACTGGCACAGTTGGCCTCGCTGCCCACGGCTCGGAACTCAAACCTGTTGCCTGTAAAGGCGAATGGCGATGTGCGGTTGCGGTCGGTATTGTCGATGAGGAGTTCCGGAATCTGTGGTATGTCGAGTTTCAGCCCTTGTTTGCCGTCGAGGCGGAAGAGGTCGTCTTTGTCGGCCTTCTCTATGTGGTCGAGCAGTTCGCTGAGCTGTGTGCCGAGGAAACTGCTTATGATGGCAGGCGGAGCCTCGTTGGCACCAAGCCGGTGTGCATTGGTTGCCGACATGATGCTGGCTTTCAGCAGTCCGTTGTGGCGATATACTCCCATCAGTGTCTCGACGATGAACACGGCGAAACGCAGGTTTTGCTCGGGTGTCTTGCCTGGAGCGTGTAGCAGCACTCCTGTGTCGGTCGAGAGGCTCCAGTTGTTGTGTTTGCCGCTGCCGTTGATGCCTGCAAAAGGTTTTTCGTGCAGCAGGACCCGGAAACCATGTTTGCGTGCCACCCGCTTCATGAGCGACATGAGCAGCATGTTGTGGTCAACAGCCAGGTTGGTGTCTTCGAATATCGGCGCCAGCTCAAACTGGTTGGGAGCCACTTCGTTGTGGCGGGTCTTGCAAGGAATGCCGAGTTCGAGCGCTTGTATCTCGAGGTCGCGCATATAAGCAGCCACGCGCTCCGGGATGCTTCCGAAGTAGTGGTCGTCCATCTGCTGGTTCTTGGCCGAGTCGTGCCCCATGAGGGTACGCCCTGTGAGAAGCAGGTCGGGGCGTGCTGCATACAGACCTTCATCCACAAGGAAATACTCCTGTTCCCATCCCAGGTTGGATGTCACCTTTCTGACATCGGGGTCGAAGTAGTGGCACACATCGGTTGCAGCCTTGTTCACGGCTTTCAACGCACGGAGCAGCGGTGCTTTGTAGTCGAGCGACTCGCCACTATAGCTGATGAACACCGTGGGGATACACAGTGTGTCGTCGATGATGAATACAGGACTTGTGGGGTCCCATGCTGAATAGCCACGGGCTTCGAATGTGGAGCGTATGCCCCCGCTCGGAAAACTGGATGCATCGGGTTCCTGCTGCACAAGCAACTTACCTGTAAACTCCTCTACCATGCCACCCTTTCCGTCGTGTTCGATAAACGAGTCGTGTTTCTCGGCCGTGCCTTCGGTCAGTGGTTGGAACCAGTGGGTATAGTGTGTCACTCCGTTCTCCAGGGCCCATTGTTTCATGCCAGCAGCAACTGCGTCGGCAATATTGCGGTCGAGCCGTGCACCGTTGTCCATCACATCCACCATCTTCTCATAAACTGCCTTTGGCAGATACTTGTACATTTTCTCTCGGTTGAACACCTTCTTGCCGAAGTATTCACTTGGCCTTTCATTTGGCATTGCTACGTCGAGCGGTTTCTTTGCGAATGCCTCGCCGACAACTTGAAATCTTAATCCTTCCATGTTTACTTTGTGTTTGTGTTGTGTGTTGTTGAATTATCAATGATTTTGCCAAGCTTCCATTCTGCGCATGGCTTCCTCAATCTTCTCGTGAGGGCTGAACGATGTGAACCTCACATAGCCTTCACCCGATGGTCCGAAGCCCATTCCAGGGGTACAAACCACCTGTGCTCCATAGAGCAGCTCTTCGAAAAACTGCCACGAGCCACTGCCACCAGGTGTCTTCATCCATATATAAGGTGCATTTTCTCCACCATAGACTTTATATCCCAGTCTTCGCAACGAGTCGAGCATCATGCGGGCTCCCTCCAGATAGTAATCTATTGTCTCCTGCGTCTGGTGCTGTCCTTCAGGCGTATATATTGCCTCGGCCGCCCGTTGGCTGATGTAGCTCGCCCCGTTAAACTTGGTCGATTGGCGGCGGTTCCACAACTCGTTCACCGATATGCGTTCGCCGGCAAATGTAGATACCGTGAGGCTTTTGGGCACAACCGTGTAGCCACACCTCACGCCGGTAAAGCCCGCAGTCTTGGAATAGGAGCGGAATTCGACAGCACACTTCCGCGCACCACGTATCTCGTAAATCGAACGCGGAATCTCAGGGTGGCGTATGTAGGCCTGATATGCAGCATCATACAGGATAAGCGCATCGTTTTTCAGGGCATAGTTCACCCATTTCTGTAGTTCCTGTTTGGTGATGACTGCACCTGTGGGATTGTTCGGATAGCACAGATATATGACCTGCATGGGGCGGTTCTCGGGTATCTCGGGCATAAAACCATTCTCGGCCGTACATGGCAGATATGCCACGTAGCTATACTTGTCGCCGGCGAATGTCCCGCAACGTCCAATCATCACATTCGAATCGATATACACAGGATAGACAGGGTCGGTCACCCCGATGAAGTTATCCCAATGCAGTATCTCCTGAAAATTGCCCGTATCCGACTTCGCACCGTCATTGATGAAAATCTCGTCCACGTCCAAGTGTATTCCTCGTGGCAGGAAGTCGTTTTTCAGGATTGCTTCGCGCAGAAACTCATAACCCTGTTCAGGTCCGTAGCCATGAAACCCCTCTTTGGTGGCCATCTCATCTACAGCCTTGTGCATCGCTTCGACCACCGCCGGGCACAATGGCTGGGTGACATCACCGATGCCGAGCGAAATGACGTCGGCCTTAGGATGCAGAACCTTAAATACGTTTACCTTCTTGGCAACATCGGTAAACAAATAGTTCTTTTGCAGATTCAAAAAATGTACGTTTACTAATGCCATAGTTCTTTATTATATGTCTATTTATAATCTATTTCCCCGTCAAAGACAAACTCGGCAGGACCTGTCATGTAGACATGTCCGTCGGCCTCGCTCCATTCGATACAAAGTTCGCCGCCATCCATCACGACTCTGCAATGCCGTGCAGAAAGACGATTTGCATAAGCAGCCACTGCCACGGCACATGCACCCGTGCCACACGCCTGAGTAATGCCACTGCCACGCTCCCACACACGGACACGAATACGTCCGTCAGCCATAATATGGGCAAACTCAATATTGCATCGCTGCGGAAACGCACCATGACATTCAAGGCTTTTGCCCATCGTTTCGACATGGTTCACATCGTCGGTGAATACCACATAATGCGGATTTCCCATCGACACGAAAGTGCCGGCAGGCAAACCGGCAGTGCGGCGAAACAACAGCTCTTCTTCCATGATAGGACATCCCATATCGACAGTGACACCCTCTACCATGCCATCCGTCACATGCAACCGGAGCGTTTTTATGCCGGAAAGCGTGAACAACCGGATTTCGTGCTTGTCGGTCAGTTTTCGTTCATACAAGTATTTGCCTATGCAACGCGAAGCATTACCACACATCATGGCCTCACTTCCATCGGCATTAAATATGCGCATTGAGAAATCGGCCCCGCCGACTGGACTTCGGTCGATAAGCACAAGACCATCGGAACCGATACCCTTATGGCGGTCGCTCCATTTTATAGCGGCATCCGACGGGTCGAATATGTGGTGTTGCATGGCATTGACATAGATGTAGTCGTTGCCGCATCCGTGCATTTTGGTGAAGGGAACCAGCATGATTTACGATTTCCTATTTATATATTCATGGATACGACGTGCCGTCTCGATTCCGCTGGCCATGGCGCGGACAACAAGAGACGCACCGCTTTGGGCATCACCGCACACAAAGACATTATCAGGGTACACCGGATGCTCAGGCTTCAGGAATCCCATTGCCAACAGGCAGAGCTCTGCCTTGATGATTTCAGGCTTGCCCTTCTCCACCATCTGTGGACGACCACCGTCAGGGTTGGGTTTCCATTCTATTTCCTGAACCTTGACACCTGTGAGTTTGCCGTCCTCTCCGAGGAATTCGATGGTGTTGATGTTCCAACGACGGGTACAACCCTCCTCGTGCGACGAAGATGTCTTGAGCGTGCGAGGCCAGTTCGGCCACGGATTCTGAGGGTCATCGGGGCCATCCACAGGCTTTGGCATGATTTCAATCTGAGTCACACTGCGGCATCCCTGACGATGAGCAGTGCCTATACAGTCGCTTCCTGTATCACCACCACCGATTACAAGCACATCCTTACCCTTGGCTGTGATACGTTCGTCGGTTGAAAACTCCCTACCGGCCAAGACTCGGTTTTGCTGCGCGAGGAATTCGAGAGCGAAATGCACACCTTTCAACTCACGTCCCGTAACCTTCAAGTCGCGGGCAACAGGTGTACCAGTGGCTACGCAGACAGCGTCATACCGTCCTGCATGTTGCGATACCATCGCAACACAACCGGCAGCCTCGCCATAACAGAACTCGACACCCTCGGCCTCCATCAACGCAATTCTGCGGTCGATGATGGCCTTGTTGAGCTTGAAATTAGGTATGCCATATCGTAGCAAGCCGCCAGCAGCCTCGTTCTTTTCAAAGACGGTAACCGCATATCCCAAATGATTTAGAGTATTGGCAGCCGCAAGTCCGGCAGGACCAGCACCGACGACTGCAACCTTCTTTCCATTACGGACAATATCGGTGTGAGGCATAATATATCCTTCACTGAATGCCATCTCAGTGATAGCAGCCTCGTTCTCACGGTTGGTGGTCGGTTCGTGGTTGAAGCGGTTCAGCACACAAGCCTTCTCGCATAGCGCAGGACAGATTCTTCCCGTGAATTCAGGGAATGGGTTAGTCCTCGACAACAACTGATAAGCCAATTCCCAGTCTCCACGATACAATGCATCGTTCCATTCCGGAGCCTTATTACCAAGCGGACAAGCCCAGTGGCAGAAGGGCACGCCGCAGTCCATACAACGACTCGCCTGCAACTTGCGTTCGCGGTGCCCAAGCGTCTGCTCCACCTCGCCGAAGTCGTGGATTCTGTCATGAACCGGCCGGTAGCCTGCCTCCTGACGATGTATCTCTAAGAATGCTTTCGGATTTCCCATTTTTATTTACTATTTACAAATTTACCATTTACTATTTAGGCCCTCCCTTTCCCACCGTAGCTTCACTCCATTAGTAGTCACGCTGTATATCGGCAATCTTCTCATGAAGCCGTGCCATTTTCTCCTCTTCGAGCACTCGTTTGTACTCTATTGGCACCACCTGGATAAAGTTTTCGATGTCGTGGTACCAATTATCGAGTATCTTGCCCGCTAAGGCCGAGCCTGTGTATAGATAGTGCTGACGGATTAGCTCCTTCAGTTCTTTGCGGCTGACTGAGTCCTCCACCAACGACAGTTCCACCATGTCCATGTTGCAGAAGTAATCGAACGTATGCTTTGGATCATACACGTATGCAATGCCGCCCGACATACCCGCAGCAAAGTTACGTCCGGTTTCACCGAGAACCACCACACGTCCGCCTGTCATATACTCACAGCAGTGGTCGCCGGCTCCTTCGATTACAGCAATTGCACCGGAGTTGCGCACACCAAAGCGTTCGCCTACCTTGCCATTGATATACAGTTCGCCCGAAGTAGCTCCATACAATCCTGTATTGCCTGCTATGATATTATCCTCGGCTTTGAACACATCGCTACGACGTGCTTGCGGCAGGATTGAGATGCGTCCGCCCGACAATCCCTTGCCAAAGTAATCGTTGGTCTCTCCCTCAAGTCTGATATTGAGACCACGAACTGCAAAAGCTCCGAATGACTGACCGGCCGCGCCTTTGAAACGGATGTTGATGGTGCCGTCGGGCAGTCCTGCCTCGCCATATTTCTTGGCTATGACACCCGATAGCATCGTGGTGAGGGCCCGGTCGGTATTCCTGATGCTATAGTCGAGGGTCACTTCTTCCTGACTGTCAATAGCCCTCTTTGCGGCCTCGATAATTTCTGTGTCCTTCACGTCCGATACTTTAGTATAAGCTTCGCCGTCCCAATGCAGAGGACAGTCTGGTTCTGGTTTGTGCAACAGCCGCCCGAAGTCTATGGTCTTCTGTTTATCCGTCATGCCACAAGTATCTACCTCTATGAGTTCTGTATGTCCGATAATGTCCTCTAAACTGTGCACACCGATTTCACTTAGGTATTCTCTCACCTGCTGTGCCAGCATTGTGAAGTAATTGACCACATACTCAGCTCTTCCCTCGAAATGTTTACGCAACTCCGGGTTTTGCGTTGCTACACCCATCGGACAGGTATTTGTATTACATTTGCGCATCATGACACAGCCCAACACAATCAGCGGCAGTGTGCCAAACGAGAACTCGTCGGCTCCCAGCATTGCCATTATAATGACATCTTTGGCAGTCTTCAGCTGGCCATCGGTCTGCAGTCGCACCTGGCTTCTCATACCGTTCATCACCAACGTCTGCTGTGTCTCGGCCAGTCCTATTTCGGGCGATATGCCTGCAAAACGCATCGAACTTGTCGGACTGGCTCCCGTACCTCCCTCGGCACCGCTGATGACGATGAGGTCGGCCTTTGCTTTTGCCACACCGGCGGCAATGGTTCCCACACCACTCTCGGCCACGAGTTTCACACTGACTGCAGCCCCAGGGTTGATATTCTTCATGTCGAAGATGAGTTGAGCCAAGTCTTCGATGCTATATATGTCGTGGTGTGGCGGAGGAGATATGAGCGAGATACCCGGTATGGCATTGCGCGTCTTGGCAATGATGTCGTTCACCTTGAATCCCGGCAACTGTCCGCCCTCTCCAGGCTTGGCACCTTGTGCCACCTTTATCTGTATTTCCTCGGCATTCACCAGATACTCGGCAGTCACACCGAAGCGTCCCGATGCAATCTGCTTGGTCTTGCTGCTCAGGCTTATGCCGTCAACATCTGCATGATATCGGGCATTGTCCTCGCCACCTTCGCCTGTGTTTGAGCGGGTACCGAGTCGGTTCATGGCCAGTGCCAATGCCTCATGAGCCTCGATGCTCAATGCACCAAACGACATAGCACCGGTCACGAAGTGCTTCACTATACTTTCCACCGCTTCCACTTCGTCGATAGGCGTAGGTTTGGCAGCCTTTTTCCAGCCCAAAAAGTCGCGGATGAATATAGGTGCATCTTTATGGTCAACCAACTTTGCCCACTCCTTAAACGCCATGTAGTCGCCAGTCCGGGTAGCAATCTGCAGGCGGTATATTGTCTCAGGATTCCATGCATGTCGGATGCCGTCCTTGCGCCACGCAAACTGTCCCTGATTCTTCAGCACAGGTTGTTCCTTAGCCGCCTGTTGCATACGTATGGCGTCTCTGGCAATCTCCTTCAGCCCGATGCCGCCGATGGTGCTTACTTCCGTACCGAAATAAGTGCGCAGCAAGTCTTCGCTGAGTCCGATGCTCTCGAAAATCTTCGCACCGCGATACGAGCGTATTGTAGATATGCCCATCTTCGACATGATTTTCTTCAACCCCTTGTCCACGGCATTGATATAATGTGCCTCGGCCGTGGCATAGTCTTCCTGTATCCTCCCTCGCCTTACTAAGTCGTCGAGGATGGCAAATGTCATGTACGGGCACAGCGCACTGGCACCATATCCCAGCAACAATGCCGCGTGCATGGTCTCGCGGATTTCGCCACTCTCGACTATGAGAGCTGTCTGAACACGTTTCCCCACACTTATGAGGTAATGGTGTACGGCACTCACAGCCAACAACGACGGAATTGCAGCATGATTATCGTCGATGTCACGGTCGCTGAGGATGATGTAGTTCACACCATCATCTACACTTTGCTCTGCATCATGGCAGAGGTCGTCGAGTGCCCGTCGCAGTCCTTCCTCTCCACTTTCGCTCTCGAAGGTTATGGGTAGTTTCTGTGTCTTGAATCCCTTGTAGCGGATGTTGCACAAGATGTCGAGCTGAGTGTTGGTGAGCACTGGTTGCGGCAGTCGCACCATCTTGCAGTTTGATGCATCGGGTGTCAGTATGTTTGTGCCTACGGCTCCGATGTACTCCGTCAGACTCATCACCAGTTCCTCGCGGATGGGGTCGATGGCAGGGTTGGTGACTTGTGCAAACTGCTGGCGGAAATAGTTGAACAACGTCTGCGGGCGGTCGCTCATCACGGCCAACGGCGTGTCGTTGCCCATTGCTGCTACTGGTTCCTGCCCTGCTGTAGCCATAGGGATGATGGTGCGGTCGATGTCTTCCTGTCCATATCCGAACTGAACAAGTCTGCGTTCCAGGTTCTGCACCGAGTTTTCCACCCTACGACCGCTCTTCAGTTTCTCCAGTTGCACACGGTTTTCGCTGAGCCACTCGCGATATGGATGTGCCTTGGCCAGCTGTTCCTTGATTTCGCCGTCGTAGTATATCCTGCCCTCCTGAGTATCGACAAGCAGTATCTTGCCGGGTTGCAGGCGTCCCTTGCTCACTACATCGGCTGGGTCGAATTCCATGACTCCCACCTCGGATGCCACTACCATCATGCCCTGCCGGGTTATCGTATAGCGCGATGGTCGGAGGCCGTTTCGGTCGAGCATTCCGCCTGCATAGCGTCCGTCGGAGAACAGCAGTGCTGCCGGGCCGTCCCATGGTTCCATCAGGATGGAGTGGTATTCATAGAAAGCCTTCAGGTCGTCGCTGATTGGATTCTTGTCGTTAAACGACTCCGGCACAAGTATTGCCAATGCTTGTGGGAGCGACAGTCCACTCATTGTCAGAAACTCGAACACATTGTCGAGGCTGGCCGAGTCGCTCATGCCCTCTTGCACTATGGGTGATATCTCGCTTATGTTGCCCAACGCCTCACTGCTGAGCACACTCTCGCGGGCCTTCATCCACCCGCGATTGCCGCGGATGGTGTTGATCTCGCCATTGTGGGCCAAGAGTCGGAAGGGCTGTGCCAGCGACCACGTAGGGAATGTGTTGGTACTGAAACGCGAATGTATCAGCGCCAAACCACTTGTAAGGTAGGGATTGGACAAATCGGGGAAATACTGCCTCAGCCCGATCGACGACAACATGCCTTTATACACAATGCAGGTGTTCGACAGCGAACAGATATAGAAGTCGGGATGAGTCACCCTGCGCTCTATCTTCTTCCTTATTATATATAACGCGCGCGCAATGGACTCGACTCTTTCCTCTCCTTCCACCACAAACATCTGCATGATGTCGGGTTCGGTGGCGCGTGCCCTCTCCCCCAGGCATTCGGAATTTGTTGGCACCTTGCGCAGCGGCATAAGGTGCAGTCCCTCGCGTTCTGCCTCTTCGGTCATGATGGCCAGTATCGTGCGCTGTGCCTCCGCCTCGCGCGGCATGAACACAAGTCCGGTGCCATACCTGCCACGCTCTGGTACAGGTATGCCCTGCAACAAGATAAATTCGTGCGGAATTTGCAGCATGATGCCGGCACCATCGCCATCCTTGCCTATCTCGGCTCCACGATGGCGCATGTTTTCCAACACCCGCAGTGCGTCGTCAACAATCTGGTGACTCCTGTTTCGGTTCAGATCCACAATCATGCCAATGCCACACGCATCGTGCTCATACTGCTCTTGATAAAGTCCACCATCATCCTTCGGTCGTCTGTAATTGATCATATCGTGTTTGTGTTTGATGTGTTGTACATGGATTTCGGGTGCCAAAAAACGCACTAAAGCGAAAATATGCATCCGATTTCGGGTGCAAAGTTAGTGCAAAATGGCAAAACACGCAAAACAATCAGCCAATTCTTGTACAGTAAATTCGAACTTCTTTCATTTTGCCATGTTTTCAGATTGTTTCAATTACATTTTGAAAGGTGTAAATAAAATACAGCTTTCATTTTGTAAGCACACCACAAATTTAACACTTAAAAAACATGTCGTTCATTGCCAATTGTGGAAAAGCCAGTACCTTTGCAGCGGAATTCAGCCGTCAAGACCGACACTACCCTGTGGGTATGTGTGAGGGTGGTCGAAAATGACTGCGCACTCTCGGGGCTGAGACTGCGCACTCGCAGGCCTGAGACTGCGCACTCGCGGGGCCGAGACTGCGCACTCGCAAAACAGAAAACACGCACTCGCAAAAACGAGGGCTTGAACACATCAAGAAAACATGGTACCATCAGTATTAATTAATTTAAGTAATTTAAGTAGAAAGACATGAAAAGAATCGAAGCAATTATTCGCAAGACCAAATTCGAGGAGGTGAAGCAGGCACTGCTTTCGTCGGACATCGACTGGTTTGAATACCACGACGTACACGGCATAGGGCAGAGCCGGCAGGAGCGCATCTACCGCGGAGTGCAGTATTCGACCGACGTAATCGAGCGCGTGGCACTCACCATCGTGTGCCGCGACCAGTTTCTCGACCCCACCATCGCAGTCATACTCAAGGTGGCACACACGGGCGAGATAGGCGACGGACGCATATTCGTGAGCGAGATGATCGACACATGGAGCATACGCACCGGCGAACACGGCGACACTGTCCTGAGAGACAAGAAATAGCAGCCACAACACAAACACACAACACACAAACCACAACACAAACCACAACACAAACACAAAACAAACACGACACATTATTATGGATGAAATAGGATTATCGCTCGACACCGTATGGATGCTCCTTGCAGCCATGCTGGTTTTCTGGATGCAACCAGGTTTCGCTCTCTGCGAAGCCGGTTTTACACGAAGTAAGAACACAGCCAACATCTTGATGAAAAACTTCGTCGATTTCATGTTCGGCTCGCTTCTGTTCTTCTTCCTCGGTTTCGGTTTCATGTTCGGCAGCGACGGCTCCGGATTCATCGGAATGCCCAACTGGGGCGACCTCTCTTTTTATGAAGGCGACCTGCCAGTCGAAGGATTCCTCATCTTCGAGACTGTATTCTGCGCCACCAGCGCCACCATCGTCAGCGGCGCCATGGCCGAACGTACCAAGTTCTCTATGTACCTCGTCTATTCGGCCGTCATCTCGCTCTTCATCTACCCCATCGAGGGCCACTGGACATGGGGCGGCGGTTGGCTCTGCAACGATGCAGCCGACAGCTTCATGATGACCACCTTCGGCGACGTGTTCCACGACTTCGCGGGCTCGGCCATCGTGCATAGCGTGGGAGGAGTACTGGCCCTGATCGGCGCCATGGCACTCGGCCCCCGCATCGGCAAGTATTCGGCCGACGGCAAAAGCCGCGCCATACCCGGCCACAACCTCACGTTGGCATCGCTCGGCGTGTTCATCCTGTGGCTCGGATGGTTCGGATTCAACCCCGGCTCGCAACTGGCTGCTACAGGTGAGGTGAACCGCACAGCCATCAGTCACGTGTTCCTCACCACCAACCTGGCAGCAGTGGCCGGAGGAGTGGCAACCATGTTTATCACCTGGATGAAGTATGGCAAACCATCGCTCTCGCTCACCCTCAACGGCATCCTGGCCGGGCTCGTAGGCATAACAGCCGGATGCGACCTCGTGTCGCCCATCGGAGCAGTAGTCATCGGACTCGTGTGTGGCACGGTACTAGTCTATTCCATCGAGTTCATCGACCACCGACTGCACATCGACGACCCCGTTGGTGCCTCCAGCGTTCATGGCGTGTGCGGCATCCTCGGCACACTGATGACAGGCCTGCTCTCTACATCCAGCGGCGCACTCTATGGTCATGGTTGGGGATTCTTCGGCGCCGAGTGCTTCGGCATACTCTGCATCGACCTCTGGGCAGCCGCCTGCGGGTTCGCCCTGTTCTACGGCATCAAGCGGCTACATGGTCTGCGTGTCGGCAAACGTGTGGAGGAAGAAGGACTGGATATCTACGAACATGGCGAAGCTTGCTATAACTAAAGATAAATAAGGTATGAATAAGATTGTTTTATTCGCATTGGGCTTGGTGCTTAGCAGCACCGCCCATGCACAGGATGAGATTGAGACAGCCATCGGTGCTGACATCGTAAGCAGCTACATCTGGCGCGGACAGGATTTGGGCAACGTGTCGTTGCAACCCACGTTGGGAGTGGCATACAAGGGAGTGTCGCTCTCGGCATGGGGCAGCGTAGGTATGACCGAAACGACCGACACCAAGGAGTTCGACCTGACCCTCAGCTATACGATCGGAAGGTTTAATATTGGTGTGACCGACTATTGGTTCAACTCAGGGCTCGACCCACAAAACCGCTATTTCAAGTACGACGCACATGGCACCAACCATCTGTTTGAAGCCAACATAGGCTACGACTTCGGTATCGCTTCGCTGCAGTGGTACACTAACTTTGCAGGCAACGACGGCACAAACAAAGACGGCAAACGTGCCTACAGCAGCTATGTCGAGGCAAATGTACCATTCCGCCTTATTGGCACCGACTGGAACGCCACTGCGGGAGCCGTCCCCTATGCCGCCACGGCGTATGGGGTAGATGGCTTTGCAGTCACCAACTTGTCGCTGCGAGCCACAAAGGAGATAAAAGTCACCGAGTCGTTTTCTATTCCTGTCTTCGGACAGGTTACTGCCAATCCCTGTTCGCAGAAAGCCTATCTGATTGTCGGATTCACAATACAACCATAATATGCAAACAAAGTACATCTTCGTCACAGGCGGCGTAGTGTCCTCGCTTGGCAAGGGCATCATATCGGCCAGCATCGGCAAACTGCTGCAAGCACGCGGCTACAAGGTCACCATACAGAAGTTCGACCCCTACATCAACATCGACCCGGGGACGCTCAACCCCTACGAACACGGCGAATGTTACGTGACGGAAGACGGCTTCGAGACCGACCTCGACCTCGGTCACTACGAGCGGTTTACCGACATCCGCACCACCCGCAACAACTCCATCACCACCGGACGGATATATAAAACGGTAATCGACCGCGAACGCTGCGGCGACTATCTGGGCAAGACCATTCAGGTAGTGCCTCATATCACTGATGAGATAAAGCGGAGGATGCTTCGCGAAGATGTGAAGAATGAGAAACTCGACTTCGTGATTACCGAGGTAGGCGGCACGATCGGCGACATAGAGAGCCAGCCGTTCCTCGAAGCCATACGTCAGCTGCGATGCCAGTTGGGACGTGATGTGGTGTGTGTTCACCTCACCTACGTGCCATACCTGAAAGCAGCCGACGAACTGAAGACCAAACCCACACAACACAGTGTGAAGGAATTGCAATCGATGGGCATCCAGCCCGACATACTCGTGCTACGCACCGAACGCCACCTCGACGACGCCATGCGCCTGAAGGTGGCGTCGTTCTGTAATGTGGAACTGGAGTGTGTGGTGCAGAGCGAGGACATGCCAAGCATCTACGAAGTGCCGGTAGCTATGCAGCGCCAAGGACTCGATGCCGCCATCTTGCGCAAGATAGGCATACCGGTAGGAGAGACACCAGCCATGCTTCCATGGCACGACTTCCTCGACAAAAGGCGCAAGGCAAGCCGGGAAGTTCATGTAGGGTTGGTTGGGAAGTACGACTTGCAAGATGCTTATAAGAGCATACGCGAGAGCCTCAACCTTGCCGGCATCTACAACGACGTGAAGGCCATACTTCACTTCATCAACAGCGAGGACATCTGTGCCGATAATGTAGCCGTGAAACTCGAAGCGATGGCAGGCATCATCATCTGTCCGGGCTTCGGAAAGCGTGGCATAGAGGGTAAAATCCTTGCAGCCGAATATTGCAGGACACACGACATACCCACATTCGGCATCTGCCTCGGTATGCAGATGATGGTGATTGAGTTTGCACGAAACGTGCTTGGCTACAAGGATGCCGACAGTGCAGAGATGAGTCATGACACACATCATAACGTAATCGACCTCATGGAGGAACAGAAAGACATAACGCAAATGGGCGGCACCATGCGACTGGGTGCTTACGACTGCAAACTCACGAAAGGCAGCCGTGCCTGCGAAGCATACGGGGGAAGGACTACGATCAGCGAACGCCACCGTCACCGATATGAGTTCAACAACAGCTACAAGGCAGAATATGAGGCCCATGGCATGAAGTGTGTGGGCATCAATCCCGACACCAATCTGGTTGAGATTGTTGAGATTCCCGACCTCCGCTGGTATATCGGAACTCAGTTCCACCCCGAATACTCATCGACGGTGCTGCATCCGCACCCGCTGTTTATGTCGTTTATCAAAGAACTCAAGAACTCGAA
>CAMVDC010000063.1 GCA_947166155.1 uncultured Prevotellaceae bacterium | reverse complement strand
ACAAGATGATCATCGACTACATCACCGAGAACGTATCGCCAGGCGACGAAATCACACTGCTTATCAACAACCCCGACTTCAAGAACAACTTCTCGGGATGGACCATTACTGGTACATCACCCGTATGGGGCGGACTCAACAGCTCAAGCAACGGACAGGGAACCAACACCATCGAGCACGAGGAATATACCCTCAACATTGTAAACAGCAACGGTAATGCAGAACGTTGGCATGCTACATTCAACATGTCGCAGGTAGTGAAAAACCTGCCAAGAGGTAGCTACACCCTCACCGTTCAAGGATTTGAGCGCAACGATGCATACAACACAGGCAACCTCTACAACTATACACCCGAGGATCCATACGCAGGTCTTACTGCTGTGCTGTACTGCAACCAGTTCGAGCAGCGACTCCACAACATCATGGCATTTGCACAAGAGAATCAGGTATATTCAGGTAATGAACTCAGCGACGTGCAGACCGATATGGGATGGATTCCTAACGGTATGTCGGGCTCTAACTTCTTCTTCAACCTGAAGGAAGATCGCTCAACATACGAGAACAGAATCAACTTCGTGCTGACCGAAGACGGACAGGACATCACAATCGGACTGAAGACCACTTCGTCCAACACATGGATAATCTTCGACAACTTCCGTCTCTACTACAACGGTAACGCGAAGGATGTATACACCGGCCAGGCCAACGAAATGATCGCCAAACTTGCAACTATAGCTGATATCGATGCAGGTACCGACGCTAAGGACAAGGCCGCAGCCGCCAAGGAAGCTATCGAAAATGCACTGACCGACGATGCCAAGACCGCTGATGACCTCCTCGCAGCTATCGCAGATGGCAACACAGCTATCAACTACGCTAACGAGTCGGTAGAACTCTACAGCAAACTGAACGACGAACTCACCGAGCTGAGCGAAGTATATGAGCAGTATGCATCACAGGCACTTCCCACGACAGTCGACGAGGCAGGTGTCGCACTCGACGAAATCGGCGATGCAGTCGACAACTACAACCGTACCAACGAAGAGGTTCAGGCCCTTATCGACAAGGCCAACGCCATTGAGACCAGCCTTAAGATTCCAGACTACTCAGGTGCCTCGAAGGACACTCCTGTCGACTTCTCTAACGCCTTCATCGTCAACGGCACATTCGACACCGTAGGTGACTTCACCGGTTGGAGCGGCACCGCATTCGGAGCCGGAGGTAACACCTCGACCAACGCCGAGCACTACAACAAGACCTACGACAGCTACCAGCGTCTCTCAGGTCTTCCCGCCGGTTACTACGTAGCCACCGTTCAGGGTTACTACCGTCACGGCTCAGCCGCCAACGACTGGACTCTTTACGGAGCCGAAGACAAGTCGACCCAGACCCAGGCCTACTTCTATGCCCAGTCGGATGTCGACACAGTCGAGACTCAAGTCAAGTACATCAGCGAATGTGCAGTCGAGGCCGGCACCCCATGGATCAGCGACGGCACAAGTGGAGTAGGCGACGGCCTCGTAGTTCCAAACTACATGACAACCGCCACTTCATGGTTCGACCAGATAGCCGAAGAGCCCGAAAGTCCTTACACCCCCAACAAGTACTACAACAACCTGCTTCAGGTTTACGTAGGCGAGGGCGGCACACTTCGCCTCGGTGTTAAGAAGAGCGCCACAATCAATGGCGACGACTGGTCGATCTACGACAACTTCAAGCTCTACTACATCGGCAGCGAGCCCGACCCAGGATTCACCACCGCCATCGCAGAGGTTGAGCCAGTTGCTCCTACATTCAATGCTCAGGGCATCTACAACCTGCAGGGCCAGAAGCTCGGCGGCTTGCAGAAGGGTCTGAACATCGTGAACGGCAAAAAAGTGCTGGTTAAGTGAGCGCAAAGCCAAGCTTGCTTGAGCTTAGCCGAACGTGAAGCACCAAGATGAAATCAAGGTGCTGGTTAAATAAAGAAAGACCTCCCAGCCTCCCAAGAGGGCAGTGGTGGCATTCCACCCCTGACAAGGCAAAAGGCTGATAAATAAAGTGAGAGAGCCATGCGGTATGCGCCGCGTGGCTCTTTTGCTATTATATGGGCCGAAATGCAGAAGGATAACTGTTACTATATGGTAAAGCACTTGGTCACACTCGTCAAATGGGTTGTGGCTTTGTCGTTTTATTTCAATTGGAAGAGTGCCAGTAGCATACCCAGCCAGTAGCATACCCAGCCAGTAGCATACCCAGCCATTCCTATAAGCAGAACCTCCCCTCTTTGTCATATCGATTCCGACGCAGGAGGAAGAGCATATCTTAAAGCTGCAAGGCAGCTTACACAGTGTAAAGTGCTTTGCACTTTCAAGATCCTCTCCTTCACTTCGTTCCGTCGGGATGACAAGATGGGGAGGTTGTTCTATATGTGGGGGTTGTTCTATATGTAGGGATTGTTTTGGTGAGTGTATGGCTCGCAGTCATAGTTTAGCACTGCCATTCCTATATAGTAGAACCTCCCCTCTTTGTCATATCGATTCCGACGCAGGAGGAAGAGCATATCTTGAAGCTGCAAGGCAGCTTACACAGTGTAAAGTGCGTTACACTTTCAAGATCCTCTCCTTCACTTCGTTCCGTCGGGATGACAAGATGTGGAGGTTGTGCTATATATTGGGGCGTTTTGGTGAGTGTATGGCTCGCAGTCATAGTTTAGCACTGCCATTCCTATAAGTAGAGCCTCCCCTCTTTGTCATATCGATTCCGACGCAGGAGGAAGAGCATATCTTGAAGCTGCAAGGCAGCTTACACAGTGTAAAGTGCGTTACACTTTCAAGATCCTCTCCTTCACTTCGTTCCGTCGGGATGACAAGATGTGGAGGTTGTTCTATATGTGGGGATTGTTTTGGTGAGTGTGTATATGTCCTTGGGGGCTAATAAATCAGCAGTCCTGCCACTCCGCAGATGATGATGATGAGAATGGGGTGCACCTTAAAGAGGCGCGTGCCTACGAATGCGAATGCGAAGAGCAGGATGCTCACTATGAACTGGAAGGTGTCGTGGGTGGGACTTCCGAAGTTTTCGGTCGACATGAGCAGTATGGCTGCTGCGGCTATGAGGCCCACGATGGCAGGACGCAGCAGGGAGAAGATGTCGCTCACGACGGTGGTCTTGCTATACTTGAGCAGCAGTTTGCTGATGGTGAGCATGAGCATAAACGGTAGCCACAACACACTGACGGATGCCAACACAGCGCCCAACACTGCTGCCCACTCGGGGTAGCCCTCGTTCATCACGGCCGTATAGCCGGCATAGGTTGCGCAGTTGATGCCTATAGGGCCGGGCGTGCTTTGGCTGATGGCCACCACATCGGTAAACTCGGCCGACGAGAGCCATTGGTGTTTCTCAACCACCTCGTTGTGGATGAGCGACAGCATGGCGTATCCGCCACCGAAGTTGAAGATACCTATCTTGGAAAATGTTATGAAGAGGTCGAAAAAAATCATGGGATTTACTATTTACAGATTGACCATTTACTATTTGTATTTATTTGTTCATTTCCTTCCGGATGGAGTTCCCTCCCCATAAAGGGGGTGGGTTAGGGAGAGGGTCTTTTCATTTGCCATTTGTAATCCTTCCCCACACGAATCCGCCCACTCCTGCTACGAGGATTATCCAGATGGGCGATACGCCCCAAGCGGTGATGAGGAGGCATGCGATGATGGGAATCCAGATGTTGTGACGATTGAGACGGGCTGTGCGTGCCATGGTGAAACAGGGTGCGGCAATGAGTGCCACCACGGCAGGACGTATGCCCATGAATATCTTCTCGATGTAGATGTTGCCTGCAAAGGCGCGGAAGAACATGGCTATGAGCAGTATGGCGATGATGGATGGTAGCGCCACGCCCATGGTGCCCACGATGCCGCCCCAAAGTCCACGCGCCTTGTTGCCTATATGGCTGGCCATGTTGATGGCGAAGAGGCCGGGCGTGCTTTGTGCTACGATGAGTATGTCGAGAAATTCCTCGCGGCTGAGCCAGTGGTGACGGTCAACGATTTCTTTCTCCATGATGGGCACCATGGCGTAGCCTCCACCGAGGGTGAATGCTCCGATCTTGGCAAATGTCCAGAACATGGAAAGGAGGTTATCGGTCATAGGGGTGATGGTTGTTTACTATTTGACTTTTATTATCACCGAGGGGAACCCCCGGTGTGCTTGTTCTTTACTTATCGAGGGGAAACCCTGGTGTGCTTGTTCTTTACTTATCGAGGGGAAAACTCGGTACACATTTTTTATTTATCAAGGTGAACCCTCGGTAAACGTGTGATCTTAATGCTGTGCTTTCTTTCTCTCTTCCCACTGCTCGGGTGTGCGGCTCCATCGCTTGTGGGTCCAGAGCCAAAGCTCGGGCGAGTCGGTGATGTCGGCTTCGAGCAGCCGTAGGTAGCGGTCGGTGATGTCGAAGTCGGGCTCAGCGGTAGGGTTGAGTGAAATCGGTGTGAAGGTGCAGTGGTAGTATCCGCGTTTCGACTGGGTCATGCTGGCGTAATATACTTTTGCGTTGAGTTTCTTGGCAATCTGCTCGGTACCCACAAATACGGCAGTGTCGTGCCCCAGCATGGGCCCGAAATGGTGTATGGCTTCCCACTTGGGCTGTTGGTCGGCAATCATGCCACACACGCTGACACGGCCCTGACGGTGCAGGGTGAGCAGTCGGCGCACGGCTTGCTTCATCTTGATGGTCTCGCCGCCATACTCCTCGCGCAGGCGGATGAAGAGGCGGTCGAACACATCGTTGTAGAGGGGATGATAGACTTGTGTGCAGTGTACCTTGGGCAACCAATACTGCAACGATGCCACCCACTCCCAGTTGGCCATGTGGCCCAGCATGACGAGCACCACGGGGTCGTGGGCATTGCTGTCGGCCATCATTTCTTCGTGACCGCTGAAGGTGAGGTGTTGCATCATGTCGGACCTCGACATTGAGCATTGTTTTATGACTTCGACAAAAATGTCGCACAGGTGTCGGTAGAACAGACGTTCGATCTCGGTCAGTTCGGCTATGCTTTTATCAGGAAAGGACTCGCGCAGTTGCTGCCTCACGATGTCGCGACGGTAGTATCGCTGCACGATGGGGCGTACCATGTCGGAAATGAGGTATAACACCTTCCATGGCAGCAGCGAAATGGCATAAAACAGTGCGTAGGTGATGCGGTATGTGATGTTGAATATGGTGTAATGTTTCATCGTGCTCCGTATTGTCTTGCTTTGTCAACAATGGTTTGGGGTGATATGCTGTTGAGGCATGGATAGCCGGTGCGAGCACACGGACGATTGCCGTAGATAGAGCATGGACGGCAGTCGAGGTCGGCCTGTATGTATGTGTCGGGGCCTTGGTTCCATGCCGTAAAGCCGGCGCATGGATGTGTGGCTCCCCATATCGAGATGGTCTGTGTGCCTACCATGGCAGCCATGTGCATGTTGCTTGAGTCCATCGAAATCATGAGTGTGAGTTGACTCATAAACTGCAGTTCGGCTGTGAATCCACCCATCTTGCCTGCCACACAGACGACACCGTCGCGTTGCCAAGTGCCGAGCTGTTGGGCTTCTTCGCCCGGCGAACCGAAGAGGTAGATGTGGTTGCCGGCATCGGCCAGGATGTCGACCACTTGATGCATAAGGTCCAGAGGGTAGATCTTGCCTTGATGAGCGGCAAAGGGTGCAATACCTATTGCAGGATATTCGATTGTGATGCTGTGATTTGTGGTTGCGGTGTTTATGTCGGCCTGATTGTCGGGGTGGGCAGCAGCCTCGATGTGGGTGTTTATCGGTTGTATGTTGTCGACAGGACATTGCAACCCAAGACTGGTGAATACGTCCTGATATCGGTTGATGGTGTGCTTTAGTGGCTGGTGTGTAAGTCCCTGCCCCAGTATTTCGCGCTTCTCCTTGCGCCCTTTGTCAATGACGGCCACCCTTGCCCCGCTCATGCGGAAACGTGTGCGCAGATATTTGCTTCGTAGCACATCGTGAAGGTCGGCCACAGCATTGAAGTGATGACCGCGCAGGTGGCGATAGAGGCGTTCGAGCCCTGCAATACCCTTATATTGGTTGAGGTCGATACCAATGACCGACACGTTGCGTGGCATCCACGTAAACAGTGGTGCCATGCGCTGACGGGTCAGGATGGTGAAGTGGGTGTCGGGGTTTGCTGTAGCCACAGCATTCACGACCGGAACGGTCATTGCCACGTCGCCGATAGCCGAGAATCGTATTACAAGTATGTCCTTCTTCACTTCTTGCCGTAGAGTACAGGGTTTGTACTTGGGTCGTTATACATCTTCATCTGCTTGTACACCTTCATGTACTTACGCCCTGCGGCTATATCGTCGATGAGTTGGTCGATAGCGGTCGAGAGGTCTTTCTGTTGTTCCATCAGCACCTTCAGCTTTTGCTCACACTTCTGGCGATGCTCGTCGGTGGCATCGGGGCGTTCCACCTGCTCCTTCATGTGATAAATCTTGAGTGCCAGGATGCTGAGACGGTCTACAGCCCATGCAGGACTTTCGGTGTTGATGGTGGCATCGGGCAGTACCTTCACTGTGTCGTAAAGGCTGAGGAAGTAGGAATCAATACGCTCCACGAGGTCGGTGCGGTCTTGATTGCTCTTGTCGATTCGGCGCTTGATGACCAATGCGTCAGCAGGGTCGATATGTGGGTCGCGTATGATGTCTTCAAGATGCCACTGCACGGTGTCAATCCAGTTCTTTACGTAAAGGTCATATTCTATTGTACCGCGCTCGTAGGGGTTGTTGATGTCTTGATCAACGTCGTCGAGCAGATGAAAGTCTTCGATGGCTTTCTCGAATACTGGGTAACAGAGTTGGGTGAATGTCATACTATTTAAGTTGTGCAATTTATTTTTTTTATTCTTTTATTTCGGTTGTCGAACAGCAATAATTGCTAATAATGCATTGTGAATTATGAATTATTTCGTACCTTTGCAGTCGCAATAGCCCGATAGCCGATGCTTCCATAGTTCAATGGATAGAATAAATCTCTCCTAAAGATTAGATTCGGGTTCGATTCCCGATGGAAGTACATTGATAAAACTGACGAGCAAAAAATGGTGAATAGGGCTTGCCGGCAACCATAATATATTTACCCCTTCTTGTCTGCCCCAAGGGTTGATGATGCCATCAGCATGACATCGCTACCCTTAGGGAAGATTGAGGAGGGGTGATTGTTTTATATCAGCCTTACGTGTGCCTTTGCTGTAATGTGCCATCCGTCGGCCTCGCGTACCACTTGTCCGGGACGTTCGGCAAGGATTTCAACAGGTGACGACACGGTGTTGAGTATCTTGCATGCAGGCTTCACAATGTCGGAGAGTGCATTCAGGGCTTCGGTGATGTTTTCCGAAGTGTTGAGTATCTGGAATGTACCGTTGACTCCGTCCATGGTCTTGAGCATGTAGAACGAACGTCCGGGTATTATCTCGGTTGTACCTTCGGTGAATACGCCTTCGGTTGGCACTGCATAGAACATCACAAGTGATGACTTCATGCGTTGTGGCACTACAATTTCGGGTTCTGCAGGCTTTGCTGCTGTTGTGTCGTCGGCTGCCTTATTGTCGTCTGTTGTGGCTGGTGCTGCAGTTTCAGTTGCTTGCTTCGGTTCGGCAGTTTCTTCTTTTACGGCTGGTGCTGGTTCTTGTTCAAACAGAGTGTGCTCCACTTTTGCTGTTGGAACTGCTGTCGGAACCACCGTTGCTGGTTGAACTTGTACTTCTGGCTCGGTTGCCGCAGGCTCGCTCACAGTTTCTACTTTTTCTTCCTTTGCAGTTTCCTGTTCTGCAACTGCAATGGCCGGTTGTGGTTGTGGCTTCTGCTCATGTTCGTGCTTTGCTTTAGCTTCAGCCTTGTGTCCTGACTT
The DNA here is from genome assembly GCA_947166155.1 of uncultured Prevotellaceae bacterium. Taxonomy (GTDB): domain Bacteria; phylum Bacteroidota; class Bacteroidia; order Bacteroidales; family Bacteroidaceae; genus Colivivens. The sequence continues at coordinate 7,126 of CAMVDC010000063.1, read as the reverse complement.
TGCAGGTTCTTCAGCAACTTTTGGTTTCATGCTTTTCACGCCTTCGAGGTCGATTTCCAATGCTTTGATTTTCTCGATGAGTCGTTGGCGCTCCGAGCGATATTGCTCCATAGATACCATCTCTTCTTGCTTCTGAGTTGCCTTCATCCTTGAACGCACGAAGAAATACACACAAAGAGTGAGTATGATGTAAATAGCGAGGCATGTGAGGGCTACTCCTACGAACGACATACCTTCTGCCGGTGCTGTGACATTGTCGGTAGCAGTTACGATATCGCTGTTGGTTTCTGGCTCTACAGGTTCTACGTTTGCCTGTGGCTCTGGCTCCGGTTCGGGCTCAGCTGCAACGGGCTCTTCCTCGGGTTCTTCTGTTTCGGGTTCGGGTTCAATGGCAGGAGCCACAGCTTTCATCTTGTCGACATCAGCCTGGAATTCCTTCTTAGCCCCCGACGGCACAGCGCCACTCACGTCGGCCTCGGTGGTAGCAGCTGCAATGCGTTTCACACGATTTTGGTCGCTTGTGTCTTGCAGTTTCTTCATGGCATCGCTCACGAGCTTGTTCTTTTGGAAGTCGGCGAGCGTCTTAAATTCGGTTACGTCGATGTGAGCAATCTGCTGTCCCTCCTGCTTGTTGTAGTAGGCTTGTTGCAGTGTCCACTTTAGAGCACAAATCTTGCGTTGTTCCAGGCTTTGAGCGTCAGCATTGAGCATGGCCAGCATGGTGCAAGCGATGATGATAATAAATCTTTTCATAATATCTCGTTGTTTATAGTTTACTTAGAGAAATAAACGACAGTGCAAAGATACGACAAAATTGCTGAACAGCCAAAGCTTTATTTGCTTTTTTGTGTGTGTATGTGCAGCAAAGTTTCTTGTTCGTTCTCAGTGCGTTGTTGTATGGGTCGATGCATCTCATTATGGGATGTCGATGCATCTCATCCTTCCATCACATTGTATATGGCCAGCACATCTTGTGTGTCGACCTGTCCGTCGCCATTCACATCGTGTGCACCTGGTTCGTCGGTCGTTGTGTGGGTCTCCATGTATTCATATACTTTCAGCACATCCTGGGTGTCGACCTGTCCGTCGTGGTTTACGTCGGCAGTCGAGCCTTCATGGCTGAGGGTTACAGGAGTCCACGCTGTCCATGGGCCGTAGATGTTGTCGGCATGAGCTCGCACTCGGTACTCGTAGCTGATAGCCGGGTCGAGGTCGGTGAATGTGTAGGATGTCTGGGTTGTTGAGACCTTGATGGTTTTGGTGGCTGCTATGGTGCCGTTCTCGTCTATCTGGTCGGCTGTAAGTTCACCGTCGAAGATCGAGATACCCGTTATGTAAATGCGTTTCGATGGTGCAAACATCACCTTATAGCTTGAATCCACTCCACTGAAATTGATGGTGTGTGTGGTGTTCCCTGATTTTATGGTTTGTGATGCTATCGGGGTTCCTGTTTCCGACAATATGCTCACCACTACATCAATACCCTCGGCAAGTGAGTACTCAGTTTCGCCGAGGCTTATGGTCACGTTGCCTGATTGGGGTGCGTTGATAAGTGGCGAAACGAGTGTGCCCGATTGTTTCGACGAGCCCAGTTTTAGTCGGCTGGTAGATGCAAATACCTTTGTTCCACTCCATCCTGCGTTGTTCATGTAGTCGTCGAGTTTGCTGCCCAGATCGGTGCTTTCGTCTTTAGTGACTGATGCCAGTTTGCTGAAGTCCTCGATCATGACGAGCACGTTCTCTGCTTTTACATTGTCAGTGTAGTATTTCAGTTCCAGGTCGTAGCCGTTGGCTTCGCTTACTTCCGACCATTTGGCTGTGAACGAAGTAGAGGTGATGTCGCTTTCAGCGGCGAGTTCGGGTGTGTCGAGTGTCAGGCCGCCCATGAATGTGAAGGAGATGAGTCCTTTGCTCTCGGCAATGTTTTCTATAGGCTTACCCATGTATTTCTTGCCGCTGGTGTTTGCGTTATATAGTTTAGCAGCGGGTTTGGATGTGTCGGTCAGTGCATTGTTTTTCGATGTTCCAGGATAGGGGTCGCCTGCAAGGTCGCTGCCGGTAGCATATTTCTGTCCATTGTATGAGCCTGTCATAAATTGGTTGTCGGCCGGTATGATGGTGCAACGCTGGTGGTCGGCGATGTTGTTTACAGTGTTCTCCTCCCATGCTTGTTTGTTGTAGTCGACGTGAATCACGAGCATGCCGTGGCCGTAGACGTAGGTGTCGAAGCCTTCTTCCTGACGGTTTTCGAGCATATAGTATTCGTTCTTGTTGTTGTCGTTGTAGATGATGTATGCCTCGGGAGTTGAACTGATGGGCTTCATGTCGTTTATGATGCATGGCGAGTTGAGTTCCACAGGTGTGAGCCATCCTGCATACATACGTTCATAGCTGGTATATCCAGCAGGTACTTCACCCCATTCTTCAGGACCATTGTACGATCCACCACACATCACGCTCCAACAGTCGAGGCCGAAGTTTGTCTGGTTTTCGGTGTCGTAGAAGTCGGGCAGACCCAGGCAGTGTGAGAATTCGTGCACGGCGGTTCCGATAGTCGTGATGGTGCTACCTGTCATGTCGATAAGTTCACTACTGCATGCGTATGTGTCGAGCCTTACACCATCGAGGGTGAGTGCGCCTGAACCGTCGCCGTAGGATTTTGCATCCTGCAGTGTCCACTCGTGTGGCCATATAGTGTGTTCAGCAGCACCTTGTGCCTCGTTATATCCAGCATATAGCACATACACTTGGTCCACTTCACCATCGCCGTCCCAGTCGTAGTCTTTATAGTTTACGTCTGCGTTGGCCATGTGCAGTGCTTCGCTAATCATTTCGCCAGGGTGGAGGTCGGAACCTTCTATGGGATCGCCTTCCTCGTCAACATCGTTTTCGCCATAGTATTCCATGTTCTTGTTCAGGGTGTAAGGACCCACGATATCGAAGTCGATGGTGAGTTGCCCGTAGCTTTGTGCCAGGAAGTAATCGCGTACCGAACCGATGTGGTCGTTTTTGTTATAGCCTTCTTTGTTGAAAAGGTCGTTGAATGCCTGAGGTGTGCTGGTCGACTTCATCTTGACGTCTTTGAAGTTGACGAGTATCACCAGTCCGCGTTTCTCACCTGTATATGTACCTTTGGCGCGTCGTGCTGCTGCGCGTTTCACTCGTGCTGCATTGCGTTTAGATATGCGTTGTGCATGTTTTGCCTTTATGTTTTGTGTCTCGAAGTATGTGGCTGGGCGATACATGCCGTTCGCCCCTTTTACCAGTGGTGTTCCGTCGAGTGTGGTGTAGTAGTGCATAGTTTCATCGCCCACCAGTCTTACGGTCATTGTGCTTCCGTCGACTTGTGTGAGTGTGAATGGTTTTTTTCTTGCTGGTATGGCAAAAAGCAGTGTGGTCACCATTGCCAGCAGAATGGTTGTGGTAGTCTTTTTAATCATTTTTTTCTTGTTTTGTTATATGTTCTTTACTTTGAATGTGATTGTCTGTGGATTGAATTCTATATGTTCGTTTGATATGTGTCGTGCAATGGTTCCATCGTCACACAGGGTGCGTGGCGTTCCGCTTATGAGGTTGCTCTCTTCGTCGAGCATCCAGATGTAGTCGGCCACTTGCAGGGCGAGGTCTATGTCGTGTATCGACAACAGGATGGTCTTGCCTGTATCGTGAGCCAGTTTGCGCAGCATGAGCAACACTGCCACCTTGTTGGGGTAGTAGAGGAATGCCGTTGGCTCGTCGAGCAGTATGATGGGTGTCTCTTGTGCCATCGCTTTGGCAATCATGGTTTTCTGGCGCTCGCCGTCGCTCAGGGTCTGTATGGGTCGTTCGGCCACATGTTCCACTCCCATCTGTTGCATGCACTGCTTTATGACGTCATGGTCGTGGCTGTCAAATCGTCCCCAGAAACCGGTGTAAGGGCTGCGGCCCATTCCCACCACCTCATAGGCCGTGAGGCCTCGGATGTGTGTGTTGTCGGTGAGCACTATGCTTATTAGTCGCGAGAGTTCGTTGCTGGTGTAGCTCTGTGTGGGTTTGCCGTCGATGAGGATGTCGCCACTGATTGCGTCGAGAAATCCTGCAATGGTGCGTAGCAGTGTCGACTTGCCGGTGCCGTTGGGGCCGATGAGACATGTGAGTTGTCCTTCTTGCAGTGTGGCGTTCAGGTCTTTACTCACACTTTTGGTGCCGTATCCTGTAGTCAGGTTTCTGAGTGTCAGCATGCCTTATCCTCCTATGATGGCTGTGATGCCATATTGGTTAAACATGTCGATGCATCGCTGTTGCACCTCGTCGGTGGGTGTACTCATGTCGATGTGGTTGGGGTTGTAGGTGGTGCCCAGTTTCTCATGCTTTCCCTTTCCTATGTCGTGGTATGGCAACAGGTTGACTGTCTTGCGCTCCCACGGCAGGGTGGCGAGGAATCGTGCTGTGGCCTCGATGTTGCCCTCGTCGGCATTCACGCCCTCGATGAGTGGTATGCGGATGAAGAAGTCGCACCCCATCTGGGCTATCATCCTGAGGTTTTCGAGTATGGGTTCGTTTGGCACTCCTGTATATCTCTGGTGTGTGGCCGAATCCATGTGCTTTATGTCAACGAGGAACAGCTCACATTGCTGTGCCACTTCCTTCACTACTTCCTTGCCGGCATATAGCGTGGTGTCAACACATCGGTGGAACCGGCGCTGCCCCAGTTCGGTGAGCAGCTCGGTGAGGTAGGCATGGTGCATGAGGGGTTCGCCGCCGCAGAGGGTCACTCCTCCGCCGCTGTCTTCCATCACCTTGCGTTCCTTTTCTATCACCTCCATCAGTTCGTCCATAGCCCACTGCCTGCCGCCGAACTTCATGGCCAGTGTGGGGCAGACCTCTTCGCAGTGGCGGCACTGTCGGCACAGGTTTTCGTCGGCACGAATGCCATCGGGGGTGAGGCTGAGTGCATGTACTGGACATTCATCGACGCAGGTCTTGCAGCCTATACACTTTTTCTTTGTGTACATGCGCTGGGGCCTTGGGTCGATGCCCTCGGGGTTGTGACACCACACACAGTGTAGCGGACATCCTTTCAGAAAAATGGTGGTCCTGATGCCAGGACCATCATTTATCGAGAAGCGCTTTATGTCGAATATCAGGTTCTGATTCGTCATGTCGGTCGCTTAGAATTCTTCGTTGGCTGTGCGAGCGATGATTTCGTTCTGCAGCTGCGATGTCATGTCGTTGAAGTAGTCGCTGTAGCCGGCCACACGCACGAGCAGGTCCTTATATTGGTCGGGGTGCTTCTGTGCATCGAGCAGTGTGTCGGTATCCACAACGTTGAACTGGATGTGGTGTCCTCCCAGCGAGAAATAAGTGCGGATGAGGCTTGCCAGCTTCTTGAGGTCTTCCTCGCGTTTCATGAGGCTCGGCACGAATCGCACGTTGAGCAATGTGCCGCCGCTCTTTGTCTGGTCGAGTTTGCCGAGCGACTTGATGACCGAAGTCGGTCCTTGCGAGTCGGCTCCGTGTGAAGGACTTGTGCCGTCGCTGATTGCAAACTTGGCGAACCGGCCGTTAGGTGTGGCCTGGCACACACTGCCGAAGTAGTTGTGGCAGGTGGTCGAGAGCATGTTGAGCTGAGTCTTGCCGCCGCGGGTGTTTGGCCTTCCTTCGATGGCATCGACCAGGTCGTCGTATATGCGTACGGCGATTGAGTCGGCATAATCGTCGTCGTTTCCGAAGAACGGTGTGTGGTTGACGATGTATTGGCGGAACTTCTCTTCGCCCACGAAGTTGCCCTCGATGGCTCGCAGCAGTTCGTCCATCGTGAACCGGTGGTCTTCGAAGATGTGTTTCTTCATTGTGGTGAAGCAGTCGGTCAGGGTGCCGAGGCCGGTACACTGTATGTATGTGGTGTTGTAGCGTGCACCGCCGCTGTAGTAGTCCTTACCCTTCACGATGCAGTCGTCGATGAACAGGCTGAGGAATGTGGCCGGAGCATAGAGCGAGAACATGCGCTCGATGTAGTTGTTGACCGAGAGCTTCAGATTGACAAAATATTCCATCTGTCGGTGCCATGCGTCGTACATCTGTTCGAATGTGGTGAATGTGCGCGGGTCGCCTGTCTCGAGTCCGAGTCGCTTGCCGGTCACGGGGTCGATGCCGTTGTGCAGTGTTATCTCGAGTATCTTCGGTGTGTTGAGGTATCCGGTGAGCAGGTATGCTTCCTTTCCGAATGCACCCACCTCGATACATCCCGAGCATCCGCCTTCGTTGGCATCTTCGCGGCTCTTGCCCTGGCGCATGAGTTCCTTGGTGTAGATGTCGGGGTTGAACACCGACGGGTATCCGTGGCCCTGACGTATGACGCGGCATCCGGCCAGCAGGAACTCGTCGGGAGTCACCTTGCTGATGTGGATGGAGAGACCCGGCTGCAGTTCGTGCAGTTCTTCCTGAATCTCGAGAATCATGTACGACAGTTCGTTGCTACCGTCTTTGCCGTCGCGTGTGATACCACCTATGTTTATGTTGGTGAAGTCGTTGTAAGTGCCCGACTCCAGTGCCGTGATTCCCACCTTTGGAGGTGCCGGCTGGTTGTTGAACTTAATCCAGAGGCAGCTGATGAGTTCCTTGGCGCGGTCGCGGGTCATGGTGCCTTCCTCCACCTCTTTCTGGTAGAACGGATAGAGGTGCTGGTCGATGTGTCCCGGGTTCATAGAGTCCCATCCGTTGAGTTCGGTCACTGTTCCGAGGTGTACGAACCAGTACATCTGGATGGCCTCCCACATGTCGCGAGGTGCATGGGCCGGAACCCAGCGGCACACGTCGGCAATCTTCTCCAGTTCTGCCTTGCGCTGAGGGTCGGCCGTCTTGGCTGCCATCTGCTCTGCCAGCTCGGCATGGCGCTCGGCAAACAGTATTGCAGCATCGCACGAGATGTCCATTGCCTCCAGCTCCTGCTGCTTGTCGGTGGCCTCAGGGTCGTTTATGTAATCGAGTTTCTCGATCTGCTCCTTTATCATCTGCTTGCAGTCGAGCAGTCCGCGGTGATACATCTTGCCGTCCATGGCTGTGTGTCCGGCGGCACGCTGCTCCATGAATTCGGTGAACACACCGGCATGGTAAGCCTCTTCCCACTCCTTCGACACGTGGTTGA